>JAWKRT010000004.1 GCA_041389495.1 Myxococcota bacterium | reverse complement strand
TGCGCGGGGGCGCGACGCGCCCTTCGACGATGTCGGCGAGGCGCTCGCGGTAGGCGGCGAGGTCGCGCTCGGGGACGAGGCCGCGCGCGACGACGAAGCCGTGCTCCCAGTAGTGGGCGAGCATCGCGTCGGTGATCGCGCTCGTCGCGTGCGCGCGGTCGCCGGGAGCGGAAGCGGGTGCGGGGTCGGCCATGGGATCCTCCAGGGGCCGGCTCGGCGTATAGCGCATCGGCGAAGCGACCGGTCTCGTCGCGCGTCCGGCCGGCGTCGCGGCGCGGCCGCACGGGAGTCGTGTGCGAGCCGTGTGCGAGGCGTGTGCGGCAGGGGGCCGCACGTCGGGCCCGCGCTGCTAGTCTCCGCCGCCCGCGTCCGCGCGGCCCCGCGGAGAGGCGACGCCCGTGAAGATCAAGCGCCTGCTGGCGCGCCTCGTCCTGCTCGTCACGCGGTGGCGCGTCGCGCCGCCCGTCCCGTCGTCGCGGCACTTCGTGCTGATCGCCGCGCCGCACACCTCGAACTGGGATCTCCTCCACCTGCTGTCGCTCGCGTGGTCGGTCGGTGTGCCGGTGTCGTGGATGGGCAAGCACCAGCTCTTCCGCGGGCCGATGGGCCCCGTGATGCGCGCGCTCGGCGGCATCCCGGTCCGCCGCGATCGCCGCAACGACCTCGTCGCGCAGGTGGCCGCGCTCTTCCGCGAGCGCGACGAGCTCGTCGTCGTCGTGCCGGCCGAGGCGACGCGCTCGCGCGCGGAGTACTGGAAGTCGGGCTTCTATCGCATCGCGCAGGCCGCGGGCGTGCCCGTCCACATGGGATTCCTCGACTACGCGACGCACACGGGCGGCTTCGGCGCGTTCTTCGTGCCGTCGGGCGACGTGCGCGCGGACATGGACGTCGTTCGCGCCTTCTATGCCGACAAGCAGCCGCGCTACCCCGACTGCTTCGGGCCGATCCGGCTGCGCGACGAGGAGCCCGCACAGGGCTGACTGGCAGTCGCGCGCGCGCTGCCGGCAGGCCGTGCGCAGCGATCGTCGCGTCGCGCGTCGCCGCAGCGACGCGCGCCCGCGAAGTGATTGACGATCCATCCCCGGCAGCGCAATCTCGGGACTTCGCGGCGGAATGGCGCCGGAGCGCTCGCTCCCACCGTCCATCCGCACGCGGTGGAGTCCGGTCGCCGCGCGGCCCCCGAAGCAGAGTCGAGATCACCCCCACCATGGCTGGAACCGATGCCCTCAGTGCGAGCGAGGTCCGCCGACTCGCTCGCAGTCGCAACCTCGAGCACGTCGTCGTCCTCGGCGCGAACGGAACGATGGGATACGGCAGCGCGGCGCTGTTCACGCAAGCCGTTCCCAAGGTGACGTTCCTCGCGCGCACGAAGGAGAAGGCCGAGCAGGGCCTCGCCGCCGCGATCAAGCAGGTGCGCTCGCCCACCGTCGCCGACGCGGCGACGTGCGGGAGCTACGAGGCCGATCTCGCCTCCGCGCTCGCCACGGCCGACCTCGTCTTCGAGGCCCTCACCGAGGACGTCGCGCTCAAGCGCGACATGTTCGACCAGGTCGAGAAGTTCCGGCGCGACGACGCGATCGTCGCGACGGTCACGTCGGGGCTCTCGATCGACGGCCTGTGCGAAGGGCGCGGCGAGTCGTTCCGCCGCCACTTCCTCGGCCTCCACTTCTTCAATCCGCCGAACGTGATCGTCGGAACCGAGCTCGTCGCCGGGCGCGACACCGATTCCGACGTCGTCGACTTCGTCGAGGCGTTCTCGCGGCTGCGGCTCGGGCGCGAGATCGTGCGCACGCACGACACGCCCGCGTTCGCCGGCAATCGCGTCGGCTTCAAGGTGCTGAACGAGTGCGCGCAGCTCGCCGAGGAGCACGGGCCGCACTACGTCGACACCGTCGTCGGCCCCTACACGGGGCGCGCGCTCACGCCGCTCGCGACGGTCGACCTCGTCGGCTGGGACATCCACAAGGCGATCGTCGACAACGTCTACGCGAACTGTGAGGACGAGGCGCGCGCCACCAACCGGCTTCCCGGCTACATGGACGCGCTGATCGCGAAGGGCGTGCTCGGCGACAAGACGAAGGGCGGCTTCTTCAAGCGCGACGGCAAGGTGCGGCTCGCGCTCGACGTCGCGAGCGGGAGCTACAAGCCGGTCGCCGAGATCGCGCTCCCGGAGCTCGCCTACCTCGAATCCGTCACGTCGCTCCACCACCAGGGCCGCTACGCCGAGGCGATGCAGGCCTTCGCGACCGCGCGCTGCCCGCACGCCGCGCGCGCGCGCAAGGTGGTCGCCGGCTACGTCGCCTACGCCTTCCAGCGCGTCGGCGAGGTCACCGACTCGATCGACGGCATCGATCGGATCATGGGCGCCGGCTTCAACTGGGCGCCGCCGTCCGTGCTCGTCGACGTGCTCACGCCGCGCACGGTGGTCGCGATGATCGCGGAGGCGGGCCTCGACGTCCCGGCCGCGCTCGAGAAGCTCGCGAAGCCGAAGCGGCCGAAGCAGCTGTTCCACGCGCCCCACGTCAACATCGGCAAGTACTTCGTCGCCGCCTAGCGACACGCCACCGGAGAGAGGGTTCGAGCGATGGCCAAGGGATCGGACGTCTACGTTCTCGGCGGGTACCAGACGGACTTCGCGCGCAACTGGACGAAGGAAGGCAAGCACTTCTCGGCCTTGATGCGGGAAGGCGTGCGCGGCGCGCTCGAGCGCTGCGACATCGCGCCCGAGGAGGTCGAGAGCGCGCACGTCGGCAACTTCGCCGCCGAGCTCTACTGCATGCAGGGGCACCTCGGCGCGTTCTTCACCGAGGTCGACCCGGCCTTCAGCGGCCTGCCGACCGGGCGCCACGAGGCGGCGTGCGCGTCGGGCAGCATCGCGCTGCTCGCGGCGTCGGCGGAGATCGAGGCCGGCCGCTACGACCTGCAGGCCGTCGTCGGCATCGAGCAGATGAAGACGGTCTCCGCCGCCGAGGGCGGCGCGTACCTCGGCACGGCCGCGTGGTACGAGGAGGAGGCCGAGGGCGTCGAGTTCCCGTTCCCGAAGCTCTTCGGGCGCCTCGGCGACGAGTACGACAAGCGCTACGGCCTGAAGGACGAGTACCTCGCGGAGATCAGCAAGATCAACTACGCGAACGCGAAGCTGAACCCGAACGCGCAGACGCGCACCTGGTACATGAACAAGCAGCACGCGCTGTGCCGCACGGACGACAACCCGGCGGTCGGCGGCCGCATCCGCATCGCCGACTGCTCGCAGGTCACGGACGGCGCGGTCTGCGTCTTCCTCGCATCGGCCGACTACGCGAAGGAGTGGGCGAAGGGGCGGGGGCTCAAGCTCAAGGACGTCCCGCGCATCAAGGGCTGGGGCCACAACACGGCGCGCCTGCGCTTCTCGGACAAGGTCGCGGAGAGCGAGGGCCAGAAGTACGTGCTCCCGCACGTGCGCTCGACGATCACGTCGGCGATGAAGCGCGCGGGCGTGGCGAGCGCGAAGCAGATCGACGTGATCGAGACGCACGACTGCTTCACGACCTCGGAGTACATGGCGATCGACCACTTCGGCATCACGAAGCCCGGCGAGAGCTGGAAGGCGATCGAGGCCGGCTGGCTCGAGATCGACGGCAAGCACCCGATCAACCCGAGCGGCGGGCTGATCGGCGCGGGCCATCCGGTCGGCGCGACCGGCGTGCGGCAGCTGCTCGACGCGTATCTCCAGGTGACGGAGCAGGCCGGCGACTACCAGGTCGAGGGCGCGAAGACCGTCCAGACGCTGAACATCGGCGGGAGCGGCACGACGAGCGTGAGCTTCGTCGTCGGCGTCTGAGGCGCGGCAGTCCGCTCTCGCGGTGGCCGGGCTAGCGGTCGCCCACTTCGCCGATCGGGCGCGCGGGGTTGCCCGCGACGATGGCGCCGGGGGCGACCGAGCGCGTCACCACGGCGCCGGCGCCCACCATCGCGCGCTCGCCGATCTCGAGGCCCGCGAGGATCGTCGCGTTGGCGCCGATCGACGCGCCGCGCCGCACGAGCGTGCGCGGCCAGCGCTCCGGACGGCGGCGGCTCCGCGGGAACAGGTCGTTCGTGAACGTCGCGTTCGGCCCGACGAACACGTCGTCCTCGAGCTCGACGCCGTCCCAGAGCTGGACGCCGCTCTTCACCGTCACGCGGTCGCCGACGACGACCGCCCCCTCGATGAACACGTGGCTGCAGATGTTGCAGTCGCGCCCGATGCGCGCGCCGTCGAGCACGTAGGCGAACGCCCAGACGCGCGTTCCGGCGCCGACGTGGGGCGTCTCGCAGAGCGCGTGCGCGTGGACGAACGGGGCGGCGTCGGACACGGCCGCCGAGCATAACGTCAGCGGCGCGGCGGCGCCCCGGCCCGGCGCGGTCGCGACCCGCGCCGCATCGCGAGCACCGCGGTTCCGAGCGCGACGAGCGCGCCGGTCGACGGCTCGGGCACCAGGAATCCGCTCGGCCCGAGCGCGGCGTTCGAGATCCGCAGCTCGTCGATCGTCCCCTGGCCGGCGCTCGCGTAGTCCATCAGCACGCCGACCTCGACCGCGGTGCCGGGCAGCAGCACGAGCGGCGCGCCGTCGGGGCCGTCGAACGTCGCGACGACGAGGCCGTCGACGTAGAAGGTCGCGACGCCGAACACCTCGTCGTAGACGAACGCGTAGTGGCTCCAGGCGGCGTCCATGTCGTCGACGCCCGAGAACGAGAAGCGCGTCGGCGTGCCGCCGACGTCGACGTGCCAGGTGACGTCGAGCGAGTTCGGATCCGTGACGACGATGCCGTCGAGTCCGCCGCTCGACATGCGGAACGGAGTGGCGACCGACTCGACGGTCCGCGCCCAGAACTCGACCGTGATGCTCGTGACGGCGAGCTCGGGGTACCACGCGGCCGCGGCGTTGATGCCGTTCGTGCCGCCCTGCGCGGTCGCGCCGAGGCTCGAGGCATTCGTCGAGAAGGTGAGCGGCACGACGCCGGTCGGGAGGTTCGCGCCGTCGAGCGTCGCCTCGGCGGACACGAGCGCGGTCCCGAAGGCGACCTCGTTCGGCGTCGAGAGTCCCGCTGCGCTCGGGTCGTCGTCGACCTCCATCCGCCAGTAGCCGATCGTCGTTGCGCCGGCGGGGCCAGGGACGAGCACCGACGCACCGCCGGCGAGGACGAGCGCGGCGGCGAGGGCGGCGCCGAGCCCGCGCGCGGCGCTGCGGCGTCGGTTTCGGGGCGGCGCGAGGGGCGTGGCACGGCGCATCGGGCGGAGCTCCTCCGCACGGCGATCCGCCGTGCGCACGGCCGCGTGCATCGGCGAGCGCGCGTCTCGACTCGAGGTTCGGGCGGCCGCGCGGCGCGCGCGCGCGCGGCGCGGCGGACGCGTTGAAGCCGGAGCGGATCGCAGCGCGTCGCGCGCGAAGGAGGCGCGCCGCGCTCGCGCGCCGGGGAGGAGGGAGCGGAGGGGCGAGCGGCTAGGGAACGAGCTGCACGGGGCCCGCGCGCACGACCGCGGCGAGCGCCTCGCGCGCCGCGGCCTCCCGGGCGGCGTCGACGGCCATCGCGACGCCGTAGCCGCGGACGAGCGCGTCGACGGCCGCCTCGCAGGCCGGGGCCCCGTCCCCGCCCGCGCGAACCACGAAGACGTGCGCCGCGCCGTCGCGCGCGCCGGTGCTCCGGCGCGCATCCCGCGGCGCGGCGCAGCGCGCGTCGGCGGTCACGAGGACGATCCGGCGCTCGCGACCGCGCGCGTCGTCGCCCGCTGCGAGGAGCCGCGCGGCCGCCGCGAGGGCGGTCGGAGCCGCGCCGTCCGAGCCCGGGGCGGCGATCGCCTCACCGCCCTCGTCGTCCGGCTCCGCGCTCGTCGCGTCGCCCGCCCGGAGCGCGTCGAGCGCCGCCTCGGCCTCGCGCGACGCGCGCGGCCCGCGCGGCCCGAGCGGGAGCGCGATGCGCGGCGTCGGGTCCAACGCGAGGATGGCGAGCCGGTCGACGTGCGCCGGGTCGCTCTCCGCGAGTGCGTCGAGCACGAGCGCTGCGGTGCGTGCGACGTCGGCTCGCGCGGTGCTCGTGCCGCGGCGATCGACGACGAGGGCGACGTCCCGCGGTGCGACGGTCGCGATCGCGGTCGCGCGCGCGTCGCCGGCCCACGCACCGCGCGCGACGAGTCCGCTCTGCCGCGCGGCGACGGCGCCGCGATGGAGGGTGACGCGGTAGGCGGGCGCTCCGGGGGCGAGGCCGCCGGGCGCGAAGGCGCGACGGGCCGCGTCGTAGCGGCCGACCTCGAAGTCGGCGGCGAGCGCGCGCGGAGCGGTGACACCGGCCTCGCGCCGCGCCTCCTCGGCACCCGCGCGCGCGAGCGCGGCGAGCGCGTCCGGGCGCGCGCCCGCTCGCAGCGCGGCACCGGCGCGCAGCGCGGCGGCATCGGCCAGGCGCTGCAGCTGCGCGCGCCCGCTCGTCGGGTAGCCGCCTTCGAGCTCGACGGCCCCGAGCGCGAGCGCGCCGGCGGCGGCGAGAGCGACCGCGAACGGAAGCGTCGCGACGCGCAGCGCGCGCGCGGTCGGGTGCGCGTCGCGCGTCGGCGCGTGCGCACGCGGTGCGGCCGGCGAGACGAGTCGCCGGTGCGCGGGAGTGCTGCGGACGGCGGGGGCGGACATCGTCGCGGCTCGCTCCGGTCGCGTGCGCGAGCCGTTCGCGCACGGCGGTCGTCGGTGCGAAGAGCAAGCCGTGTGCCGGCGGCGCCGCGCGCGGCGCCGCGCGCGCGCCGGCGCGCACCTCCGCGCGTCGATGCGCGCGGCCTGCCAGCGCGGTGCGCGGTGCGAGGGGAGCCGGCGTTCCGCGCGCGCGGAAGGTCGCTTCCGCTGCCGGTCCCGCGAGCGGTGGTCGGCGTCGCCTAGCGACGCCAGAAGGCCGGCTGGAAGAGCGCGAGCAGGGCGAAGAACTCGAGTCGCCCGAGCCACATCAGGAAGACCATGAGCAGCTTCTGCCAGTCGGCGAACGCGGCGAAGTGGCCCGACGGGCCGACCGCCGCGAGGCCGGGGCCGACGTTGCCGAGCGTCGCGATCGACGCCGTCGCCGCCGTCACGAGGTCCGCGTCGCCGACGGACAGCAGCAGCGCCCCGGCTCCCCAGGCGAACATCCACAGGATCAGGAAGCTCGCGACGCCGCCGACGCTCTCGTTGGGTACGGGCTTTCCGCCGACCACGACGGCCATCACGGCGCGCGGGCTGTAGATGAGGCGCACCTCGCGCATGGTGGCGCGCCACCCGACGAGCACGCGGATCAGCTTCGCGCCGCCCGCGGTCGAGCCCGCGCAGCCGCCGACGAACATGAGCGCGACGAGCAGCGCGCGCGAGAAGTCCGGCCAGCGGTCGAAGTCGGCGGTCGCGAACCCCGTGGTGGTGAGGATCGAGGCGACCGCGAATGCCGCGTCGAGCACCGGGATCGGCGCCTCGCGCAGCGCGCCGTCGAGCGCGACGAGGGCGGTCGCTCCGGCGAGCAGCGCACCGTAGAACCACAGCTCCGCGTCGCGCAGGGCCGCCGCGCTGCGCGTGTGCGCGATCGCCCAGTAGATCGAGAAGTTCGCGCCGGCCGCGGCCATGAAGAGCACGACGACGGCCTGCGCCGGCGCGCCGAAGCGCCCCATCGACGCGGCGTACGGCGAGAAGCCTCCCGTCGAGACGGTGGCGAACGTGTGCGTGAGGGAGTCGTAGAGGTCGAGCCCGCACGCGAGGAGCGCGACCACCTCGAGCGCGGACATCACGAGGTAGACGCGGAAGAGCGCCGCCGCGGTGTGCTGCACGCGCGCGTGGAGGATCTCGGCCTTGGGGCCCGGCACCTCGAGCTTGAACAGGAAGCGCGCGCCGGGCCCGAGCTCGGAGAGCAGCGCGACGAACAGCACGATGATGCCGATGCCGCCGAGCCACTGCGTGAAGCCGCGCCAGAACAGGATGCCGCGTCCCGCGCCCTCGATGTCCGTGAGGACCGACGCGCCCGTCGTCGTGAAGCCGGACGCGGATTCGAAGAGCGCGTCGGCGAGGCCCGGGATCGCGCCGCTCGCGACGTAGGGCAGGGCGCCCGTGATCGACGCCAGGGCCCACGCGCCGACGACGATGCCGACGCCTTCCCGCCGGTAGAGCTCGCCCTCGCTCGTGCCGAGCGCGTAGAGCGCGCCGCCGAGCAGCGCGGTCGCGGCCGAGCTCTCGAGGAAGGCGCGCACCGCGTGCGTCTCCCCCGCGAGCCAGCTCCACGCGATCGGGAGCAGCTGCGCGGCGGCGAGGATCGCGGCGAGCAGTCCGAGGATGCGCGCGACGCGCCGGACGTTCATCGGCCTACAGGCCCTCGGAGCCGGGGAACGCGAGCTGGACGAGCGCGAGCTCGGAGCGGTGGACGAACAGGATCACCTCGTCTCCGACCTCGATCCGATCGTCGCCGCCGGGCACGAGCGCGTCGTCGCCGCGCAGGATCGCCGCGACGATGAGGCCGCGCGGCACGACGATGTCCGCGAGCCGCGCGCCCGCGGCCGGGCTCGCGGGCTGGATGCGGCGCCGCACGAAGCGGGCCTCGCCGCTGTCGAGCGTGCTGATGCTCGCCTGGTAGTCGTTGTCGATGTACTCGCGGATGCGCTCGGCGGCGACGACGCGCGGCGACACGATGTCGAGCAGGCCGACCTTGTGCCACAGCGTCGACGTCTCGCTGCGCTCGACGAGCGCCGTGATGTGCCGGACGCCGAGCTCCTGCGCGAGCAGGCACGCCATCAGGTTGCTCTCGTCGTGCCCGGTGAGCGCGATGAAGGCGTGCGCCTCCGCGACGCCCTCGGCGGCGAGCGTCGACGGGTCGGTGGCGTCGCCGTGGATGATCTCGAAGCTCGGGAACTCGGCGGCGAGCGCCTCGGCGCGCGCGCGATCGAGCTCGATCCACTTCACGCGCCGCGTCCGGCGCCCGAGCGCGCGGACCACGGAGCGCGCGGTCTTGCCGCCACCGGCGACCACGATCAGGCCGAGCTGCTTCGAGTGCGCGCTGATCTTGCGCTCGACCTCGTCGATCACCGAGCTGCGCGCGAAGATCAGCGCGTCGTCGCCGGGCCGCGCGCGATCCTCGCCCGTCGGCACGACGAGGCGCTGCTCGCCCTGGCTCGACAGGAAGGCGAGCACCAGGCTGTGCTTCGGGAGGCGCGCCTGCGCGAGCGTGCCGTCGAGCAGGATCGAGCCCGGCTCGATGTGCGTCTTGCGCAGCTGCAACGCGCCGCGCGCGAGGTACTCGACCTCGAGCGTGTTGTAGCCGAGCACGTGGTTGAGGATGCGCGTCGTGGCCAGGAGCTGCGTCGAGAGCAGCAGGTCGGCCTGGAACGCCTGCTCGTAGGTCGAGCCGTGGAACGTGATGTCGTCGGACGTCGAGAGGCGCACGACGGTGCGCGGCGCACCGGCGCGCTTCGCGAGCAGCGCGGCGGCGAGGTTCGCCTCGTCCGACGAGCTCGCGGCCACGAACAGGTCGCAGCGCGCGACCTCGGCGGCCTCGAGCGTGCGCACGTGGCTGCCGTTGCCGTGGACGAACCCGACGTCGAGCTGCTCCTCGACGATCGGCCGCTTCTCCTCGCTGTGATCGATGATCGTGACCGTGTGGCCCGCGCGCGAGAGCGTGAGCGCGAGGTGGCGGCCCACCTCGCCCGCCCCCATCACGACATAGCGTCGCGGCGTCTTCGTCCTGGCTTGCGACATCGAGGCGGTGGGGGTCCTTCGCGCTTCAGGCGACGTCGTCGCGCGGGGCGGGGAGGCGGCGCGTAGGTTCGAGGATCCGCCCCGCGCTGTCGACCGCTCCGCCCGCGCCGGTCCGGCGCGGGCCCGAGCGACCGCGGTGTGCGCCGCGCAGCGCGCCGAGCGCCGCGAGCGCGGAGACGGCCGCCGCAGCGGCGCCCGGCTCCGGGACGTGCACCAGCTCGCCGTGCGAGAGGTCGACGAGGTAGAGCTCGCCGTCGGCGTCCTCCCCGAAGCTCGTGACGATGCCCCCGACCGCCGCGACCTCCTCGAACGTCCAGCTGCCCGAGCCCGGCGACGACTCGCTCGCCGCCCACACGCGACCCGGCGAGCAGCCCTCGGAGAAGAAGTAGAGGCCGTTGAGCGCCGTCGACTGCGTGCCGCGGTGGCGGAAGCCGCCCGTGATCGACTCGCACGGGTTCGCGTGGGCGTACACGAGGATCGGGAGCTCGAGACCGGTGGTGTTGCAGCCGGTCGTCGGCGGCCGGCAGATGTCGCCCTCCATCACCTTCCAGCCGAAGTCGAGCCCGCCCGCGCTCGCGGCGGGCTCGAACGACACCTCCTCGCGCGCGCCCTGTCCGACGTCGCCGATGTACATGTCGCCCGTCGCGCGATCGAAGCTGAAGCGCCAGGGGTTGCGCAGCCCGTAGGCCCAGATCTCGGGCAGCGCGGGCGGCGCGTTCGCGAACGGGTTCGTCGCGGGGACGGCGTAGCTCTTGCCCGGGTCGGTCGCGTCGACGTCGATGCGCAGCATCTTGCCGAGCAGCGTCGTGAGCGTCTGCCCGTTGTTGTTGGGATCGTTGCCCGAGCCGCCGTCGCCGCTCCCGATGTAGAGGTAGCCGTCGGGCCCGAAGTGCAGGTCGCCGCCGTTGTGGTTCGCGAAGGGCTGCGCGTACTGGAGGAGCACGAGCTCGCTCGTCGCGTCGAGCTGGTTCGGGTCGCCCGGCAGCAGCGCGAAGCGCGAGACGATGCTGTCGCCATCGTTCGCATTGGCGGGATCGTCGAGCGTGTAGCTCACGTACACGTAGGGCGTGTTCGGGAAGTCGGGGTGGAAGGCCATGCCGAACAGGCCCTGCTCGCCCTGCGTGAGGACGCGCGCGTCGATGTCGAGGAAGGGCGTCGCGAGGATCTGCGCGCCGTCCCAGATGCGGATGCGCCCGCCGAGCTCGGTCACGAAGAGCCGCGTGAGGTCGCCGGGCGCCGATCGCACCGCGCTCGGGGCGGCGAAGCCGTTCGCGATGGGCGTGAGCACGACGTCGATCGCGCCCGCCGGCGAAGCGGCGGCGAGCGCGAGGGCGAGCGCGAGGGCCCGGGCGGCGAGCAGTGTCCTTCGCATCGCGGCGAGCCTACCGTGGCGCGGCCGGACGCGCGCTCGCCGCGCGGTCCGGCTGCGGAGGACGGGCCCATGGCGGCGACGAACCGGGCGCGGTGCGTTCTCGCGCGCGTGCGGAGACGCGCGGCCGCGCTCGTCGCGCTCGCGGCGACGGCGAGCCTCGCGGCTCCGATGCCGGCGGCCAGCGAGGGCGCGGACGGCGCGGACACGCGCGCCGCGCCCGCCGCGCGGCGGGCGACCTCGAGGCGCGCGCGGCGCAGACGCGCGTGCGCGTGCGCGAGGCGCGCGCGCGCGGCGACGCGCTCGAGGCCCTGCGGCGCGAGCTGCTCGACGAGCGCATCCCCGAGCTCGCGCTTCGTCTCGACGCGCTGCGCGAGGCCGCCGGCGCGCTGCGCGACGAGGCGCCCGCGCTCGCGCGCGACGGCGTCGAGCTGGCCGTCGAGTCCTGCTGGCCGAAGTGGCGCCGCTGGCTCGCGGCGGACAAGTACCTGTTTCGCGCGCTCGTGCGCGTCGACGACGGCGTCGCGCTCCGCTCGCTCGCCGTGCGCGAGCCGTCGAACGGCGATCTCGACCTCGTGCGCATCCCGGCCGCGCGCCCCCGCGACGACGGCGAAGCGGGCGTGCAGTACGAGATCTTCGATTCGTTCAAGACGTGGGGAGCGCGCGCGGAGCTCGTCGCGGAGGACGCGCGCGGGCGCGAACACGCCGTCGCGTTCGAGTGCGAGCTTCGTTAGGCGAGGAGCGCCGCGCGCGGGCGCCGCCCGTCGCGCGGCCCCGAACGACGAACGCCCAGGGCCGGAAGGCGCCTGGGCGTTCGAAGGAAGGTGGTAGCGGGGGCCGGATTCGAACCGACGACCTCCGGGTTATGAGCCCGACGAGCTACCAGACTGCTCTACCCCGCAACAACAGGAGGCGTTTTTTAGCCCAACGAAGCCGCCTGTCAACGCGCGCAGTTGCCGGAGCCGTGCGGCCCGCCTGCCCCCAAGCCATTGAAAAAGCTGAAGAATCCTGCACCGTAGGAAGCGGGTTGGACACGCGGCGCACTCGCCGTGGCGCGTGGCCTCCCGCCCGGCGCCGCCGCTGGCGCGACGGACCCGGGCTCTCGCGACTCGCCTGCACCTGCTGCGGAACATGCGGAGGCTGGACTCGATGGGCAATCGGAATCGACTCGTTCGCGCGCTGCTCGGCGCGCCGCTCCTCGCGGCGCTCGCCGCGCCGGCCTTCGCCGGCACGGTCTACTCGTGGGTCACCGAAGACGGGACCTACGCCTTCGCGGACACGCTCAAGCGCGTGCCGAACCGCTACCGCGACCAGGTGACGACGCGGCAGCTCGGGCGCCTCACGAGCTACGAGCGCTGGACGCCGAGCAACCTGCGGGTGAAGGGCGACCACACGGATCGCCTCGCGAGCAACCTGGAGCGCCTGCGCGAGGTGAACGCCGAGCTCGACCGCACGGCGCGCGGACCGAAGCGCGTGCACGCGCGCGGCGGCGCCGCGAACGCGCCGAGCCTGCTGGTGCGGACGCACCGCAACGGGAGCGGCCTCAACCTCCCGCTGACCGGCGACGCCCCGGTCGTCCTCGAGAGCGTGCGCACCAAGCTCGACGGCGAGGACGCGACCCGCGGCGTCACGCTCGTCCGCCAGGGCGGCGAGGTGATCGCGGTGTTCAAGGGCCACAACAACAGCCGCAGCGTCGTCGAGGTCGACGTCGACGACCTGCTCGACGACCGCGCGATCGACGAGACCACGAACTAGCGCGCGTCCACGATACTGGGAAGGAGAGGGCGGCGAGCCGGAAGGCCGCCGCCCCGACCGGGAACGCAGGGCCCCGCTCGGCCGCGCCGAGCGGGGCTCCTCGCGTCCGGGGAAGCGCGCGCGGACGACGCGCGGGGGCCTAGCGGGACGGCAGGCTGCCGCGGAGGCCTTCGAAGTCGCGCTCGACCTCGTCGAGCCAGTTGCCGGAGATCTCGGCCTCGCGCGCGCGCTCGTAGAACTCGGCGATCTCCTCCTGGAGCGATCCGATCGCGTGCTCGGAGTCGCGCAGGCGCTCTTCGATGTCGGCGCGCTGCGCGCCCTGGAAGCGCAGGTTGTGTCGCGTGCGCGTCCGCTCCTCGAACGCCTGGCGATGGCGCTGCAGCGCGTCCCGCAGCTCGGCGAGCAGGTCGCGGTAGGTGCGCTGCCAGTCGGCGCGGATCGAGGCCTCGCGCTCGTTCGTCGCGAGCGCGCGCTCGGCGCGCGCGCGCAGGCTCTCGGCCTGCGTCTCGTCGGCGGCCGGCGTGCTCGTCGCGGGCGCGGCCGGCGCACCCGCGCGTCCGACGCCGGCCGCGAGGCCGACGACCGCGACGAGTGCGACGGCGGCGACGAGCGCGAGCGAGCGGGCGCGGCGGGGCGTCATGACGGTCTCCTCGCTTCCCGGCTCAGGCCGTGGCCGGCAGGGTCGGCGACTTCTCGGTGTGCTCGAACACGTAGTCCTCGAGCGCGCGCAGCGCGCGGGCGTCGAGCCGCAGGAAGCGCAGCCCCTGTCCGAACCGCCGCGCGCCGTGTGCCGCCGGTCGCGTCCACACCACCTCGGCGCTCGGGGCGATCGAGCGCGTCGACCCCGGAATGCGGAACGCGAGCTCGACCTCCGGGCCGCTCGGCAGCGGCTCCGGGAGCTCGACGAAGGCGCCCCCGCGCGACAGGTTGCGCAGCGTTCCCTCGCTCGCCTCTCCGGCGACGCGCAGCTGCACGGGCTCGGCCGTGTCGACGCGCGGCCGGCCGACCGGGCGCGCGTGGCGCGTCAGCCGCCCGACCGATTCGAGCAGCGAGGTCCGCGACAGCGGCTTCGTCAGCACGTCCGTCGCGCCCGCGCGGATCGCGCGCGCGTGGTCCTCCGGGTCGTCCGTCCCGATCAGCACCACGACCGGCGTGTAGGCGAGCAGCGCGTCGCGCCGGATGCGCGCGCACAGCTCGGCGCCGTCGCAGACGGGCATGTCGAGGTCGGTGATGACGACGTCGGGACGCTCGCGGCGCGCGGTCTCGAGCGCCTCGGCCGCGCTGCCCGCGGCGAGCACGCGACCCGAACGCGCCAGGAACAGCGCGCCGAGGTCGCGGAACCACTGCATCTCGTCGACGATCAGGATCGTGCGGTCGCGGCCCACGCTGCGCCTCGCGCTCCGCTAGTCCGCGTCCGTCGCGGGCGCGGCGGGGGCCGGCTTCGCGACGAAGGCGTCGAGCCCGCGGAAGGACGGACGCACGCGCCAGTGGTTGCCGACGCCGGGCTCCCGGTACCACTCCTGCGTCTCGTGGATCGTGACCTCGAGCGGCGAGGTCGGCGTGTACGCGAAGTACGTCACGGAGACCGTCGTCCCGCCCTCCTCGCCGAAGCGGAGGCGCTCGGACTCGTAGTCGGTGAAGCGCAGCTCGCGGAAGCTCGGGAGCTGCGCGAGGAAATCCTCGCGGCGTTCCGGGTCGACGAAGGCCGACGCCTTCTCGAACTCGCTCCAGCGCACGAACAGCGTGTACCGCTCCTGCGCCTCCTCGAGCGTGAGCTCGCGCTGCAGCGGGTCCTTCCAGCGGATCTCGCCGAACGCGCAGCCCGCGAGGACGGCGACCGAGGCGAGCGCGAGGGCGAGCAGCAGGCGCGTGCGGGCGCGAGCCGAGCGATGCATGGAGCCTCCGGTGCCGGCTCTCGACCGGCGCGTGCGCTGGCAGCGCTGCCGCAGCCCTCGCACGAATCGAGCGTTCTCCCGCGGCTTTTCCCGATCGAGCCGCGGCCGCGCCCTTCTTCGGCCGGGTCGCGCGCGGGCCTGAGCGCGAAGCCGGGCGCGGGGTCGCGGAGCGCTGCCGGGGGAGGGGGCGTGATACGGTCGGCGCCGCGCGACCGGGTGTCTGCGACGTCGCGCACCGCGCGACGGCGGGCGCGGAGCGCGCAGCGAGACGGGCACGGAGCACGGGGGGCGGGGCGACGTGGCGGAGGAGGGCGCGCCCACGGGCGAGCGACGCTCGCTCGTCGCGGGCGTGGACATCGGCGGCACGAAGGTCGCGTTCGCGATCGCGGACGGCGCGGGTCGGCTGCTCCTGCAGCGCCGCCGCCCGACGGAGCCCTCGGGCTCGGCCGCCCGCGACCTCGCGCGCATGGCGGACGACCTGCGGGCGATGCTCGCGGAGCTCGGCGCGACGCCGTCCGCGCTCGCCGCCGTCGGCGTCTCCGTGCCGGGCCCGATGGATCCCGAGGCGGGCGTGCTGCTGCGTCCGCCGAACCTCCCCGGCTGGCAGCGCGCGCCCGTGCGCGCCGCGCTCGAGGCTGCGCTCGGCTGCCCGGTCGCGATCGAGAACGACGCCAACGCCGCGGCGCTCGCGGAGTGGCGCTTCGGCGCGGGCCGCGGCCACCGCGACCTCGTCTACCTCACGATGTCGACCGGCGTCGGCGGCGGCCTCGTGCTCGACGGACGCCTCCACCGCGGCGCGCGCGCGGGTGCGGGCGAGGTCGGCCACGTCGCCGTCGAGTGGCCGGGCGAGACCTGCGGCTGCGGGCTGCGCGGCTGCCTCGAGGCCTACGTCGGTGGACGCGCGTGGACGCAGCGCCTGCAGCGCGCGACGCCCGCGGACAGCCTCGTCGCACGACTCGCGGGCGGGGCCGCCCTCGCGCGCCCCGAGCACGTCGTCGAGGCCGCGCGTGCGGGCTGCGCGTTCGCGCTCTCCGAGCTCGACCGCTTCAACGAATACCTCGCGCGCGGGATCGCCGCGCTCGCGTTCACGCTCGACCCGGCCCTCGTCGTGCTCGGCACGATCTGCGTCGCGGCGGGCGAGGACCTCTGCTTCGCGCCGCTGCGCGCGAAGCTGCGCGCGCGCCTGTGGCCCGAGTTCGCGGACCATCTCGCGATCGCGCCGGCCGCGCTCGGCGACGAGCTGCCCGCGCGCGCCGGCGTCGGCGTCGCGCTCCACGCGCTCGACGCTGCGCGCGCCTGACGACGCGCGCGCCGACTACACGCGGCGCTGCACGGCGGCGAGCTGCTCGGCGCGGAACGCCTCGAAGCGCCCGGCGCGGATCGCGTCGCGGCTGCGCTCGAGCAGCCGCAGGTAGAAGCGCAGGTTGTGCAGCGTGCACAGGCGCGCGCCGAGCGCCTCGCCCGTGTGGATCAGGTGGCGCAGGTATGCCCGTCCGTGGCCCGTGCAGGCCGGGCAGTCGCACGCGGGGTCGAGCGGGCGCGCGTCGTCGCGGAAGCGCGCGGCGCGGATCGGGAGCACGCCCTCGCTCGTGAACAGGTTGCCGTGGCGGGCGTTGCGCGTCGGCACGACGCAGTCGAACAGGTCGACGCCGACGGCGATCGCGTCGAGCAGGTCCTCCGGCCGGCCGAGGCCCATCAGGTAGCGCGGAGCGGCGGCCGGCAACGCCTCGTGCGCGCGCGCGACGAGCTCGACGCGCAGCGCGCGGTCCTCGCCGAGGCCGAGCCCGCCGTGCGCGTAGCCGTCGAAGCCGATCGCGGCGGTCGCGGCCGCGCTCGCCGCGCGCAGGTCGCCGAACGCGCCGCCCTGCACGATGCCGAAGACCGCCTGGTCGGGGCGCCGGCGCGCCGCCGCGCACCGCGCGGCCCAGCGCTCGGTGCGCGCCATCGCGCGCTCGGCCGCGGCGCGCGCCGCACCGCCTCCGGCCTCGATCGGCTGGCACTCGTCGAGCGCCATCGCGACGTCCGGCCCGAGCGCCTCCTGGATCGCGATCGCGCTCTCGGGCGTCAGCGTGCGGCGGCGTCCGTCGAGGGGCGAGGTGAACGCGATGCCCTGCTCGTCGAGCTGCATGCGATCGGCGAGCGACGTGACCTGGAACCCGCCGCTGTCCGTGAGCCAGGGACCGTCCCAGCCCGTGAAGCCGTGGAGCCCGCCGAGCGACGCGATCACGTCCTCGCCCGGTCGCTCGTGCAGGTGATAGGTGTTCGCGAGCAGGATCTGCGCGCCGATCGCGCGCAGGTCGTCGGGCCCCACGCCGCGCACGGCGCCGTACGTCGCCACGCTCATGAAGGCGGGCGTCTCGACGACGCCGTGTGGCGTCGTGAGCCGACCGGCGCGCGCCGCGCCGCTGCGCGCCTCGACCGCGAACGCGAAGCCGCGCGCGCGCTCGACCGGCGCATCGTCCTGCGCGCCGCTCACAGGATCAGCATCGCGTCGCCATAGGAGTAGAAGCGGTAGCCCGCGTCGACCGCGCGGCGGTACGCGTCGAGCACGCGCTCGCGCCCGGCGAAGGCGCACACGAGCAGCAGCAGCGACGAGCGGGGCAGGTGGAAGTTCGTCAGCAGCGCGTCGACGACGCGGAAGCGGTCGCCGGGCGCGAGGAAGAGATCGGTCTCGCCCTCGCGCGCGCACACGTGCCCGGGCGACGCGGCGTCCGCGCACGTTTCGAGCACGCGCGTCGTCGTGGTCCCGACGGCGACGACGCGCCCGCCGCGCGCGCGTGTCCGCGCGATCGCGGCCGCCGTCCCGGACGGGAGGACATAGCGTTCGCGGTGGAGCCGCTTCGCGGCGAGGTCGTCGCGCCGCAGCGGCCGGAAGGTGCCGACGCCGACGTGCAGCACGACGGACGCGACCTCGACGCCGCGCGCCGCGAGTCGCTCGAGCAGCGCCTCGGTGAGGTGGAGCCCGGCCGTCGGCGCGGCGACGGCGCCGTCCGCGTCCGCGAACACCGTCTGGTAGCGCGCGCCGTCGCACGGGTGGGCGCCGCGCGGGCGGCGGATGTAGGGCGGCAGCGGCGGCTCGCCCCACGCATACGGGGAGGCGTCGCCGGGGAAGGCGAGCACGACCTCGCCGTCGGCTCCGACGCGCTCGACGCGCGCGGGCAGCGGCGCGCGCGCGCCGTGCGCGTCGTCGAGGGCGAGCTCGACGCCTTCGCGCAGCCGACCGCGGTGGCGCAGCAGCGCGCGGAAGCGGCGCTCGGCGCCCTGCGCGCCGTCCTCGGTCGGGTCCGCAGCGCCGCTCGCGGCCCGCGCGTCGCCGGGCGCGCCGTCCTCGGGCCCGAGCAGCAGCACCTCGGCGCGGCCGCCGGACGTCTTGCGGCCGCGCAGGCGCGCGGGCACGACGCGCGTGCGATTCACGACGAGCAGGTCGCCGGGCGCGAGCAGGGCGGGGAGGTCGCGCACGCGCGCGTCCGCTTCCGGGGCGGGCGACGCGCCGTGCTCCACACCGGTCGCCGCGCCGCGGCGCAGCACGAACAGGCGCGCGTCCTCGCGCTCGGCGGCCGGCGCCTGCGCGATCGACGACGCGGGCAGCGCGAAGTCGTAGTCCGCGAGCTCGGGGAGGTCAGCGTCGCCCGTCATCGGCGCCGTCCGCTCCGTCCGTCGCCGCGGCCGCGGGCGGCGCGCTCGCCGCAGCGGCGGACGCCTCCGCGGGCGGCGCGGCGAGCGCCGCGAGCAGCGCCTCGCCGCCCGGCTCCTTCATCGCGTCGTACGAGAAGAGCGCCGCGTCGACGAGCCCGGCGTCGCGCGCGATCGCGAGCTGCGCGCGGGCGCGCTCGGGGGCGCGCGCGAACAGCCACACGCCGACGCCCGCCCAGACCCTTCCGTCCCGTCCGTCGGCGCTTCGGGCATCGCGTCCGTCGTCGCCGCCCGCGACGTGCGCGAAGTGCTCGGCCTGGTAGCGGAAGAGCCGATC
Source organism: Myxococcota bacterium (assembly GCA_041389495.1). Classification (NCBI taxonomy): domain Bacteria; kingdom Pseudomonadati; phylum Myxococcota; species Myxococcota bacterium. Next base: position 299,641 of record JAWKRT010000004.1, on the reverse strand, counting down.
GTCGAGCGTGTAGATCATGGGTACGGCGAAGTCGAGGAGCCCGTCCTCGAGCCAGCGCCGCCAGTCCTGCGCGAGCGTCAGATAGGCGCGGTCCGCGTACGGGATGACGGCGGCCGACACCTCGATCGACGGCGCGCGCGCGCGCGCGTCCGCGGCGATCGCGGCGACGAGCGCGGTCACCTGCTCGCGCCGCCACGCGTCCCAGCGCTCGAGGTTCACCATGTTCGCGGCGCTCGGCGCGGTGAGGCCCGTCTCGCGCTGGAAGCGCGCGCGCGAGCCCTCGCCGTACCCGAAGTCGAGACCGACGCCGAAGCGCGACCCGGGAACGAACGGCAGCACGCCGGGATGGCGGATGTAGTCGAGGTGCAGACCGTCGAGCGCGGGGTAGCGCGCGAGCAGCTCGCCGAACGTCGCCACGATGCGCTCGCGCACGCCCGGTGCGGCGGGGTCGAGGTAGAGCCCGGGCGTGCCCATCCGGTACCAGCTGCGGTCGGGCTCGGGCACCTCGTAGCCCGGGTAGTCGAGCAGCGAGCGGCCACGGCGATCGACGAGGACGGCGTCGCGGCCGAGCGCCTGCACGATCGGCGCCTCCGCGTTCTGCGACAGCGAGAGGACGTTCACCCACGCGTGCACGCGCACCCCGCGCTCGTGTGCGCGCGCGAGCAGCCGGGCGAGCGGGTCGACGCCGTTCGCGGCGACGGCGGCGCGGAAGGGCGCGGCATCGGCGAGCGTCGCGTCGTACCACGCGCGCCCGCCGCGGTAGACCTGCACGAAGAGGTCGCGCGCGCCGAGCGCCTCGGCGTCGTCGAGCAGCGCGTCGATGCGCGGCGCGTGCTCGAGGACGCGCTGCGAGCCCTCCGCCAGCACCCACAGCGCGCGTCGCGGCGCGGCGGGGCGGGCCGCGCGCGCGTCGGCGGGCGGCTCCTCGCGCGGTGCGGCCGGTGCGCGCGTCGCCGGCGGCTCGTCGCCGCCGCACGCGGCGAGCGCCGCGACCGCCGCGAGCGCGAGAGCGCGCGCGGCGCGGCACCGGACGGTGAGGAGCGAGCGCGCGGCGGGGAGGGCGTGCGTCGACAAGGTCGCGCAAACCTACCGCAGACCCATCGGCGACGAGGCGCGCGCGCGCCCGTGTCCGAGCGACGCGCGCCCGCGCGAGCGCGCTCCGGCCCGCGCGATGCCGACCGCTTGGATCGCGACGGCGGCTCGCGCACAATCGGGCCCGCGCGCGCGCGACCGCGCCGCGCGAAGGGGGGCTCGTGGTCGTCTCCAGGACGCAGACGGCGCGCCGGCGCTCGCGCCGCGCCGCCCTTGCGCTCGCGTGCGCGCTCGCCGCGGCGTGCTGCGCGCTCGCTGCGACGGGCGCGGCACCGCCCGCGCCCGCGTTGCCGTCGGACCCGGCGGCGCTGCTGCGCGACGCGCGCGCGCGGCTTCGCGACGGCGAGCTCGACGCCGCGGTCGCGCTCCTCGAGCGCGCGGCGCGCGAGCACCCGGTCATCGGCGACCACGCGACGGCGCTGCGCGCGCGGGCACTGCTCGCGGCGGGCGACCGGCCGGGCGGCGTGGCCGCGCTGCTCGAGGCGATCGAGCGCTTCCCCGCATCGCGCCTGCGCCCCGACCTCTACCGCGAGCTCGGCGACGCGCGGCTCGCGTTCGGCGACGAGGGCGGGGCGCGCTCGGCCTGGCAGGCCGCGCTCGCGGGCACGCGCGACGGCGCGATGCGCGCCTCGCTGCAGGCGGCGGTCGCGGGCTCGTACGAGCGCGTCGGCGAGGCCGCGAAGGCGTACGAGGCCTACCGCGAGCTCTGGTCGCGCTACCCGACGAGCGCGCAGGCGCGCGAGGCCTCGGCGCGTCTCGATGCACTCGAGGCGGCCGGCGTCGCCGCACCGCGGACCGCGAACGACTGGCGGCGGCGCGGCGACGAGCTCTTCCGTCGCCACCACAACGCGGGCGCGCTCGAGAGCTACGACCGCGCGCTCGCGCTCGGGCTGAAGAAGGCCTCCGAGCGCAGCGTGCGCATGCAGCGCGCGCACACGCTGTTCCGCATGCGCCGCTATCCCGAGGCGGTCGAGGCCTTCGCGGCGCTTCCGCGCACGGCGGAGTCGCGCCTGTGGCACGCGCGCTCGCTCGCGCGCGCCGATCGCGTTCCCGAGTCGATCGAGGCGTTCGAGACGCTCGCGCGCGAGGGCAACGGCGCGATCGGCATCCGCTCGATGTACCTCGCGGGCCTGCTGCTCGACGGCCGCGACTTCCACGAGCGCGCGCGCGCGCACTTCGAGCGCGTCGCGGCGAGCCGCGAGTACGCGGACCTCGCGCAGGGCGCGCTCTGGCGCCTCGCGTGGCGCGAGTACCGCGACGGCGACTGCGCGGCGGCGCTTCCGCGCCTCGGCCGCCTCGTCGAGATCGAGAAGGACGCCGTCGTGGCGCTGCAGTACCGCTACTGGCGCGCGCGCTGCCTCGAGAAGCTCGGGCGGCCCGAGGCGCAGACCGAGTTCGCCGCGATGGCCGACGCGTTCCCGTTCACGTACTACGGGTGGCGCGCGAGCTTCCGGGTCGCGTCGCCGCCGGCGGCGACGCCGACGCGCACCGCGCGCAAGCTCGCCGACGGCGCGCTCTCGCTCGGCTTCGCGCAGACGCTGCGCGCGCGCATCCTGCTCGGCGCGGGCTACGACGACCTCGCGCGCGACGAGCTGCGCGTCCTGTCGGGACGCGTGCGGTCGCTCGCCGACCGCCTCGAGCTCGCGCGCCTCATGAGCGACGCCGGCGACTACAACGGCGCCCAGCTGCTGATCGTGTCGCGCCACGTCGGGCTGCTCGCGGGGGGCCCCGTCCCGCGCCGCGAGGATCTGTGGTGGCACGCGTGGCCGGCGGCGTTCCCCGACGAGGTCGACCGCGCCGTCGCGCGACCGGGCGCCGCCGACCGCGAGCTCGTCTACGCGATCATGCGCGAGGAGAGCAGCTACCGACCGACCGTGCTCTCGCCGTCCGGCGCCTACGGCCTGATGCAGATCATGCCCGCGACGGGCGCGAAGCTCGCGCGCGACGTCGGGCGCACGCCGTTCGCCACCGACGACCTGCTCGTCCCGGAGGTGAACGTCGAGCTCGGCGCCCGCTACCTCGGCCAGCTCTCCGCGCGCTTCCCGGAGCGCCTGTCGGCGGCGATCGCGAGCTACAACGCCGGCCCCGGCGCGGTCAGCGAGTGGATCGCGCGCGACCCGGCCGCGCCCGACGACGAGTGGGTCGAGGCGATCCCGTACGACGAGACGCGCGGCTACGTGAAGCGCGTGCTCCGCAGCCTGCACGCCTACCGCGTGCTCTACTGACGCCGTGCGGTTCTGGGGCGTCGTTCCCGCGCCGCGCGATGCGGCGGGCGCGGAGGTCGTCGGAGTCGGCGAGATCTCGCTCGACCGGCGTATTGCGGTCGACGCACTCCCGACGCCCGGAGCCAAGCAGGCGGCGCGCGCGGACGCGAGGCTCGCGGGCGGGCAGATCGCGACCGCGATGCTCGCGTGCGCGCGCCTCGGCCGCTCGGCAGCCTTCGTCGGCGCCGTCGGCGACGACGCCGATGCGGAGCGCGCGCTCGCGCCGCTGCGCGCAGGCGGCGTCGATGTCGGCGACGTCCAGCGCGTCGCGGGCGGGCGCACGCGCGCGGCACTCGTCCTCGTCGAGACGGCGCGCGGCGAGCGCGCGGTCGTCGAGCAGCGGGACCCGGCGACGCGCCTCGACCCCGCGCGCATTCCGCTCGCGCACGCCGAGGCCGCGCGCGCCGTGCTCGTCGACGCGACCGACCCGCCGGCCGCTCACGCCGTCGCGCAGGCCGCGCGCGCGGCCGGCGTTCCGGTCTTCCTCGATGCGGACAGCCCCTCGCGCGAGTCGTTCGCCATCGCGGCCGAAGTGGATTTTCCCGTCGTTTCCGAGCGGTTCGCCGTCGAGATCGGAAGAGGAATCTCCGTTTCCGAGGGGCTGCGGGCGCTGATCGGCGCGGGAGCGCGCGTGGCGGTCGCGACGCTCGGCGAGCGGGGCGCGCTCGCACGGACCGCCGACGGACGCGAGCTCGGGAGCGGCGCCTTCGAGATCGCGCCGGTCGACACGACGGGCGCAGGAGACGCCTTCCACGCGGCCTGGATCGACGCGGCGCTCGACGGCCTCGACCTCGCGGCGGCGCTGCGCCGCGCGAACGGGGCGGCCGCGCTCGCGTGCCTGGCAGTCGGGGCTCAAGGTGCGCTCGCGTCGCGCGAGACGTTGGAGGCGTTCCTGCGCGACGCCCGCCAGCGCCGCTGGCGGAGCGACGCGGCGTAGACCGCGCGCGCAGGAGCCATCCGAGGGAGGGCTCGCCATGTCGTCAGGGTCCGGAGTGCGCACGGTCGGTGTCGCGCTCGTCGTCGTCGCGCTCCTCGCCGGGCTCGGGGCGTGGAACTACCAGCGCAACCTGCGCGCCGAGCGCGCGTCGCCCGGCGCGACGCCGTTCCGGGGCTACTCGGACGCCGACCTGGCCGCACTCCGCGGCGCCTACGAGGCCGAGATCGCGACGCTTCGCACCGAGTACGACGCGGCGTCGAAGCGGCGCGCGGCGGTGCGCCCGACGCAGGGCGTCGGCGAGGGAATCGCCGAGTTCGAGCGCGTTCGGCGCTCGTCGGAGCGCGTGCGCGATGCGGGCCAGGAGCTCGCTGCGCAGGAGAAGCGCGTGCAGGAGATCGCGGCCGAGCAGGCGCGCCGCGCCCGCACGGGCAGCGAGATCGCCCTCCACGTGCGGCGACTCACCGGGCTCGAGCTTCCCCTCTAGGCGCGGCGCGAACGCGCTCTAGCCGCGGCGCGAACGCGCGCGGCCGTGGCGCTCAGTCCTCGTCGGCCTCGTCGGCGTCGTCGAAGAAGTCGTCGCCCGTCTGCGGCGGCGTGACGCCCACTTCCTCGAAGTCGTCGTCGTCATCGCCTGCCGGGCGGTCCGCCTCGTCGTCGTCGAGCAGCGGCGCCATCGGACGCACGGTCGGCCGGATCGGCGCATCGCTCGGCTCGGGCTTCGAGACGACCTTGGGCCGGTCGGCCTGGTCGGCGCCGCACTTCGGGCAGAGCGCCTCTTCCTTGTTGAGGTCGTAGAACTTCGCGCCGCACTCGTAGCACTCCCACTTGAGGCCGAGCGGGCCGGCGTCGGGCGTGGGCCGCCCCGCGCCGAGCGGGAGATCGATCTTCGGGCGAGTCGGCTTCGCCTTCTTCTTCGCCTTCACGGCCTTCCTCGTCGACTTCGCACCGGATTTCGCTGCCGTGGTCTTCGCGGCCTTGTCCTTCTTCGCGGCCTCGGACTTCTTTGCCGCCTCGGCCTTCTTCGCGGCGGGCCGCGCCGACGGCCGGGCGGCCGCCTTCTTCGGCGCCGCCTTCGCCGCGGGGGCCTTCTTCGGCGGCGGCTTCTTCGCCGCGCTCTTCTTCGTGGGCTTCTTCTTCGTCGTGGGCTTCTTCGCCGTCGCCTTCCGGGCGGTCGGCTTCTTCGACTTCGCGGCCTTCGCCGGGGTCGACTTCTTCGTGGGTCGCTTCTTGGTCGTCTTCGTCTTGGCGGTCATCGGCCCTCTCACCCTCGGCTCGACCCGCGCGCCGCAGCGCGAGGCCGTCGCGGCGGAGCTCGCCCGAGCTCCTCTCGTGTCGCGTGTCGCGTACCCGACCGGCGCGCGCGTGCGAGCACGCGCGCCCTCGCTGGGGGGGAAGTCGCCGCGCGTATAGCACACGCCGCGAGCGGCGCGAGAGGCCCGCGCCGGCTGTTAGTCGGGGCCCGCCGCTCCGCCGGACGCCGCGTCGAGCGGCAGCACCCAGACGTTGCGGAAGACGACGGGGTTCCAGTGGTCCTGGAGCGTGAGCGCGCCGGGCGCGGGCGACTCGCCGTCGCCGAGCCCCGTCGGCCCCGGGATCTCCGCGTCGTCGTGCACCAGGACGCCGTTGTGGCGCACGCTCGCGCGGGCGTTCGCGCGCTTGGCGCCGCTCGCGTCGAACCGCGCCGCGCGGAACTCGATGTCGTACGTCTGCCACTGGAGCGGGGGGAGGGCCATCGCGGTCGCGGGGGCGGCGGTGCGATAGATCGCGCCGCACTCGTCGGCGGCGGGCGCGTTCCCGAACGAGTCGAGGATCTGGACCTCGTAGCGATCCTGGAGGTACACGCCGCTGTTCCCGCGCAGCTGCCCGCTCGCCGAGGGCATGAACGGCGTTCGGAACTCGAGGTGGATGCGCGCGCTCCCGAAGGCCTCGCGCGACGTGGCCCCCGCGCGCAGCCAGCCCTCGGGCGTCGCCGTGCCGTCGGTCGCGTTGCGGAGCCCCCCGCTCGCTCGATCGGGTCCGAAGAGGACGATCGCGCCCTCGGGCGGCGGCGCGCCGAGCGTCGGCGAGCGCCGCTCGATGCGCGGCAGCGCGAGAGGCTCGACCCGCGCGTCCGCGACGCCCGGCCCGTCGCGCCGTTCGATCCGGAGCGAGGCGACGCCGTCCGCGAGCGCGACGCTCGCCTCGATCCCGTCGCCCGCGAAGCGGACCGCGTCGGCGTCCCCGGCGCGCGCGCCGCTGGCGCGCACGGGCGGCGCGCCGCTCCAGCCCGCGCCGGGCAGGCCGGCCTCGTACAGCACGAGCTCGAAGGCGCCGTCGCCGCGCGCGACGACCTGCGCGGCGAGCGGCGCGCCCTCGCGCGCGTACTCGCCCTGGAGCGCGTGGTCGACGCCGGCGTCGGCCGCGTCGAGGTAGGCGGCGTGGCAGCCCGCGAGCGCCGCGCCGAGCGCGAGGAGGGAGAGCGCGCGCCTAACGACCCGAGCTCGCGACGTCGGGCGCGCGGCGGAAGCGGGCGCGGTACTGGATCGTCTCGACACCTTCGAGCCCCGTCACGTGGATCGTGTGATCGATGACGAGCGTACCCTCGTCGTCGAGGCGGAACACGTTCACGCCGGTCGCCTCCGACTGCTCCCAGCGCGTCTCGATCGCACCGTCGACGAGGCGCGCGCGGCGCGTGAACGTGCCGCGCGGTCCCTCGCTCGAGTCGGCCGAGCCATCGAGCGGAAGAGGGCGCAGCGGCTCGCCGCGCGGCGCCATGAGCAGGCGCGTGTCGTCGAGCGCGAACTCGTAGCCGCGCGGGGGCGAGGTCGTCGACTCGAGGATCGGCCCGGCGAACTGCCGCGTGATCCAGGACAGGCCGGCGATCGCGGCGCGGATCGCCGAGATCCGCTGCGCCTCGTCCTCCTCGACCCGCACGCGCGTCCAGCCGCCCGCGAAGGCGGCGAGGCTCGGCGCGCCGTCCGCGGCCGCCGGGCCCGCGCTCGCGGCGCCGATCGCGGCGCACGCGATCGCGCCGATCGCGAGGCGCGAGGCGCGCACCATCGCGCGCGTCACGACCGCCTCCGGGCGCGCGCGCGGCCCGGCGGCGCGAGGGCGTGCGCATCGGACGCCGTGACGGCGCCGAGCAGCTGGCGGGCGAGCTGGCGCAGATCGCTGCGGAGCGCTTCGACGCGCTCCGCGGCGAGCGTGTCCATGCCGAGGGCGTCCGCGACGGCGCGGCGCGCGGCCACCCACACGAGCGCCGTGCTCGCGAGCGCGAGCGCGACCTCCGCGGCGTCGCGCGGCTTGTTCTCGCCGCGTGCGACGCCGGCGTCGATCGCGCGCTGCAGCGTCTCGAGCAGGCGCGCGACGGCGGTCGCGACCCCGTCGACCTCGATCGGGTCGACGAGAAGCCGCAGCAGGATGCGCGCGGCATCGGGCCGCGCCGCCACGAAGGCGACGAACTCGCCGACCACGCGCTCCATGCGCGCGAGGCCTTCGTCGTCGTCCGTGTCGGCGACCCGCGCCGAGAGGTCGGCCACGATGCGCACGACGACGGCGCCGTAGAGCGTGCGCTTGTCGCGGAAGTGGTGGAGGAGGCTCGGTCGGCGCAGGCCGGCGCGCGTCGCGATGTCCTCGATGCGCGCACCCGCGAAGCCGCACTCGCCGAAGGCGGCCTCCGCGCAGTCGAGGATCTGCGCGCGGCGGTCGGCGGGCGGAGCGGCGGGGTCGCTCGACATGCGCGCAGCCTACCAACTGGTAGGTAGGCGGGGGAAGGGGGTCGATGCCGCGCGCGCCCGGCGGGCGACTGGATCCGCAGCGCGTGCCGCCCGCCGGGAGCGCGCTATCTCCGGCGGCCGCGGGTGGGCGGTCGGGAGCGACCGCGCGCGTCGGCTCGTCGCGGCGCAGGATCCCGAGGGAGGCCGCGTGGGCGAGGAGTGCGAGCAGCGCGGCGGCGAGCGGGAGGCGAGCGGCGATCGGCGCCTGCGGCGCCGCGTGAGTGCGATGCTCGCCGCCATCGGCCTCGGCGGAGCGCTCGACCTCGTGCTCGACCGTCCGGCGCGCCTCACGAGCTTCCACGTGCTGTTCGAGCTCGGGCTGCTCGCTCTCTCGCTCGGTGGAGCCGCCTACCTCTGGCTCGGCTGGCGACGCGCGGGGGACTCGCTCGCCCGGACGCGCCGCGACCTCGCGGCGCGCCAGGCCGAGCGCGACGTGTGGCGCGAGCGCACCCAGCAGATCCTGCGCGGCCTCGGCGAAGCCATCGACGCGCAGCTGCGCGACTGGCAGCTCACGGTCGCGGAGCGCGAGACGGCGCTGCTGCTGCTCAAGGGCTACGGCCACAAGGAGATCGCGGCGCTGCAGGAGAAGAGCGAGCGCACGGTCCGGCAGCACGCGATCGCGGTCTACCGCAAGGCCGGCGTCGCCGGCCGCGCCGAGCTGTCCGCGTTCTTCCTCGAGGATCTGCTGCTGCCGCCGCCCGAGCCCGAGCGGGTGCCGGGCGCTCCGGAGCCCGGCGAACGACGGATCGCGCCCGCGAGCGGCGCGACGGGCGGCACCTCCGGCACTTGACGGATGGCCCGAGCGGGCGCCGTCGGGCACCTCGCTCGCATGCACCGACCGGCGCACCCCCTCGCGCTCCTGCTCGCGCTCGTTTCGCTGGGCGTCGGCGTCGCCGCGCGCGAAGCGGGCGCGATCGAGCCCGCGGCGCCTTCCGCGGCGGCGCACGACGATGTCGCGCGGCTGCCGCGCGACCCGGGCCTGACGCTCTCCGAGGCCGTGCGCCTCGCCGCGGCGAACGACCCCGGCGCGATCGCCGTCGGCGGCCGCGTCGAGGAGGCCGAGGCGATCGCGGACGACGCGCGACGCTGGCTCGCGGACGCACCGACCGCGTTCGCCACGCACGTCGACGACGGCCTCGCCTCGGACGAGGGGTTCCGCCAGTGGGACGCGGGGCTCGAGCTGCCGCTCTGGTGGCCCGGGCAGCGTGCGGCGACGCGCGCGCAGGCGGTGGCCGCCGGCGAGGCGGCGGCCCTGGCCGCGCGGGTCCATCGGCTCGAGGTGGCGGGGCGTGCGCGCGCCGCACTCGCGGAGCTCGATCTCGCCTCTCTTCGCGAGGCGCTCGCCGCCGACGAGCTCGCCGCGCAGCGCGCCCTCGTCGCGCGCGTCGCGCGCGCCGTCGAGCTCGAGGAGCTCGCGCGTCGCGACCTGCTCCTCGCGCGCGCCGCGGAGACCGAGCACGAAGCGCTCCTCCTCGCCGCGCGGGAAGAGCGTATCCACGCCGAGCACGCATGGCGTCGGGAGACGTCGCTCGAGCGCGCTCCCGCGAGCGGGGACGAGACGGCGGCCGACGCGACGGCGATCGCAGAGCACCCCTCGCTGCGGCTCGCCGATCGCGAGGTCGCGCGCGCAGAGGCCGAGGTGGAGCGGCTCGCGTTCGCGCGCTGGAGCGCACCCGCGATCGCGATCGGAACGCAGCACGAACGGAGCGCGCGCGGGCAGGGCTACAGCGATCGAGTCGTCGCCGGCGTGCGGCTTCCGCTCGGACGCCGCGGCGCGCTCGCCTCGGGGCTCGCGGCGGCCGCGCGCGCGCGCGCCGAGGCGCGCGCCGCGCGCGCCCGCGTCGAGCGCCGGCTGCGGGGGCACCTCGACCACGCCGTCCATCGGAGCGAGCTCGCCGAGGCGCGCGCCGGCCTGGCTGCCGCGCGTGCCGCGCTCGCGCGCGATCACCTCGCGCTGGCGCAGCGCGGCTTCGACCTCGGCGAGATCGATCTCGAGACGCTGATCCGCGCACGCCTGCTCGCCCGCACGGCGGAGGAGGCGCACGGCGAGGCGATCGTGCAGCGCCGTCTCGCCACCGCCGTGCTCAACCAGTCGATCGGAGTGCTGCCGTGAAGCCCAGGGACTCGTTCGCGTTCGCGCTCGTCTCGCTCGTCCTGTTCGGGGGCGCCGCCGCGACGGCGCGCGCGGAAGCGTCGATCGCGCTGCGCGAGGCGGAGCGCGTCGCGCTCGGGATCGACGTCGCGCCCGTCGCGCAGGCCGCGACGCTCCGGACGCCGTTCTCGCCCGGGCGCATCGCGCTCCCGAACGACCGCGTGCGCGTGGTCGCGCTCCCGACCGCCGGACTCGTCGCGGCGGTCGAGGTCGCGGTCGGCGACCGCGTCGCGCCGGGCGACGTCGTGGCGCGCGTCGAGAGCGCCGAGCTGCTCGGATTGCAGCGCGCGTTCGTCGAGGCGCTCGCCGAGCGCGATCTCGCGCGCTCGACCCATGCGCGCGAGCGCGTGCTCGCGGAGGAGGGCGTGATCGCGGGCCGCCGCGCCCACGCGGCGCGCGCGCGGCGCGAGGCAGCGGAGGCCCTCGTCGAGGAGCGCCGGCACGCGCTCGCGATCGCGGGCACGGATGACGAGACGCTGCGCGCGCTCTCGCGCACGCGGCGCCTGCAGCCGTCGTTCTCGCTGCGCGCGCCGGTCGCGGGCGTCGTGCTCGAGCAGCTCGCGCGGGCCGGGGAGCGACTCGAGGCCGGCGCGCCCGTTCATCGCATCGGCGCGCTCGACGTGCTCGTCGTCGAGGCGCACGTGCCGGTGTCCGTCGCGGAGGGGCTTCGCGCGGGCGACGCGTTCGCGATCGAGGCGCCGGCTGCGAGCGGACGCATCGACGCGATCGGCAGCGACGTGCACGCGGCCGACCAGGGAGTGCTCGTGCGCGGCCGCATCGACCGCGGAGCGGATCGCCTGCGGCCCGGGCAGTTCGTGCGCATCGCGTTCGAGCCCGCGGTCCGCGACGGGGCGGTCTTCGCGATTCCCGCGGCGGCCGTCGTCCACGTCGGACCGCGCGCGCTCGTCTTCCGAAGCCGCCCGGACGGCTTCGAGGCGGTATCGGTCGACGTCCGCGGCGCGTCGGCGGCCGGTGCCGTCGTCGCCGGACCGCTCGCGCCGGGCGACGAGGTCGCGGTGCGCGGCACGGCCTCGCTCGAGATGCTCTGGCTCGAGCGGGCGGGCACGCGCTGATGCTCGCGGCGGTCGTGCGCTTCGCGCTCTCGCAGCGCGCGTTCGTGCTGCTCGCGGCCGCCGCGTTCGTGGCGGCGGGCTGGAAGGCGCTCGGCGACACGCCCGTCGACGCGTTCCCCGACGTCTCGACGACCCAGGTCAAGGTGATCGTGCGCGCGCCGGGCATGACGCCGGAGGAGGTCGAGGCCCGCATCACCGCGCCGATCGAGATCGAGCTGCTCGGCATTCCGCGGCAGACGGTGCTGCGGTCCGTCACGAAGTACGCGCTCGCCGACGTGACCGTCGACTTCGAGGAGGGCACGGACCTCTACTGGGCGCGCCAGCAGGTCGGCGAACGGCTCGGCGCGATCTGGGACGCGCTTCCCGCCGGCGCCGTCGGCGGTGTCGCGCCGATGACGACCCCGCTCGGCGAGGCGTTCATGTTCACGATCGAGGGCGGGGGGCTCGAGCTCGCGGAGCGACGCGCGCTCCTCGACTGGGTGATCCGGCCGGCGCTGCGCACCGTGCGCGGCGTCGCGGACGTGAACGCGCTCGGCGGGCGCGTCGAGACGTTCGAGGTCGCGCCGCGCGAGGATGCGATGCTCGCGCACGGCATCGACCTGGGTGCGCTCCGCGACGCCCTCGAACGAAACAACCGCAGCGACGGCGCGGGTCGCGTCACCGACGGCGAGGAGGCGCTGCTGGTGCGCGCGGAGGGTCGGATCCGCACGCTCGACGACCTGCGCGACGTCGTCGTCCGCGCCGATCCGACCGAGATCGTCCGCGTCGCCGACGTCGCCGACGTGCGGACGGGCGCGCTCGCGCGCTACGGCGCGGTCACGCGCGACGGCGAGGGCGAGGCCGTCGAGGGGCTCGTCCTCTCGCTGCGCGGTGCGAATGCGCGCGAGGTCGTCGCGGGCGTGCGCGCGAAGCTGGAGGAGATCGCGCCGGTGCTCCCGGAGGGCGTCGAGCTGCAGGTCTTCTACGACCGCGGCGAGCTCGTGGAGCGTGCGGTCGCGACCGTCGGCGAAGCGCTCGTCGTCGCGATCGCGCTCGTCGTCGCCGTGCTCGTCGCCTTCCTCGCCGACGTCCGCGCCGCGTTCGTCGCCTCGCTCGTGATCCCGGCGAGCGTGCTCGGCACGTTCGTGTGGATGCGCGCGCTCGGCATGTCCGCGAACCTGATGAGCCTCGGCGGCCTCGCGATCGCGATCGGCATGCTCGTGGACGCGGCCGTCGTCGTGATCGAGAACGCGGTCACCGTGCTGGGCGGGCCGCTCGCGGGCCGGCTCCCGCGGCTGCATCTCCTGTACCGAGCGACGCGCGAGGTCGCGACGCCGGTCGCGGCGGGCACGGCCGTGATCGTGCTCGTGTTCCTTCCGCTGCTCTCGCTCGAGGGGCTCGAGGGCAAGCTCTTCGTTCCGGTCGCGCTGACGATCGTCTGCGCGCTCGCGACGTCGCTCGCGCTCTCGCTGACCGCGCTGCCCGTCGTCGCCTCGTACCTGCTTCGCGGGCCGGCGCGCGATCCGCGGTTCGTGCGGGTCCTCGAGCGACGTTATGCGCGCGTGCTCGACGCCGTGCTCGCGCGCCCGCGCCGCGTCCTCGTGCTCGTCGCGATCCTGCTCCTCGCGACGGTCGTCGCGTTCGTCCGCATCGGCCGGACCTTCCTTCCGACGATGGACGAGGGGAGCGTGATCGTGCAGCTCGAGAAGCTGCCGTCGATCTCGCTCGAGGCTTCGCTCGAGCAGGACCTGCGCATCGAGCGAGCGCTGCTCGCCCGCGTGCCCGACGTGGCCGGCGTGGTCGCTCGCACCGGGTCGGACGAGATCGGGCTCGACCCGATGGGCCTCAACCAGACCGACGCGTTCCTCGTGCTGCGGCCCGCCGCGCAGAGGCGGACGCCGTCGCGCGATGCGCTGCTCGACGAGCTGCGCGCCGTCCTCGATGCGTTCCCCGGCGTCGCCTACGGCTTCACGCAGCCGATCGACATGCGCGTATCGGAGATGCTGACGGGCGTGCGCGGCGACGTGGCGGTCAAGATCCACGGCTTCGATCTCGCCGCGCTCGACGCACTCGCTACGCGCGTCGCAGCGACGCTGCGCGGTGTCGACGGCGCCCAGGACGTCTTCCGCAGCCGCGGGGAGGGCGCCGAGTACCTCGAGCTCGAGGTCGATGCGCTCGAGGCGGGCCGGGTCGGTCTCTCGGTGACCGAGGTGCAGGATCGCCTGCGGGCGCGGCTCGAGGGCGTGCGGGCGGGAACGGTCTTCGCCGGGCTGCGCCGCATCCCCATCGTCGTGCGCGGGCCGCGCGCCTCGGCCGGCTCTCCCGCCGAGCTCGCGAGCCTGACGCTGCCGACTCGCGGCGCCGAGTCGATCCCGCTCGCCTCGGTCGCGCGGGCGCGGCGCGTCGAGGGGCCGGTCGAGATCAAGCGGGAGGGAGCCGGGCGTTTCGCGGTCGTGACCGCCAACGTCCGCGGTCGCGACCTCGTCGGATTCGTCGAGGCCGCGCGCGCAGCCGTCGCGCGCGACGTCGAGATCCCGGCCGGCTTCCGGATCGAATGGGGCGGCCAGTTCGAGAACCAGCAGCGCGCGTCCGCGAGACTCGCGCTCGTCGTGCCGATCGCGCTCGCTCTGATCTTCCTGCTGCTGTTCTCGACGTTCGGCTCGACCGCGCTCGCCGGCCTCGTCCTCGCGAACATTCCGCTCGCGCTCGTCGGCGGCGTCGTCGCGCTCTGGGCCTCGGGCGAGTACCTCTCGGTGCCGGCGACGATCGGCTTCATCGCGCTGCTCGGGATCGCGGTGCTGAACGGAGTCGTGCTCGTCTCGACCTTCGAGCAGCTGCGCGCGGAGGGGAGCAGCGTCGAGGCTGCCGTGCGCGCGGGCGCCGTCCGCCGGCTGCGGCCGGTGCTGATGACCGCGATGAGCACGGCGCTCGGTCTCGTGCCGCTGCTCGCGGCGAGCGGGCCGGGTGCGGAGCTGCAGCGGCCGCTCGCGATCGTCGTGACCGGCGGCCTCGCGAGCTCGACCGCACTCACGCTCGTGCTGCTGCCGCTGCTGTATCGCGCGCTCGTCGGGCGTGCGGCCGGCGGCATCGCGACGGGGGAGGCTCCGTGATGGCCCGGGAGGTGTTGCTCACGCTGGTCGCGACGCCGCAGATCGAGGAGCGACTCGTCGACTGGCTGCTCGCGAACGGCCATTCGGGCTTCACGACCGTCGCGGCGGCCGGACACGGCGCGGAGCACGGCGCGCTCGACACGCGCGAGCAGGTCACCGGGCGAAAGGTCCACGTCGCGCTCTGGCTCGTCGTTCCGCGTGCGGTGGCCGACGCGCTGCTCGGATCGCTCGCGGAGGCGTTTGCGGGTGCGGAGATCCACTACTGGGTCACGGACGTGGTCGCATCGGGAGCGCTCGCGGGGCGCGGCAGTGACGGTGGGGCGCAGGTCGAGGGACGGGGCGCGGGCCGGACCGGGGATGATCCGGGCGACAGTTGACATAATCCATCTTATCGGACATTCCGAAGTGACCCGGCCGCGAGACGCGACGACGCCGCGGCGCCGGTGCCGGGATCGCCGCTTCGGGGCGTGAACGGAGCCGCCGGTCGTGGTGCCGGGCCTCGCCGCGTCTCGGGATGGGTCCGCGGCGCGCGCGCGCGCCGCGCCCGGAGGAATCCCGCGCTGACGCGCGGGATCGCGCCGCCCGCGATCAGTCCGTCTGTCGGGCGGCGCGCAGCTCGGCGAGGCGCGTGCCGATCGCAGCCGGGATCGCGTAGTCCGGCGCCTCGGACTCGAGGCGCTGCAGGAGCGCGATGGCGGCGTCGTTCTCGCCCGCGTCGGCGCGGCAGCGCGCGGCGTCGGCGAGCGCGCGGTGGCGCAGCGGGAAGTCGGCGATCGCGCCGGCCTGCTCGTAGCTCTCGGCCGCGCCGGCGGGATCGTGCGCAGACTCGCGCGCCTCGCCGACGCGCGTGAGCAGGATGCCCCGGATGGCGCCGGTCGCGCGGCGCGCCGCCTCGTCCCAGGTCGCGATCGCGCCGGCGGCGTCCCCGAGCTCCTGCTGGAGCGCGCCGCGCTCGAGCGACGCCATCGCGCCGACGGGCGTGCCCGCGTACTCGACGGCGACCTTCGCGAAGCGCTCGGCGTAGTCCGTGCGCACGCGGCGCGCGGTTTCCGGGTTCGCGGGCTCCGGCACCGCCGTGTCGCCCGGCTGCGCGCCCATCGCCGCGCGGTAGTCCGTCTGGACCGTCGCGAGCGCGAGGGCCGCCTCCTGGCTGGCCTCGTTGCGGCTCGACTCGACGAAGCCGATCACGGCCGCGACGACGAGGACGGCGGCCAGCGTTCCGAGGATCGGCGCGGGGTTCGCACCGATCCACTCGGCGAGCTTCTCGCCGCGGCTCTGCAGGCCTTCGAACGTGATGGCCGCGCTCTCGGGCGCCGTCGTCCGACGGGCGGTCTTCGCGGGACTCTCGGTCTTCTCGCGGGCGCTCACGGGGTGCGTCCTCTCCTGCGCTTTCCGGGGGTCGAGACGGCCGCGCAGTGTATCGGAGCCGTTCGGGCGCGGAACCCGCCGCGCTCAGTCGCCGCGACCGCGCGAGCGCAGGCGCAGGCGCACCGGCGTGCCGGCGAAGTCGAAGCTCGCGCGCAGCTGGTTCTCGAGGAATCGCACGTAGGACGGCAGCACGGCGCGCGGCTCGGTGCAGAACAGCACGAACGTCGGCGGGTGCGTCCCGGTCTGGGTGGCGTAGAAGAACTTGATCGGCCGGCGCCGCGAGCCGCGCCGCGCCATCGACGGCTCGTGCTTGACGACGGTCTCCTCGAGCCAGCGATTGAGCTCGCCCGTCGCCACGCGTCGGCCCGCGGCCGCGTGCACGCGCGCGATGGCGGGCCACACCCGCGGCGCGCGCGCGCCCGTCTTCGCCGAGAGCGCGACCATCGGGAAGTCGGGCGCGAAGCGCAGCGCGCGGGCGACCTCGCCGCGCACGCGCTCGGCCTGCTCGGCGTCGACGAGATCCCACTTGTTGAGCACGATGATGGCGGCGCAGCCGCTCTCGACGACGAGGCTCGCGATGCGCGCGTCCTGGTCGCCGACGCCCTCGCTCGCGTCGATCACGATCAGCGCGACCTCCGCGCGCTCGAGCGAGCGCGTCGTCATCAGCGCGCTGCCGCGCTCGACGTGCTCGCTTCGCTTCGCCGCGCGCCGGAGCCCGGCGGTGTCGACGAGCACGAGCGCCGCGGGCTCGTCGCCCTCGGCCTCCGCGCGCTCGATGCGGATGTCGATCGCGTCGCGCGTCGTGCCCGCGACCTCCGACACGACGACGCGATCGGCGCCCGCCAGCCGGTTGACGAGCGAGCTCTTGCCGACGTTGGGACGCCCGACGACGGCGACCCGGATCGCGCCGTCGTCCGGCGCGTCGGGCTCCTCCGTCTCCGCGGGAAGGCGCGCGACGAGCTCCTCGAGCGCGTCCCACGCGTTCGTCCCGTGCTCGGCCGAGATCGCGTGCGGCTCGCCGAGCCCGAGCGCGTGGAACTCGTGGACGCGCTCGCGGTGCGCGGGCACGTCGATCTTGTTGACCGCGAGCGCGAGCGGCTTGTCCGCGCGGCGGAGCGTGCGCGCGATCTCCGCGTCCTCCGGCAGGAGACCCGCCTTGCCGTCCACGACGAACAGGATCGCGTCGGCCTCGTCGACGGCCGAGCGCGCCTGCCGCTGGACGGCCGCGCCGAGCGCGTCCTCGGCGTCCGGGTCGAGGCCCGCGGTGTCGACGAGCAGCACGCGGCGGCCGGCGACCTCGATCTCCTCGACGATGCGGTCGCGCGTGAGCCCGGGCTCGTCGGCGACGAGGGCGCGCGGATGGCCCGCATAGCGGTTGAAGAGCGTCGACTTGCCGACGTTCGGGCGGCCGACGACGGCGACGATCGGCGTGCGGCCGCGCGCCGATCGAGGGGACGGGGAAGCGGAGGGAGGAGCGGTCACGGGCGCGAGAGTAGCCGCGCGCCGCGGCGCGCCGGGCACCCCGCACGCGGACGCTCGCTTGACAACGAATCGAGCGGGCTCGTAGCCTCGCCCGACGCGCCCGCTCCCGGCCTCCGACCGGGCCGCCCGCGCGTGCGGAGGTCGAACGCGTGCCGATCCCGAACCGCCCTCGCCGCTCTCGCGCCTGCGGGCTCCTCGCCGTCGTCCTCGCGCTCGCGACCGCCGGGCCCGCCGCCGCGAGCCCGCAGACGCTCGTCCGCGGGCTCTCGAACATCGCGCTCGCGCCGCTCGACGCGGCCCTCGCGCCGATCTCGAGCTTCGTCGGGATCCGCGAGAACCTCCAGAACATCGACGACTCGCCGGGCGTGCGCCGCTTCTACCCGATCCCGGCCTGGTTCTACGCGGTCGGCCTGCAGCTCGGGTGCTCGGTGATCCGCGCCGCGACGGGCGCGATCGAGGTCATCCCCGGCATCCCGCTCGTGTTCGTCGAGACGGACATGGAGCCGCTCTTCGACCCGGTCACGGACGCGTCCGCGCTGTTCGAGTTCGACAGCGACATCCTCGACGACGGCTACCGCTTCGGGATCAACTACACGCAGCCCGGCTTCTGAGCCCGGGCTCCGCTCCGGCTCAGGCCGAAGCGCGCGCGCGCTGCTCGCCCTCGAGGAAGCGCTCGACGCGCGCGAGCACGCGGTCGACGTCGCGCGGGTCGAGCCACTCGGCCTCCGGCACCGCGCGCAGCCACGTGCGCTGCCGCCGCGCGAACTGCCGCGTGTCCTTCTGCATCGCGACGAGCGCGTTCGCGAGCGTGTCGAGCCCGTCGACGACCGGGTTCACGTGGCGGTAGCCGATCGCCTGCATGGGACGCAGCTCCGGGCCGTAGCCTCGATCGCGGAGCGACCGCACCTCGCGCAGGAGCCCCGCGTCGATCATCGCCCGGCAGCGCGCGTCGATCCGCTCGTTCACGGCGTCGCGTCCCGGATCGAGCGCGAGGTGCAGGCGCGCATAACGTCGGTCCGCGAAGCGGTGCGCGTCGCGCACGCGCGACGCCGGGCGCCCCGCCCCTTCGAGGATCTCGAGCGCGCGCACCGTGCGGCGCGCGTCGTTCGGATGGATGCGCGCGGCCGCCTCCGGATCGGCGCTCGCGAGCCGCTCGTAGAGGCGCAGCGGGTCGCCCTGCGCGACCGCCGTCGCGTGCTCGCGCTCGAGCCGCTCGCGGAGCGCGGCGTCGGGCGGCCCCGTCGCGATCAATCCGTCGAGGAAGCTGCGGATGTAGAGCCCCGTCCCGCCCGCCAGCACGACGACGCGCCCGCGCGCGAAGATCGCCTCGGCGACGCCGCGGGCCTCGCGCGCATAGCGTCCCGCGCTGTACGGGACGTCGGGCGTCACGACGTCGAACAGGTGGTGCGGAACCGCGGCGCGCTGCTCGAGGGTGGGCTTCGCGGTCCCGATGTCCATGTACCGGAAGACCTGCATCGAGTCGGCGTTCACGACCTCGCCGTCGAACCGGCGCGCGACGTCGATCGCGACGTCGGTCTTGCCCGCCGCGGTGGGTCCGGTGACGACGACGACGGGGCCCGCCGCTGCGTCCGTGCTCGAAGGTCGCTCGCTCATGGGGCGCCGAGCGTAGCCGACGCGCCGTGTGCTCAGCGCCGGCCGAAGCGGCGCTCGATGTCGGCGAAGTCGACGGCGACGGCGACCGGGCGCCCGTGCGGGCAGGTCGGCGACCACGGGATGTCGTCGAGGCCGCGCAACAGTGCCCGCTGTTCGTCGGGCGGGAGCACGTCGCCGAAGCGGCGCGCGGCGTGACACGCGAGGGTCGCGAACAGCCGGTCGAGGACGGGCAGCCAGCGCGCGGCCTGGTCGCCGGCGTCGCCGCGCACGCCCTCGTCGGCGAGCTCTCGCGCGAGCTCGCCGACGAGCGCCTCGGGCGACCGCCCCGCGAGCTCGCACGGAACCGCGCGCACGAGCACCGCTGCGTCGCCGAATGGCTCGACGTCGAAGCCGAGCCGCGCGATCGCCTCGGCGTGCTCGCCGAGAGCGGCGGCCGCCGCGGGGTCGAGCCGCACGAGCGCCGGTGCGAGCAGGCCCTGCGCCTGGACGCCGCCGCCGAGCGCCTGGGAGCGCAACCGCTCGTAGAGGATGCGCTCGTGCGCGGCGTGCTGATCGACGAGGAGCAGCCCTTCGTCGCCCTCGACGAGCAGGTAGCTCGCGCGCAGCTGCCCGATCGGACGCAGGTCGGCGAAGCGGAGCCCGCGCGCCGCCGTTTCCGCGGCCGCATCGCGGCCGGCGGCGTTCGCAGCTGCTGCGTCGGCCGACCCGGCGTGCGGCGCGAAGATCCAGTCCGTCGTCGCGTCCGCGCGCGCGCCGTCGCGGCGGCGCGCGGTGCCGAGGGCGTCGGCCGAGGGCGACGCGCCCGGCGCGTCCTCGACGCGCCCCGCGCCGGCGAGCCCGGGCGCGCGCCCTCCCCCGCCGAGCCACGAGCGCTCGGCGATCGCGGCGCGGATCGCGCGGCGGATGGCGCGGTGCACGTCGCGCGGCTCGGCGAACCGCACCTCCCACTTCGCGGGGTGGACGTTCACGTCGACGCGCTCGGTCGGGACGGTGAGGAAGACGACGGCGGTCGGGAACCGACCGCGCGGGAGCCAGTCGCGATAGGGCTCGAGCACGGCCTGGCGCACGAGCCGGTCGCGCACCGGTCGGCCGTTCACGAAGAGGTAGAGGCCGTTCGTGTTCGGGCGCGTGTGCTCGGGCGTGGACACGAACGCCTCGACGTGGGCGCTCGCGTCCTCGTACGCCGTCGCGACGAGCGCGCGCGCTTCGGGCTCGGACAGCACGGCCGCGACGCGGTCGAGCGGCTCGGCCGTGGCGGGCCACACGACGGGCGCGCGGTCGTCGCGTTGCAGCTCGAAGTGCACGCCCGGCAGGGCGAGCGCGAAGCGCGTCATGCGATCGGCGACGTGCGTCCACTCCGTGGTCGCGGCCTTCAGGAACTTGCGGCGCGCGGGCACGTTGGCGAACAGGTCGGCGACCTCGATGCGGGTGCCCTCCGGTGCGCCGACCTCGCCCTCGCCCGCGACGCGCCCGCCGTCGAGGCGGATCTCGTAGCCCGCGCCCTGCGACCCGCGGAGCCGGGTGCGCAGCCGCATGCGCGAGACGGAGGCGATCGAGGGCAGCGCCTCGCCGCGGAATCCGAATGTTGCGATGTGCATCAGGTCGGCTGCGCCGGTGAGCTTGCTCGTGGCGTGCCGCTGCAGGCAGAGGTGCGCGTCGGCGGGCGAGAGCCCGACGCCGTCGTCGGTCACCGCGATCCACGCGAGGCCGCCCTCGCGCACCTCGACGCGCACGCGCGACGCGTCGGCGTCGATCGCGTTCTCGACCAGCTCCTTCACGACGGACGCCGGCCGCTCCACCACCTCGCCGGCGGCGATCTGGTCGATCACCGCGTCGGAAAGGATCTGGATTCCCGCCTTCTCGAGCCCCTGCCTTCGAGTGATGGGCGAACTCCTCGGCGCGCTGGCCTCGCTAGAATCCGGAGCCGGGCGCGGCCCCAGGATGGGCCCCACCGCGGGCCGGCACCTTCATCGACTCGCAAAAAGGATTGACAAGTTTCCGATATCTAAATAATTTTCGCCGCCAGTCGGGAAACCGCCTACGGGGTGATCGGGCCATGAGCGAATCGCGATCGACGGAGGGCGTTGCAGCCGACGCCGCCGAGTCTGCCACATCGCGGCCGTCGCCGGCCGCCGGAGAGCGGCGGGTCGCCGAGCGCATCGTGGGCTCGAGCGCGGCCATCATGCGCGCGGTCGATCTCGCGACGGCGGCCGCGCGCGCTCGCGGGCCGGTCGCACTCGTCGGCGCTCCGGGCACCGGCCGCACGCATCTCGCGCGGGCGATCCACGGATGGAGCGCGCGAGAGGCGGCGCCCTTCGTCGACCTGTCGATCGCGGCGATCGCCGTCTCCCGGCAGATCGCCGAGATCTTCCATCCCGGCGGAGCCCTCGAGCGCGCGGGCGACGGGACGCTCCTGCTGCGCGACTTCGGGCTGCTGAGCGATGCCGCGCGCGGCGCGGTCGTCCGCGCCGTCGAGGAAGGCACCTATCGCAGCGACGGCCTCGCCGAGGCGGCGCCGCTGCGCGCCCGCATCCTGATCGCGGTCGACGACGGAGCCTCCGTGCCCGGCGGCTGGACGGAGATCGAGGTTCCGTCGCTGGCCGAGCGCGTCGAGGACATCCCCGCGCTCGCCGCCCAGTTCCTGGCGCAGTTCGCCGAGCAGCAGGGCGTCGCGCCGGTGGGCTTCACGGCGGAGGCGCGCCGCTGGCTCGTCGAGGAGCCGTGGCCCGGGAACGTGCGCGAGCTGCGCGAGCGCGTCCGGCAGGCGCTCCGCCTGGCGGGCGGAGGCGCGATCTCGATCGAGGCGCTGATGCTCGCGACCGAGGGCGACGACATCCCGTCGTTCAAGGAGGCGAAGCGCGCGTTCGAGACGCGCTACGTCGAGAGTCTGCTGCGACGCTGTGGCGGCAACATCAGCCGCGCGGCGCGCCTCGCGAAGAAGGACCGCAAGGACTTCTACGACGTCATCCGCAGGACGGGCGTCGACCCGCAGGACTTCCGCTCCTAGATCGGGAAGCGCCGGTGCGCGTCGCGCTCGTGCAGCTGTCCTCGACGGACGACGTCGAGCGCAACCTCGCGGCCGCGCGCGCCGGCATCGACGAGGGCGTGGCGGCCGGAGCGGCCTTCGTCGCCCTCCCCGAGGCGTTCGCCTTCCTGCGGCGCGAGGGCGCGCGCATCCCGGAGCCCGGAGCGCTCGCGACGCGCGTCGCCGGGTGGCTGTCGGAGGTCGCGCGCGAGCGCGGCGTCTGGCTGCTCGGCGGGAGCATCCCCGAGCCCGCGCGCGACGGCCGGCTGCACAACACGACGCTCGTGCTCGCTCCCGACGGCCGCGTCGCCGGGCGGTACCGGAAGATCCACCTGTTCGACGTCGACCTGGATGGCAGCGGCCGTTTCCGAGAGTCGGACGTCTACGCTCCCGGCCGCGATCCGATCGTCGTCGCGACGCCGTTCGGCGGGGTCGGCCTGTCGATCTGCTACGACCTCCGCTTCCCCGAGCTGTACCGGCGCCTCGTCGACGCGGGCGCGCGCTGGCTCTGCGTGCCGAGCGCATTCACGCGCGAGACGGGCGCCGCGCACTGGGAGGTGCTCCTGCGCGCCCGTGCGATCGAGAGCCAGTGCTTCGTGCTGGCTCCCGCGCAGTGCGGCCACCATGGCCCCGACCGCGCGAGCTTCGGCCACTCGCTCGTCGTCGATCCGTGGGGAGGCGTGCTCGCACGAGCGGGCGACGAGCCGACGGTGCTCGTCGCCGACTGCGACCCTGCGGCGATCGAGCGCGCGCGCCGCGCCGTCCCGTCGCTCCGCAACCGGAGGCTGTGAGCGCGACGCGCACGGTGGTCGCACCTCTCAAGCAGCCGCGCGTGCCAACCGAAGATGCGCGGGTGCCGCGGTGCGCCGAGCGCACCGACCGGGAGGGGCGCGCGTTCATGACCAGGGCTGTGGGTACGCCAGTGGCACGACTCGAGATCCGCAACGGCGAGTTCGCCGGCATGACCTACGAGCTCGGCAAGGACGAGACGCTGATCGGCCGCAATCCGACGACCGACATCACGCTGCTCGACGAGGGCATCAGTCGCGAGCACGCGGTGATCCTCGCCGACGAGACCACCGGCGGTCACGTGATCGAGGATCTGCAGTCGACGAACGGAACCAAGGTCAACGGCAAGCGCGTGCGCTCGGCCGAGCTCCAGGACGGCGACGAGATCCAGATCGGGCACACCTGCTTCCTGTACCAGGCGCACTGAGCGGGCGACTCCTCGCCACGCATCGTCGGGTGCCGGTGTGTCCCCACACGACGCGCCGTTAGGCGCCGGTACCATGCGGCCGGCCCGATTCGACGCGGGCGTCGACGGAGGGGGAAGCGTGCGAATCCGGATCGGCTCACCGGCCCACCACGTGGCCATGCGACGCGTCGCCGTCGCCGTCGCCACGGCACTCCTCGCTGGCTGCGCCTCGGCGCCTCCGCCCGTCGCTCCGATTCCCTCCGCCTACCGCATCGGCGCGCCCGATGTCCTCGACATCCGCGTGCTTCCGGATCCGATGATCCAGCGCACCGCCACGGTGCGACCCGACGGCTACATCACGTTCGATCTGATCGGCGACGTGAAGGCCGCGGATCGCACGACAGAGGAGATCGCGACCGACATCGAGCAGCGGATCGCGCGCTTCAAGCGCGACGCGCGCGTGACGGTCGCGGTCGAGCGCGCGCAGAGCAACGTCGTCGCGGTGTTCGGCGAGGTCGGGCGCGAAGGCACGGTGGCGCTCACCCAGCAGACCCGCGTCGCGGATGCGATCGC
Organism: Myxococcota bacterium; assembly: GCA_041389495.1. Lineage (NCBI taxonomy): Bacteria > Pseudomonadati > Myxococcota > Myxococcota bacterium. The sequence goes on along the minus strand of JAWKRT010000004.1, from coordinate 276,022 downwards.
GCGCCAGGGCGGCATGGGCTTCCTCGCATGGGAGAGCCGCGTGCGGCTGATCCGGACCGACGGCGAGCAGACGACCGTCATGCGCGTGAACATGGCGGCCATCCAGCGCGGCGACCTGTCGACCAACGTGCTGCTCGAGGGCGGCGACATCATCGTCGTCCGGCCGACCCCGCTCGGGCAGTTCGGCTACCTGATCCAGTCGATCCTGTTCCCGTTCACGTCGATCGCCGGGCCCGGCGCTTCGGCGGCGAACATCGCGACGCGCGTCTTCTGACCGCCTAGCTCGCGCCGCGTCCGCTGAGGATCGCGGGGATCGTGCGCGCCAGGATGCGGAAGTCCTGGCCGAGATCCCACGTGTCGATGTACTCGAGATCGAGTCGCATCCACTCGTCGAAGCGGATCTGGTTTCGTCCCGCCACGGCCCACAGACACGTGAGACCCGGACGCATGGACAGGCGGCGGCGATCGCCGCCTTCGTACAACACGACTTCGTCGGGTGTCGGCGGGCGCGGACCGACGAGGCTCATCTCGCCGATCAGCACGTTCCAGAACTGCGGGAGCTCGTCGATGCTCCACTTGCGCAGCACGCGCCCGACGCGCGTCACGCGCGGGTCGTCCTTGATCTTGAACACCGGACCGTCGAGCTCGTTGAGGTGGAGCAGGTCGGCCTTCATGCGGTCGGCGTCCGGCACCATCGTCCGCAGCTTGAGCATCGGGAACTGACGGCCGTTCAGGCCGCAGCGCCACTGCCGGAACAGCACCGGCCCGCCGTCGTCGAGCTTGATCGCGAGCGCCGCGAGCCCGACGACCGGCGCGGCGAGCAGGAGCCCGAGCGTCGCGCCCGCGATGTCGACGCCGCGCTTCACGGCGAGCTCCATCTCGTTGTGGTGCACGGGCGCGAACGTGACCGTCCCGAGCGAGTCGAAGCGGCCCACGCGCGGCGGCGGGAGCTCGTCGCCGAACAGGTCCGTCAGGAGCGTGACGGGCACGCCGATCTGGGCGCACTCGCGCACGACCGGGACCAGCGAGTCGAGCATCGAACGCGGGCACGCGACCAGCACCTCGTCGACGGACGAGTCCCGCAGGAGGCCCGGCAGCTCGACCATCTTGTGGATGAGCTCGACCGGGACGTGCGGCGCGAAGCCGGGCTCGCCGTCGTCGACGAAGCCGAGCACGCGCAGGCCCCACTCCGGGTGCTGGTCGATCGTCGCGAGGGCCCGCGACGCGCGCGGTCCGGCGCCGATCACGACGACGGTGCGCGTGTTGTGTCCCGTGCGGCGCGCGACGTGGAGGACGCCGTAGAGGCCGGCGCGCAGCGTCGCCTGCGCGAAGAACGTCGTGGTCGCGAACACGAGCGGGAACGCCGGGGCGAGCGGCGCGTCGAGCAGCGCGGCGAGGCCCGAGAGCAGGAGCGCGCCGAGGCCGTTCCCGGCGAGGAGGCGCGCGAAGGTCTGGCTCAGGGCGTCGCGCCGCTGCGACTCGTAGATCCCGAAGCGCCCGAGGATCAGCGGCCACGCGAGACCCGAGATCGCGGCGAGCGCGAGGAGGGTCACGAGACCCACCTCGGTCACCGTCTCGGGCCGGCGGATCATCTGGCGCGCCACCCAGGCGAACAACCCGACCGTGAGGGCCGCGTCGATCACCATGAACGCCAGGTGCAGCTGTCGTCCGCGCTCCTTCAGCATCCTCGCCGTAGGTTCCTTCTCGCTGCGGCTGCGGTTCCGCCGTCCTTCCCGCGCGGGCTACCGCACCGTGCTCGGCGGGCTCGGGCCGCCTCGCTGCGTCCGGTGTCGTCGCCGGACGAGCGCAAGCGGCGTGCCAGGTGCACGCACCGCCGCGGCCGCCCGGAGGTGACTCTCACCGCTCCATCATCGCGCGCGAGGGCAAGCGAGTGGCCGTTTCGTGGGCATTCGTGCCGCCCGGCGTGAAGGAACCTGCGCAGCAGCCGGCCCGCCTCGATCGCCGTGCACGGTGTCGCACGACCCGATGCCTCGAACCGCCCCTCGCTCGATGAAGAAAGGATGAAACCGCCGCCGACCCCGGTGTATACCATGGTGTCCGGGGGTGTCCAGCCACTTTGAATTAGGTTTTCACCGGATCCGATCAGGGCGGCCCGGGGTCGGAGCTCGCCCGCTCGTTCGGCACTGCAGGCCCGGCAGAGGGGGTGTTACCTCGCCGCGGTCGGCGGCACTCACTGCGGGTGACGGGCCGCGAGCGCACCTATCATCGAACGCGTGTCGGGTGACGACAAGGAAGCCGCATGTACGAAGCCTTCTTCGGCCTCAAAGAGCCGCCCTTCTCGCTGACGCCCGATCCGCGGTTCCTGTGGCTCTCCGACACCCACAAGGAAGGCCTCGCCGCGCTCGTCTACGGCATCACGCGGCACAAGGGGTTCCTGCTCCTCACGGGCGAGGTCGGGACCGGCAAGACGACCCTGCTGCGCGCTGCGCTCGACCAGATCCCCCCCGACACCGACACCGCGCTCATCCTCAACACGATCGACCTCTCCCCTCTCGACCTGCTGAAGCTGATCGCGGCCGAGTTCGGCCTCGAGGGCGCGATGCAGACGAAGGCGGACTACCTGATCGCGCTCAACCGGATGCTGCTCGAGCGGCTGCGCGCCCGCCGCAACACGGTGCTCATCATCGACGAAGCGCAGAACCTCGACGCCGCGGCGCTCGAAGAGGTGCGCCTCCTCTCGAATCTCGAGACCGACACCGAGAAGCTCATGCAGATCGTGCTCACCGGGCAGCCCGAGCTGCTGCGCAAGCTCTCGCATCCGTCGCTCCGCCAGCTCCGCCAGCGGATCGCGATCGAGCACCACGTCGAGCCGCTCGCCGAGGCCGACGTCCACGACTACCTCGCGCATCGCCTCTCCGTCGCGGGCGGTCGCTTCGAGGACGTCTTCGAGCCCGGTGTCGAGCCGGCCTTCTTCGCGTTCTCCCACGGCTGCCCGCGACTGATCAGCCTGCTCGCCGATCGCGTGCTGCTCGCCGCCTACGCGGCGGACCAGCGCCCCGCGACCCGCGAGCTCGTCGAGCGCAAGGCGAAGTCGATGACTACGATCCGCACGATCGGAACGTCGATGACGCCCGGCGAGGTGGGAGCCGAACGCTAGTGGGAGAGATCGCCGACGCGCTGCGCAGGGCTCGCGAGGACGGTGTCGCCGCACCGAAGCGCCGCACGGCCGAGGAGCGCGAGCCGGTCTACGCGCGCGCGGCCGACCGCGAGGCTCCGAGCGGCGACGCACCGGAGGCCGCGCCGGTCGAAGCGTCGGCGCCCGCCGACGCGACGCTCGAGACGCCCAAGCGCTGCGACGTCGAGATCCCGCGCGACCGCCGAGGCGCCTGGGCGGCGCGCGCCGTGATCGTGGAGGGCGACGACCCGCGCGCCGAGTCCTACCGCCACTTCGCGATCCGCCTCGCGCGCGAGCTCGAGGCGCGACACATCAAGAGCGTCATGGTCGTGAGTGCGCTCCGCCACGAGGGCAAGACGACGACCGCGTGCAACCTGGCCCTCGCCTACGCGTCGATGGCGGGGGGGCGGACGACCGCGCTCGTCGACCTCGATCTGCGGCGGCCGAACGTCGCGCGCGCGCTCGGCATCGAGCCGCGCGCCGGCCTCGAGTCGCTGCTCGCCGGCGACGCCGACCTCGACGACGTCCGCCTGCGGACCGACCTCGCCGCGCTCGACGTCTACCCGACGGCGCACCCGCTGCTCGAGCCGCACCGCGAGCTGGCCGAGCCCCGCGTGGGAGCCGTGCTGCGCGAGCTCGAGCGGCGCTACGACATCATCGTGATCGACACGGCGCCGCTCATGCTCGTGCCCGACACCGAGCTGCTCTTCCCGCACGTCGGCGGGGCCGTCGCGGTCGCGCGCTCGCGCCGCACGAAGCGGGAGGCCTTCCGGACCATGGTCGCGACGATCCCGGCCGGGAAGCTGCTCGGCACCTTCATGAACGACTCCCGCCCGACGCGTCACGCGAAGAACTACGGCTACTACGGGCCCGACGCGGGGCCGCGCAAGCCGCCGCGCGGCGCGAAGTAGGCGACCCGAGGAAGCACATGGCGATCGACGAGCAGGACCTCGAGGGCGGCGGCGGCGTACCCGACTTCCTCCGCGACCCGATGGGGATCCTCACGCGCCACTGGCGCTGGATCTGCCTCGGCGCGCTCGTGGGGGTCGGCGTCACGGCGTTCCTCGTGGCCACCTGGAAGCCCGTCTACGTCGCGAAGGCGTCGATCCTCGTCGCGAGTCAGCAGATCCCGCAGGAGTTCGTCCGCACGACCGTGCCCGAGGACCCGTTCTCGCGGCTCAACGCGATGGTGAGCGAGGTGCTGTCGCGCCAGAAGCTCGTCGCGCTGATCGAGGAGTTCGAGCTCTACGGCGACATGCGGGCGCAGATGCCGCTCGAGGAAGTCGTCGGCACCATGCGCTCGAAGATCACGATCCAGGCCCAGGGCGGGCAGCGCCACAACACGGGCGAGACGGCGCGCGTCTACATGATCTCGTACGAGGCCGACGATCCGAAGGTCGCGGCCGCGGTCGCGAACCGCCTCGCCGGCCTCTTCCTCGAGGCGGGCATCCAGTCGCGGATGGAGCGCGCGGAGGAGATCAGCCGCTTCCTGCGACAGGAGCTCAAGCGCTCGGAGGAGCTGCTGCGCGAGCAGAACCGCGCCATCGCCGAGTTCAACGAGCAGTACCGCGGCGAGCTGCCGAGCGAGCTCGGCGCGAACCTGCAGAAGCTCGAGCGCCTGCAGCAGCAGAAGCAGTCGCTCGAAGTGCAGATCATGGACGCGGAGGCGCGCATCGCGACGCTGCCCGCGACGAACGATCCCAACTCGCCCGAGGCGCGACTCGCGGCGCTCCGCCAGCGCTACGACGCCGAGCTCGCCGTCCACACCGACGAGCACCCGACCGTCATCGCGCTCCGCCGCCAGATCGAGGCGCTCGAAGCGGCGGTCGCGGGCTCGACGAGCCTCGGCACGTCGCACAGCGCCCTCGTGCTCGGCGCGCAGCAGCAGATCGCCACGCTGCGCACGCAGCTCGCCAACGTCGAGGGCGAGCTCGCCGTGCTCGACTCGCGCGTCGCGCGCACGCCGAAGCGCGGCGAGGAGCTCGCCGCCCTGACGGAGAAGGCCAGCGTGTCGCGCGAGAAGTACCTCGACTTCCTGCGCAAGGTGAACGCCGCCGAGCTCGCGCAGACGCTCGAGAACGCCCAGCAGGGCGCGCAGGTCTCGATCCTCGACCGCGCCTTCCCGCCGCGCACTCCGGAGAGCTCTCGCACGCGGCGCATCCTGACGGGAATCGCGGCGATCTTCGGGCTCGCGCTGGGGGCGGGGCTCTTCCGCGAGTTCCTCGATCCCGTCCTCGTGCACAGCGACCAGGCGGAGAAGATCACCGGGCTGCCCGAGCTCGGCTCCGTTGCCCACATCGGCTGACGAACGGGCGCCGTCGCCGCCGTCCTCCGCGGTCGCCGGGCTCGCCCTCGCCGCGGCCCTCTCGCCCGTTCTCGTCGATCTCGTCCGCCACGCGGCCGCGAACGCCTTCGCGACGCCGTGTCTGTTCTTCGCGGTCGCGCTCGTCGTGGCCGCGGCGCGCGCGCGCCGTGAGCCGCCGCGCGCACCGGCGCTCGGGCTCGCGCTCGCGGGGGTGGCCGGCGTGGCCGGGGCGCTCCTCGCGGCGGCCGACTGGCCCCGCTTCGGCCGCCTCGCGCTGCCGCTCGGGGTGCTCGGCCTCGCCTTCCGCACCGGGCGCCCCACCCCGCGCGCGGCCGTGCTGGCGATCTGGCTCGTGCCCCTGCCCCACTTCGTCGCCGCGCTGCCGAGCCCCGTGCTCGAACGGACGTGGCTCTCGTTCGCCGACGCGCTCGTGGCCCCGCGCGGTGCGACGTCGATCCGCCTCGTCGCGGAGGACGCGGGCCTCGCGCTCGCCTGGTGGCTCGCGGGCGCCGGCTATGCGCGCGCTCTCGCCGTCGGCGCGAAGCCCGCGCACGCGCTGCGACTCTGCCTCGGAGGCGCGATCGCCGCCTTTCCATTCCAGCTCGCCGCGGTCGCCGCGGCGCTCGCGATCGCGGCGAGCCCGCGCGGCGGCGCGGTGGCGGCGCAGACCTGGCTCCACGTCGTGGTTCCCATCGCCGTGCCCGCGCTGGCGCTCGTCGCCGCCCCGCTCCGACCGCGTCGTTAGTCGGCCGTCGGCGCGTCGCGGCCCGCGACGGCGGCCGCGCGCGTCGCCGACAGGATGTGTCGGGCGGCCTCGCGGAGGTCGCGTGCGACCCGCGGCGCCGCGCTCGCGTCCGCGCGCAGCAGCACCGCGCCGGCGAGCCGCGCGTTGCGCGCGAACCCGACGTCGCGCTCGCTGTCACCGACCATCCAGCTGTGCGCGACGTCGATGTCGAGCGCGGCGCGGATCCGGTCCATCAGGCCGGCGGCCGGCTTGCGGCACGCGCATGCGGCGCTCGGCGCGTGCGGGCAGTGGAACGTCGCGTCGATCGCGACCCCTTGTCGGGCCAGATCGGCCACGAGGTGCGACTGGAAGCGGGCGAACTCGTCCTCGCTGTAGTAGCCGCGTCCGATCCCGCTCTGGTTCGTGACGATGGCGAAGCGGAACCCGCCGGCCGCGAGCGCACGCAGCCCCTCGACGACGCCGTCGAGCAGGGCGTAGTCCGCGACGCGGTGCGTGTAGCCCTCGTCGTGCACGAGCGTTCCATCGCGGTCGAGCAGCACGTAGGGCGTCACGTCGCGGCACCTGCGCGCGGCCCGAGGCGCCGCGCGGGGACGCGCGCCGCGAGCCCGCGCCACACGTCGCGCCACTCGCCCGCCGCGTGCGTCGGGCGCGCACGGCCGACGGCCGCACGCGCGAGCGCGACCGGGAGCCCGGCGAGCCGGAGCAGGTTCGCCGCCACGAGGCCGGCGCGGCCGTAGAAGCGCGCGAAGTAGCGCGCGCGCGCCTCGTAGTAGTAGGCCGGGCGGGCCGCGGCGGTCGGGCTGCCGACCGGCGTCGACGAGCTGCGCCCCTCGTCGTGCACGACCACGGCGGCGGGCTCGTAGAGGAGCCGCCAGCCCGCCTCGCGAGCGCGTCGACAGAAGTCGAGGTCCTCGAAGTACAGGAAGTAGCCGTCGTCGAGCGGCCCCACGCGCGCGAAGACCTCGGCCCGGACGAGCACGCAGGCGAAGCTCAGCCACTCGGGCGCGTCGCTCGGCCGGTCGACGGACGGCGACAGCAGGGGGTCGTGGGGGCGCAGCAGGCGGCGGAGCCAACCGAGATCGACGGACTCGACGAGCTCGCCGAGGGGCGTGCGGTAGCGGAAGGCGCTCTGCTGGAGCCGCCCGTCGCCGTCGACGATGCGCGGCCCCGCGATGCCGACGTCCGGACGCGCGTCGAGCGCGGCGTGCAGGGCGTCGAGCGCCCCCGGCTCCAGACGCGCATCGCTGTTCAGCAGCAGCGCGCGCTCGCAGCGCACGCGTGCGAGACCGAGCTCGTTTCCCGCCGCGAACCCGCCGTTGCGCGGCGACGCGACGATCTCGACGGCGGCGCCCCATCCCGCCTCGCTCGCCGCCCCGCGGAGCCGCGCGAGCGAGTCGTCGCCCGATGCGTTGTCGACCAGCACGATGCGGTCGCGCCGGCGGTCGATCTGGGCGAGCGCGCTCTCGACGGCGGCGCGCGCGAGGTCGGGCGTCCGGTAGTTCACGACGACGACCGCGCAGCGGATCTGTGCGGAGCCCGCGGCCGGCTCCACCTAACGTCCCAGCGCCCGCGCGAGGCGCGCGCGCAGCACGAGGGCGACGAACGCGGTGTTCGTCACCAGGTAGCGCCGCCACATGCGACGCGGCTCCTGCAGCAGCCGGTAGAGCCACTCGAGCCCCGAGCGCTGCCAGGCGAGCGGCGCGCGCTGCGTGACGCCCGCGACGACGTCGAACGACCCTCCGACGCCGTGGCACACGGCGACGCCGAGCGCGGCGCCGTGGCGGGCCAGGAAGATCTCCTTCTTCGGGCTGCTCATGCCCACGAAGAGCATCGCGGCGCCCGACGCGCGGATCGCGTCGGCGACGGCTGCGGACTCGTCGTCGCGGAAGTAGCCGTCGCGCGTGCCCGCGATGCGAAGCCCGGGGTGGCGCGCTTCGAGCGCGGCGGCAGTGCGCGCGAGCACCTCGGGCTTCGCACCGAGCAGGTAGATCGAATCGCCGCGCCGGGCGGCGCTCGCGACGAGGTGCTCGAAGAGGTCGATGCCGGTCACGCGCTCGGGAAGGGGCGCCCCGAGGAAGCGGCTCGCCCAGACGACGGACATGCCGTCCGCGAGCACGAGGTCGGCCGACACGACGGAGTCGCGCAGCACGGCGTCGCTGCGCATGTGCACGAGCTTCGCGGCGTTCACGACGCCGAGGAGGATGCGCTCGCCGCGATCGATCGCGCGCTCGCAGCGCGCGACGACCTCGGCGAGGGTCGCGGCGTGGACGCCGACGCCGAGGACGTCGCGCACGGGAAACGCGGCCGCGATCGGCTCGTTCCCGCGCGCAGCGCCGTCTCGCGTCGCGGGCCCGGTCGCGCCTTCGTTCAGGATTCGTTCAGCCACGTGTGGAGCACCCAGCCGGGATGGTACGGCCGGGACTCCCAGTCGACCGCCCGCGGCGGAAAGGCCGGGTCGAGGAAGCGCAGACGCAGGTCCTCGCGCACGCGCGAGGCGGCCGCCCGGACGGCGCGCATCGACTTGTTGGGGCCGATGCGCGCGACCTTCCGCCAGATCACGGATTCCGCGTCGTCGATCAGGCTGCGGCCGATCTCGGGCGCCTCGGCCATCCACTGCAGGCCGCGCCGGATCGCGTCGCCGAACGACGGCCCGCCGGCCTCCTCGAGGTCGAGGAGGCACATCGGCGCCATGGCATCCTGGTGCACGCTGTAGACCGGATAGCCCTCGACGACGGCACCCGTGCGCGCGTCGTAGTGCCACCACCACTGGCCGCCTTCGCCCTGCACCTCGCAGATCTGCGCCGCGCAGAGGGAAGCGGCGTCGAGCCCCCGGTCGGCACCGTAGCGGCGGTGCAGACGCGAGAGCGCCTGGATCGGATAGACCTGGTCGGCGAAGCACGCGACGTGCGCGCGGAAGCCGGGCCTGGGCTCGCCCACGCGGTGCGGAAAGACGCGCGCGTGCGCGGAGAAGCCCTCGAGGAGGCGGTGGGCGATGCGGCGCGCCGTTCCCTCGCGGCTCGATCCCGGGGCTGCGGCGAGCGCCGAGACGAGCCAGGCGAGCTCCACGGTGAACGGGCTCGCCTGCTTCGACTCGAGCGCGAGCGCGCGCTCGAGGGCGCGAGCGGCATCGGGATGGCCGAGCTCGAACGCGGCCCAGGCGCACAGGGAGGCGTCGCCGAGGTCGTCCGTGTCGCGTGCGTGTGCGAGCGCGCGCGACGCGAACTCGCGCGCCGTCTCGCCCGCGAAGAGCGCGCGCTGCTGGTCGTCGTCGAGCCAGCGCGCGCCGAGCAGCACGATCGCCGAGTAGCGGAGGCTCTGGCCCTCGGGTGCGATGGTGCCCGCGGCGTCGCGGCGCAGGCAGTGCACGAAGATCCGCTCGTCGCGATCGAACATGCGCGGGAGGCCGCGCTGCGAGACGTCGACGAGCCGCGCGATCAGCTCGCGCGTGTGCGCGTCGCCCGCGCTCGTGCGCGCGATGCGCGCCGTGGTGCGCCCGCCCGCGGACGCGGGGGGCGGGCTCGTCGGATTCGCTTCCATCGACTCCATCGGATTCATCGCGACTCGTCGCGCTCCCCGCCTGCCTGTGGTCGACGCGACGATTCGTCGCGCTCCCCGCCTGCCTGTGGTCGACGCGACGACTCGTCGCGCTCCCCGCCTGCCTGTGGTCGACGCGACGATTCGTCGCGCTCCCAATCGGCCAGCCGCCCCGAGCGGTTCAGGCGCCAGGCGCGGAATTTCGTGATGGCGGCGACGAGGGCGTAGACCGGGAGGGCGGGCCAGACGCGGACGTCGGCGAGCAGCGGACCGAGCGCTCCGCCGTAGTCGCTGCCGTCGTTCGCGACGAGCGCCGGGAACTGCTCCCGCAGCTGTCGCCAGCCCTTCTGGCTGCGCGTCTTCACGGCCAGCACGCCGGCCAGGTCGCGCGGCGCGGTGATCGTGAAGGTGGCCCCGGCGATGCTCGCGCGCTCTGCTGGCGCGAAGCAGAGCCGGACGTAGCCGTCGTCGCTGATGATGTCGGGAAAGGGGCCGACGCGCGCCCGCCCGGCCTCGGACAGGGCGTAGACGCCCGAGCCGATCGTGCCGCTGCGGTGATAGGGAAGGCGCATCCAGACCCGGTAGTAGGCGCGCGCGGCCCACGAGCTCTCCCCGAGATCGACCTGCATGCGCGGAGCGGCGACGAGCGCCTCGCCCCGCCGCAGCACGGCGGCCACGCTCCGCAGCGCGGCGAGCGGGAGCGAGACGTCCGCGTCGACGAAGAAGCGCGGAAACCCGCGTGCCTCCGCATCACCGCGGACGAGCGCGCCGTGCTTCGACGGCCGCTCGAGCTCGACGACGCGGACGGCGCCGGGATGCTCCGCGGCGACCGCCCTCGCCCGCGCGGCCGTCGCGTCGCGACAGCCGTTCGCCACGACGACGATGTCGAGCTCGCCCGGCTCCGCTCCCTCGAGCATCGCGCGCAGGCAGCGCTCGATGACGGCTTCCTCGTCGTGCGCGGGAACGACGACCGAGACGGGCTGCACGGCCGCCGCGTCGTGCGCGCGCGCCATGTCGACGGCTTCCCTCATTGCGGCGGGGCCTCCGCGACGTACGCGCGCGAGGGCGCGGGCGGCGGAAGGCGGGAGGCGAGTGCCTGGAGCACGCCGACCGCGCTCGGGATCTTGTAGAGGTACGCGTGCAGGCCGTAGGCGAGCGCGCGACCGAGGCCGACGCCGCGCGCGTGCGCGACGCGCCGCGCCTTGCGCGCGCCGAGGAGCGCGAGTGCGAGCAGGGGAGCCGCGACGAGCACGGCGGCGAGGCGCGGGCTCGCGGGAAGCGCAGCGACGCCCGCCGCGACCGGCAGCACCTGCCACGCTGCGTGCACGAGGGTCGCGCGCACGCGTTCGCTCCAGTAGCCGCGCGTCGCACCGCCCGTCGCGAGCGCGACCCACCCGCACGCGAGCCCGCTCTTGCGCCCGCGCGTCCAGTAGTCGCCGAGCCCGCGCAGGTCGAGGTCGTGCACGGCCATCGGGTGATCCAGCCGCCGGAACCCGAAGCCGGCCTGCCGCAGCCGGAACCCGAGCTCGGGCTCCTCGCCGACGCGCATGCGTTCGTCGAAGCCGCCGGCGGCGGCGATCGCCTCGCGACGGTAGAGCGCGTTGCCTCCGACGAAGTCGACCGTGCCCTCGCCCGCCGGCCAGTCGAGCTCGCACACGGCGTGGTAGAGGTTCGCGGCCGGGCGCGCCTCGACGAGCGATCCCTCGACGCCGGCGAGCTCCGGATCGGCCGCGAGCGCGGCGCTCCCCGCCGCGACCCAGCCGGGGGCGATGCACGTGTCGCCGTCGACGAACTGCACGAGTGCGCCGCGCGCCCGCGCGAGCCCGGCGTTGCGGGCGCGCGCCGCGCTCGCTCCGGCGCGCTCGATGTGGAGCACCGCGTCGACACCCGCGCGCGCGGCGATCTCGGGCGATCCGTCGCGCGAGCCGGAGTCGACGTAGAGGATCTCCACCTCGTGCCGCGGGAGCCCCTGCGCGGTGAGCGACGCGAGCGCGTCGCCGAGACGGGCCGCCTCGTCGAGCCCGATCACCACGAAGGAGACGCGGGGTTCAGTCACGCGCGCGCTCCTTCGATATCGTTGCGCCCCCGCGACCCGGCGCGCTCGAGCGCCGCCGCCACGACGACGGAGCCCTCCCCCGCATGAGCGCCCACGACTTCCGCGCCTTCATCGACGACTACTACGCGCGCTTCGCCGCCGCCCTCCAGGCCTTCGACCGCGACGCGCTCGCGCGCGTGCTCGGCGTGTTCCAGGGCGTCGCCGAGAGCGGCGGCACGCTCTGGGTGGCGGGCAACGGCGGCAGCGCGTCGATCTCCGATCACACCGTCTGCGACACGACGAAGGGGACGCACGCGAAGGGCGTGCCGCCGATCCGTTCGATCTCGCTCGCCGCCAACAACGCGATGCTCACCGCGCTCGGCAACGACATCGGCTACGACCACGTCTTCAGCCGCCAGCTCGAGTACTACCTGAAGCCGGGGGACGCCCTGCTCGTGGTGAGCTCGAGCGGCAACTCGCCGAACGTCGTCGCCGCCTGCGCGTACGCGAAGGAGCGCGGCATCCCGACCGTCGCGTTCACGGGCTTCAAGGGCGGCAAGCTCGCGACGATGGCCGACGTGTGCGTGTGGATCCCGGTCGAGAACTACGGGATCGCGGAGGACACGCACCAGAGCCTGATGCACTGCCTCACGCAGTTCCTCGCGCTCGAGCGGGGCTCGGTCCGCGAGTGAGACGCGCGGCCGTCCGGCCGTCGCGCGCTCAGTCGCCATATCCGTTCGGGTGCGCGCGGTGCCACTTCCACGCCGTCTCGACGACGGCGTCGATCTCGGTGTAGGCCGGCCGCCAGCCGAGCACGTCCCGCAGCCGGTCGTTGCTCGCGACGAGGCGCGCCGGATCGCCGGGGCGCCGCGCGGCCATGCGGTACGGCACCTTCTCGCCGGTCACGCGCTCGAGCGCCTGCACGACCTCGAGCACGGTGTTCCCGCTGCCCGTCCCGATGTTGAAGATGCCGCCGCCCGGCTTCGACCCGGGGGCCGGGCACCACTCGACGGCGAGCTCGTGCGCGAGCGCGAGGTCGTCGACGTGGACGTAGTCGCGAAGCGCCGTCCCGTCGCGCGTCGGATAGTCGCTCCCGAAGAGCTGCACCTCGGGCCGCTTTCCCGTCATCGCCTGGATGACCAGCGGAATCAGGTGCGTCTCGGGTGCGTGGTCCTCGCCGTGCGCGCCGTCGGGCGCGGCGCCGGAGGCGTTGAAGTAGCGGAGGATCGCGTACGACAGCCCGTAGGCGTGCGAGAAGTCCTGGATCATCCACTCGATCGCGAGCTTCGAGTAGCCGTACGGACAGACCGGGTTCTTCGGCGCGTCCTCGCGCAGCGGCATCTCGTCGGTCTCGCCGTACGTCGCCGCCGTGCTCGAGAAGACGATCCGGCGCACGTCGTGCTCGATCATCGTCTCGAGCATGCCGAGCGTGTTCACGGTGTTGTTGCGGTAGTGGTAGGCGGGGTTCTCGACCGACTCGGCGACGTTCGTCGCGGCCGCGAAGTGCATCACGGCCTCGATGCGGTGCTCGTCGAGCAGCCGGCCGAAGAGCGCGCGGTCGGCGATGTCGCCGACGACGAGGACCTCGGCCGGGAGCGTCCCGCGGTGCCCCTGACACAGGTTGTCGAGGACGACGACGTGGTGGCCCTTCCGCATCAGGTGGCGGGCCGCGAAGCTGCCCACATAGCCCGCTCCGCCGGTCACGAGGATCCTCACCGTGCTCTCCCTTCCGCAGTGCGCGCCTGCGCGCGCGCGCGGAGTGCGCCCGCGCGCACGTCGCGCTCGATCTCCGCGAGCGCTTCGGGCGTGCCGACGTCGCGATGGTATCCGTCGATCCGGAAGCCGTGCATGCGCCCGGCGAGCCGCGGCAGCACGTCGTGGCCGAGGTCGAGGACGGCGCCCTTCGGAACTGCGTTCGCGAGCGCCTCGTCGAGCGCGCCCGTCGACACCGCGTAGATCCCCGCGTTCGCGAGCGTCGAGGCCGGTGCGCTCGGCTTCTCGACGAAGTCGACGATCCGGTCCTCCGCGTCGAGCGTCGCGATGCCGCAGGCGCGCGGGTCCGGGGCGTCGAACAGCGCCATCGTGACCTCGGCCGCGCGCTCGCGGTGGAAGGCGAGCAGCGCGCGGAAGTCGACGGCACTCGCGTTGTCCGCGTACACGACGACGAAGACGCCGTCGTCGCTGCCCTCGAGCCACGCGAGGTTCGCGCGCAGGGTGCCGCCCGAGCCGAGGAGCGCCGGCTCCTCGAAGACGCTCCACGCCACCGGGCCCTCGGCGTTGCGCGCCGCCACCCACGCGCGGACCTGCTCGGCGTGGGCGTGCACGTTGATGCGCGCGTCGAGCAGGCCGTCGCGCGCGAACGCGTCCTGCCAGTAGTCGAGCAGCGGCCGCCCGGCGACCGGCACGAGGCACTTCGGAACGCGGTCGGTGAGCGGCCGCAGCCGCGTGCCCAGACCGGCGGCGAGGACGAGGGTGCGCGCCATGCGTCGGGTCGCCTAGCGCCGGTTCCCGATGAAGATCACGCGCGAGCCGCGCGGGTCGAAGCGCACGGGGAGCTCCTTCGGATGGCCGAGCTCCTCGCGGATCGCGCCGTGGCGGTCGCGCGGCGCGAACAGCATCAGGAAGCCGCCGCCGCCCGCGCCGAGCAGCTTCCCGCCGTACGCGCCGGCGCGCCGGCCGCGCGCGTACCAGTCGTCGATCGTGCGCGTCGAGATGCTCCCGGTGAGCGAGCGCTTGAGCTCCCACGCCTCGTCGAGCTTCGCGCCGAAGACGTCGAAGCGCGGCGAGTCGCTCGCGCCGAGCACGTCGCGCAGCTCGCCCGCGATGTCGCGCATGCGCCGCAGGACGTCGAGCTTGCGCGCCGTCGCGCGCGACTGCTCGGAGAGCAGCTGATTCGCGTCGCGCGTCCCGCCCGTGTAGAACAGCAGCACGTGGTCGGAGAGCGCCTCGAGCATCGCGGCGCTCCCGGGCACGGGCTCGACGTGCACGGTCTCGTCGGGGTTGAAGCGGATGTACTGCAGCCCGCCGTAGGCGGCGGCGTACTGGTCCTGCTTTCCGATCGGCGCGCCGAGCCGGTCGATCTCGATCTCGCACGCCTGTCGCGCCAGCGTCTCGGGCGCCTCCGCGCGCCCCTTGTAGGCATAGAGCGCCGTCAGCAGGCCCACGGCGAGCGCGCTCGACGAGCCCATGCCGGTGCCGGCGGGCACGTCGCCGATCGTCGTGATCTCGAGCGCGCGGTCGAGGTCGGTGATCGCGAGCGCCTCGCGCACGAGCGTGTGCTTGAGCTGCGCGGCCGTCTCGACCACCTCCGTCGTCGAGTACGCGACGCGGATCGTCGAGTCGAAGCGCGTGCCGACCGTGACGTACATGTGGCGATCGATCGCCGTGGACAGGACCGCTCCGTACTCCTCGCGGTAGAAGGCCGGGAGATCCGTTCCACCGCCGGCGAAGCTGATGCGGTACGGCGTCTGCGAGATGATCATGCTGGCTCCCGAGCATAGTCCGCGGCGGCGGGGTCCCCGAATCGGCTCCGGTCGCCGTGGGCTGAACCCGACGGCGCGAGCCCTCAAGCGCGAGCCGCGCGCGCGCCGATGCGGCTCCGGTCGGCGCACCGCCGGGCGACGCGACCCGAGGTGAGTGGCCGCGAGCGGGCCTCGGGTTGCGCCGCGGCCGTGCGATCGCCGCGCTGGTGGCGTCGACGGGGATCCGGTAGAGAGCCGCCTTGCGGCGGATCGCCGCCGCGAGGGGCCACACACAGGGATGGATGCGACGTCGGAGGCAGCGGGCGCGAGCGGGCGCGGCAGAGAGAGCGCGCGCGCTGCGCAGCGCGCGCGCGTCGCCGTCGTCGGCGCGGGCTACATCGCGCGCGAGCATCTCGCCTGCCTCGCGACGCTGCGCAACGCCGAGGTCGTCGCGGTGTGCGATCGCTCGGCCGTGATGGCCGAGGCCACCGCCGACCAGTTCCGCGTCCCCGCCTGGTACACCGACCACGCCGCCATGCTCGCGGCGGCGGCGCCCGACGTCGTGCACGTCGCGACGCCGCCCCGCTCCCACGTCCCGCTGGCGCTCGCCGCCCTCGAGGCCGGTGCGCACGTGTTCGTCGAGAAGCCGATCGCGACGAGCGCGGCCGATCTCGCGACGCTCGAGCGCGCAGCGCGCGAGCGCGGGCTCTGGCTCGTCGAGGACCACAACTACCTCTTCAACCCGGCCGTGCAGCGCATGCTCGCGCTCGCGCACGGCGGCGAGCTGGGCGACGTCGTGCACGTCGAGGCCACGTTCTGCGTCGACATCGCGGGCGCCGGGAGTCGCCACGCCGATCCGAACGGCCCGTCGCCGTTCGCCGGGCTGCCCGGCGGCCCCTTCCTCGACTTCGCGACGCACCTCGCCTACCTCGCGCACGCCTTCGTCGGGCCCCACCGCAGCGTGCAGCGCATCGCGCGCAAGCGCAGCGCGAACCCGGCCCTCGCGGCCGACGAGCTGCGGGCGCAGGTCGACGCCGAGCGCGGAACGGCGTGGCTCGGCTTCAGCTCGCACTCGCAGCCGGACGCCTTCTCGCTGCGCGTCCACGGCACGCGCCTGCGCGCGGAGGCGAGCCTGTTCGAGCCGCTGCTGCGCGTCGAGCGCGTGCGCGGCGGCCCCTCGCCGCTCCAGCCCGTCGCGAACGGACTCGACGCGGCGCGCGCGTTCGCATCGTCCGCCATCGGAGGGCTCGCGCGGAAGCTCTCCGGGCGTCCGCTCACGTACGCGGGGCTCTGGACGCTGCTCGCGCGCCTGTACGACGCGCTCGAATCGGGCGAGGCGCCGCCGATCGCGCCGGCTGCGATCTCCGCGACGAGTGCGCTCGTGTTCGATCTCCTCGACGGCATCGGCGACGCGGACGCCGCGCCCGCCGCGGAGCGCCGCGCGTGAAGGTGCTCGTCACCGGCGCGGGAGGCTTCCTGGGACGTCGCGTCGCGGCGGCGCTCGCGGGCGCGGGCCACGACGTGCGCGCGCTCGTGCGCCCCGGACGCGACGCGCGCGCCCTCGGCCTCGCGCCGCCGATCGAGCCCTTCGTCGCCGACCTGCGCCACGCCGCCGACCTCGACCGCGCGCTCGAGGGCGTCGACGCGGTCGTGCACCTCGCCGCCGCGATGTCCGGAAGCGACGCGATCCGCTTCGCCGACACCGTGATCGCGACGGAGCGGCTCTTCGACGCGATGGCGCGGAGCTCCGTCCGGCGCCTCGTGCTGTGCAGCAGCTTCTCGGTGTACGACTGGACGCGCGCGCGCGGCGTCGTCGACGAGTCGCTCCCGCTGCGCGAGCGCCCGTACGACTGCGGCGGCTACGCGTCGGCGAAGGTCTGGCAGGAGCGCCTCGCCGAGCGCCGCGCGGCCGAGCTCGGGTGGGAGCTCACGATCCTCAGGCCGGGCTTCATCTGGGGTGATGCAAACCCCTGCCCGGACGACACCTATGGCCGCACCGTCGGCGGGCTCCACCTCGTCTTCGGGCCGCTCCGCCGGCCCGCCCTCACCCACGTCGACAACTGCGCCGACGCGTTCCGCGCCGCGCTCGAGAGCCCGGCCTCCGTCGGCCGCGCGATCAACGTGACCGACGCCGACGACGTCACTGCCTGGCGCTTCCTCGGCGACCACGTCGCGCGCTCGGGCCGCGGCGGCCGCCGCGTCCCGATTCCCTACGCCTTCGTCGCCCTGCTGGCCTTCGCCGTCCAGCGCGTCGCCGCGCTCGTGTGGGGGGCGCGCGCGAAGCTGCCGAGCCTGTTCGCGCGCGGCAGCTTCGCGGAGGGCTACCGCCCGCGCCGCCACGCGCGCGCGCGCCTCGAGGCGCTGCTGCCCGCGCACCGGCCCGGCGACTACGCGACGTGCCTCGACCGCACCTACCCGCCGCGCGCGCGCTCGTCCGCCGCGCGCGCGCCCGAGGAGCCGCACCGCCCGTGACCGCGACGTCCGACGCCGAGCCCGTCCCGAGCGGCGGCGCCCCGCTCGAGATCGCCTATCTCGCGAGCATCTACCCGCGCGCCGTCGACACGGCCGTGCGCAACGAGGTCACCGCGCTGCGCGCGATGGGCCACCGCGTCCACACGTTCTCGATCCGCAAGGCGGACGACGCGCAGATGGTGACCGACTTCCACCGCAGCGAGCGCGCCGCGACGACGTACCTCTACTCCGACCACCGCTTCGAGACGCCGCTCGCCGCACTCGCGCTCGCGCTCGGCGCGCCGCGTCGCTTCGCGGCGGGGCTCGCGCTCGCGTGGCGGACGGCCGCGCCCGGCCTGCGCGCGCTCGTCTGGCAGGCGGCCTACTTCCTCGAGGCGTGCTTCCTGGCGCGCGCGCTGCGCGAGCGCAGCGTCGAGCACCTGCACTGCCACATCGGCGAGAACTCGGCGTCGGTCGCGATGCTCGCATCCGCGCTCTCGGGCGTTCCGTTCAGCATGACGATCCACGGCCCGTACATCTTCCGCGCGCCCGAGCGCTGGGCGCTCGGCGAGAAGATCGTGCGCAGCGCGTTCACCGTCTGCATCACGGAGTTCACGAAGAGCCAGTGCATGATCTACGCGCCGGTCGAGCACTGGCCGAAGCTGCGCGTCGTGCACTGCGGCCCCGACCCGGCCTTCCTGGCGCAGGAGCCCTCCCCCGTCGCCGCGGATGCGAAGCGGCTCGTCTGGGTCGGTCGCGTGTGCGAGGAGAAGGCGGTGCCGATCCTGCTCGAGGCGGCTCGACGCGTCGCTTCCGACGGCCTCGACTTCGAGCTGCTGTTGATCGGGGACGGCCCCCTGCGCGAGGCGTCGGAGCGGCGCATCCGCGACGCGGGGCTCGCGGACCGCGTGCGCATCACGGGCTGGATGAACAGCCAGCAGATCGTCGAGCAGATGGCGACGGCGCGCGGAATGGTGCTGCCGAGCTTCGCAGAGGGCCTTCCCGCCGTGCTCATGGAGGCGATGGCGATGGCCCGCCCGTGCATCAGCACCTACATCGCGGGCATTCCGGAGCTCGTCGAGCCGGGGCGCAACGGCTGGCTCGTGCCGGCGAGCGATGTCGACGCGCTCGCCGACGCGATGCGCGCGCTGCTCTCGGCGAGCGTCGACGAGCTGCGCGCGCTCGGCGCGGCCGGCCGCGCCGCCGTGCTCGCACGGCACGACCCGAGCGTCGAGGCGGCGAAGCTCGCGGCGCTGATCGCGGGCTCCGCGCGCGGCGCGCGCTAGCGCGCCGCGCTCAGGCGGTGCCGGCGCTCGGTCGCCGGCCGCGGCCGAACCTTCGCGCGAGCGAGCGGCCGAGCCGGGCGCGCTCGTCGCTCGCGAGCAGGCCGAACCAGACGACCCCGGCAGACGCAGCGCTGAACAGCGCCCCCCACAGCGCGAGCTCGAAGAACGCCTGCCAGCGCGGCGCGACGTCGCCGAGCGGCAGAGGCCACGCGTGGGCGCCCGCCCAGGCCGCGGCGAGCGGGAGCGCGAGCAGCAGCGTCGGGCGCGCGGCCGCCTCCCAGAAGAAGCGCCCGAGGGCGATGCCCTCGCGTCCGGCGTACGGCCAGAGCAGCACGAGCGCCGTCGCGACGTGGGCGATGGCCTCGCTCCACACGAAGCCCGCGTAGTCGAGCCAGGCGTAGAGCGGCACGATCAGCCCGAGACGCGCGACGAGCGAGAACACCATCGAGCCGATCTCGAGGCGGAACTCACCGCGCCCGCGCAGGTTCGCGGTCGCCATGCTCGAGAGCTGCTTGAAGACGTAGGCGGCGGCGAGCGCGCGGAACGTCCAGGCCGCGAGCGGCTGCGGGTCGGCCGTCCACACGAGCATCGTCCGCTCGGCGAAGACGGCGACGAACCCGATGGCGACGAGTGCGGCGGTGAAGAGCGCGAGCGCCCCGCGGTTGTGCATGTGCCGCGCGCGCTCGCTCTCGCCCCCCGAGTGGAGCTGCGCGAACGCGGGCATCATCGGCGTGTGGATGGCGCCGGCGGCGGTCTGGCACAGGCGCATCATCCGGCGCGCCAGCTCGTAGCTGCCGAGCACGGCCGGCCCGAGCAGGCTCGAGAGGGCGATCTTGAAGCCCTCGTTGCTGAGGAAGTTGAGCGCGAAGACGAGCTGGAAACGCCCGCCGAGCGCGACGACCTCGCGGAGCCCCGCGCGCGTCGCCCGCAGCGGCGACAGCACGAGCTGCGGACACACGCGCCGGCACCACACCCAGCTGAGCGCGATGCCGGCGAGCTCGGCCGCGAGGTTCGCGACCGCGAGCCCGACGATGCCGTGGCCGCGGCGCACGAGCGTCCAGCCGAGCGCGAGGTAGGCGAGCGACGTCGCGATCTGCCCGACGGAGCTCAGGTCGGTGCGCTGGAGGCCGGCGAGGATCTGCCGCACGCACCCGATGCTCAGCATCGAGAAGACGGTGACGCAGACGATGAGGAACCCGGTCCGCGCCTCGGGGAGCATCGCCTCGGGAACGCTGCTCATGCGGAGCAGCCACTCGCTCGCGAGCGCGAGCCCGACGAGCCCCAGGGCCGCGACGCCGCCGATCAATACGAGCCCGGCGCCGACGCGCTCCGCCAGCCCATCGAAGTCGCGCCGCGCCTCGAAGTCGGCCGTGAACTTCGCGTAGGCGTTCCCGAAGCTCACGCCGATCACGTTGATCGAGTTCGAGAGGCTGAAGAGCAGCGCCCAGACGCCGAAGCCCTCGAGCCCGATGGCGCCGAGCACGATGGGCGTGAGCACCATGCTGCTCGCCGCGCGCACCACCTGCGCGAGGCCCGCGAGCCCCGAGCTCCGGACGAGGCGGCCGAGCGTCACGCGCGCCATTCGGTGGGCTCCGGGGCCGGCGGGGGGCGCCTAACGTGCCGGCGACTTGCGGACGAGGCCGCGCAGACGGTTGCGAACCCGCCGCCACGCCTTCTCCGCGGGCATCAGCACGTGGCCGCGGAGCGCCTCGTCGGGCCGCGCTCGGAAGATCGTCGTGTGGCGCGTGCCGTCCCAGCCGGCCGGCGCCTCGCGCGTGTAGTAGTAGGCCGCGAACGAGTTCCGCGTCTCGCCGTCGGGGCAGACGAGCGGCGTGACGCCGTGGAAGCTGATCTCGCTCGTCTGGAACACGGCGCAGCGGTTGAACTTCGGGACGAACGACGCGCCGCGCTGCCGGACGCCGGTGTCCCACAGCTCGAGCTCGCCGCCCCACCCGTCCTGCCAGCGCGGATTCAGGAACACGAGGATGTTGAGGCGCCGGTGCAGGCCGCGGTTCTCGATCAGGTTGAAGTCGACGTGCACGTCGAGCCGGCCGCCCGACCCCATGATGTGCATGCCGCCCCCGACGAGCTCGTCGTCGGCGAGGAGCTTCGGGATGCCCGTGATGCGCTCCAGCGCCGCGCGCCACTCGGGCGCGGCGAGCGCCTCCTCGAGGCGGGCGATCGGCTCCGGGAAGCGCGCGCGGTCGCACACCTGGATCTTGAGGTTCTCGTTCAGCGCCTGGAACTCGCGGCCGAGGGCGAGCGCTTCGTCGTAGCTCGGATACGCGGCGGCGACTTCGCGCGCGAACGCGGGCTCGAGGAAGTCGTCGATGTGGAAGTGCCGGAACGGCTGCGCGGACTCGAAGGCTCGCTGGATGGCGTCCTCGTCGATCGGACGGATGCGATCCCAGGGGCTCCGAGACATGCGCTCCTCCTGCCGCGGCTCGCTTCGCTGCGGCGCGCGGCCCGTATCGGGCCGACGCGGCGCCGAACGTAGGGCAACACCGCCCGTCCTTCTCGCTCGCGGTGACTCACGAGCGGCGGTGGAGCCTCCGATGGGGCGATCGGACTCGCCGTGCGACGCGCGGCGTGGGATACCGTGTCGCTCCGCGAACGGGAGGGGGCGTGCCCGAACGAGACGAATCCGCGACGCGCGTGCCGGTCGCGGCGCCGTGGCCCGAGCTCGACGTGCTGCGCGGGCTCGCGGCGATCGCGATGGTCGCGAACCACGCCGTCGCGACCTGGTATGCGCCCGGCGTCCCGCTCTCACCGCTCGCCGACGCGCTCTTCGCGATCGGCGGCTTCGCGCCGGTGCTGTTCTTCTTCGCGACCGGGTTCGGCAGCGGCCTCCAGTCGCTGCGCGCCGGTGGCCACCACCGCTACGGGCTCGCGCGCAAGCTCGCGATCCTCGTACTCGCCGATCAGTTCATCCTGTGGCGCTGGGGCAAGGACCCGTGGCTCGGCGTCGACTTCCTGACCTTCATCGCGCTGTCGACCGCGGTGGTCGAGCCGCTGCGGCGGGCGCGGGGCGCGACGCGGATCGCACTGTCGGCTGCGGGAGGCGTCCTGCTCGCCCGCTTCCTTCTCGCGCCCCTGATCGACGTCGCGGCGGCCGACGCGGGGACGTCGTGGCTGCTCCGGCTCGCCGGGCGCGCCCCGACGCCGGGCATCGCCTACCCGCTCCTGCCGTGGATCGCGATCCCGCTGCTCGGGTTCGCGGCGGGCCGCGAGCTCGGCCGGCACCGCACCGCGTTCGAGCGCGCGCCCTGGCGGGTGATCGCGCTCGGCGCCGCCCTGTGTGCGCTCGGCGCTGCGACCAGCGCCCTGCTCGCGAGCCACGGCTTCGTCGTGAACCGCTACGGCGTGATGTCGGCGGGCTATGCGCCCCTCGTGCCTGCGGCCATCGGCGGCGCGGCCGCGATCGCCGTCGCGATCGCGCGCGCGCCCGCGCTGGCGCGGGCGGTCGAGCTGCGCGGAATGGCCTCGCTCGCCGTCGTGCCGCTCCACTTCGCGGTGCTGTACGCGATCGCGCCCGAGGTGCGCCCGGCGCCGCGCGATGCCGCGGTCGCAGCACTCGTCGCCGCATCCGCGGCGCTCTGTGTCGCGGCGGCCAAGGTCTTCGCCGCGGCCGTCGCGCGCGCGAACGCGGCGGCTTCCGCCCGCGTTCGGCTCGCGTCGTGGATGGTCGCCGTCGGCTACGTCGCGGGGGTGGCGGGGGTTCTTCTCGTGCCGCTCGAGGCCTCGCCGCTCGGCCGGCACCTCTCTGCGGCGGGCGCTCAGCTCGTGCTGTGCGCACTGCTCGTGCTCGACGCGCCCGGCGGGCGCCGCTCCGCACGGGCGGAGCGGCGCCGCTGAAGCGCGTTCCGACCCGGGTCAGGGCAGCAGGTAGGGCGCGACCGGGGGCTGGCCGGACGGCGGCGTCGTCGTGCCACCGCCGCTCGATCCGCCCGTGCTTCCGCCACCGGCTGAGCCGCCCGTGCTGCCGCCGCCGCTGCCGGGCACGCCGCCCGCCGGCGGCCCGCTGTAGCCCGAGCCCGGCACGGGCGTGCACGTCCCGCCCTCGAAGAGGATCTGCGCGGGCAGCTTGCACAGGGAGCTCGCGTTGAAGTCGTCGCCCCAGGCGCCGATGCCGGCGTGCACGTCGGCCCAGCTGCAGGACTCCTGGCACCACCACGTGGGCGGCGTCGTCGAGCGGTACAGGCTCGGCGGGATGGTGTCGCCCGACCAGGTCGCGGGAGCGCGATCGCCCTCGGCGTTCGTGCCGAGCGACGGCGACGGCCCCGGGTTCGAGCTCGGGCACGAGCCCTTGCCCGAGCCGCAGTTCGTCGTCGAGAGCGGCGAGTCGATCTGGAACCCGTGCGGATCGCGATAGAGGTTCTTCTCGACGTGCATGCCGTCGACCTGGTCGTCGAAGTCGTGGAGCGGCCCGAGGCAGCCGGGGAATCCGTTCACGCAGGCCGCCGTGCGCATGTAGAACGGAGCGGTGTTCCCGATCCAGACGAGGTCCGAGGCGATCGGCCAGGTGCCGTCCTTGTCGCGGTTCGTCGTGATCGCGGCGAACTTCGACGACGGCCCGATGACGCGGTTGCGGTAGACGGTGATGCGCGCGCCGTTGCGCCCCCACCAGTGGTCGGCCGTCATCATCTCCGAATCGACGTCGTTCCCCTCCCACAGCGATTCGCGCACGAAGCGCCCGTGGTTGAAGAACGACTTCTCGCGCGGCGAGGCGCCCGCCGTCCGCGTGTAGTTGTAGGCGGAGATGTTGCCTTCGGCGCCCGCCTCCTGCTTGCTGACCACGGTCATCTGGATGAACGCGTTGTTCTCGATCACGTTGTCGGCGGCGCCGCTCGAGACGTGCAGCCCCTCGGTGTTGAACTGCGTTCCCTGGACGTCGTCGATGCGGTTTCCCTGGAACCAGTTGCGCATCGACATGCGGAAGCGCACGGCGTCCTGGTCGAAGCGCTGGAAGTGGTTGCCGACGATCCACGAGTTCGCGGCCGCCGCGACCGTGAGGCCCGCGGCCTTCCCGAAGTCCGTCCGGACCGTCGAGGTGCTCGTCTCGAACCCGCAGCTCTCGACGCCCACGTTCTCGATCGGAACGATGAGCGTGACCTTCTTCGCGCCGCAGGTGGACACGTTGTAGTCCATGCGCAGGGGGCGATCGATCGTCAGCGTGTTCCCGCTGATCGCGACGATCTTCGCGTAGTGGTTGAAGACGTTCTTGCGCTGGAGCGGGTCGGAAGCGGCCTGCGTGGGAATCGAGTCGATCAGCTCGCACGTCTCCCGGCCGTCGTCCATCTGGAGCATGACCCAGTCGCCCGTCGAGAAGCCGGCGCTGCTCGACACGCCGATCTGCGTGTTGCCCGCCTGGTAGCCGTTCGTCCAGCCGACCTGGTTCCGGAACATGTCGGGCGCCGCGATCGACACCGCCATCGCGCCGCACATGTTCGCGTTCCAGCTGCCCGAGTCGTCCTTGCACTGGTGCGCGACGCGCTTGTCGAACATGCGGAACCGCGTCCGGTTCGGGTCCTGGCAGCGGAGCACCACGTCGGAGCGGCTGATGGTGATGGCGTTGGCGGGCGCGCCGTAGGCGCCCATCTCGTACGTCCCGTTCGGCACCCAGACGACGGACCGCGCGGGGGCGTTGTCGACCGCGCAGTCGATCGCGCCCGCGTCGGCGAAGCCGTTGGCCGCCGGGTCGGGCGTGCTGCAGCCCCAGGCCGCCGGAATCGGCTGCTTGCCCGACGCGCACGGGGCCTTCGTGCAGCTGACGTCGTACTCGGGCCAGCTCTGGGCCTGGTGGTACACGGTCTCGTCGAACGGATAGAAGTTGGCGACCTGCTGGGCGGGAATCTTCAGGCTTCCGAGCGCGATGGACGTCGCGGCGGTCGACGCCGACGCGACGAGGGCGGAAGCGATGGTGGCGAGGGCCGTCATCGCGACGCGCGAGCGGCTTCCGGGGTGACTTCGACAGACGGCCATATCCGTTGGGAACCTCGCTGTCCGCGCGCGCGGGCACACGGAGGGACATTCTCGAGTGGCGGGCATGATCGGATACCTCCGCCGCGATGGCCCGTGACGAGTGTCACCCGCGAGGACGGATGCCCGAACGGCACGCGTCAGCGAGCGCGCGTCGCCCCTCGGCGCGCGGCGGCGAGCGAAGCCCCGCGCGCATCGCGCGCCGCCGCGGGCGCGGGGAGCGCGGCCGGGGGGCCCGACCCTTGTGCGGTGGCGACGGCCGCGCCGCGGTCGGCGACGCGCGCCGGCGCGCGCGCAGCGCGCGCCTCGTTCTCGACGATGCCCTGGACGGTGCCGAGCAGCGCGCCCGACAGCACGATCGGGAGGAAGGTGAACAGGCCGTTCGGAAGCAGATCGACCGCGAGCAGGGCCACGATCAGCGCGAGCGTCGCCAGCAGGGAGGCGTCGCTGCGGTCGCGCACGCGGGGAAGCCGGCGGTAGACGACGAGCACGGGGATCAGGATCAGACCGAACGTGAGGATCATCCCGAGGATGCCGCGCTGTCCGAGCTGGATGATCCAGTAGCCGTCGGTGATCGTGATGTTGCCGCCCCGTCGCTCGTCGTACACCCGGCTGCGGTTGTAGCCGCCCCACCCGAACAGCACGCGCTCCTGCGCCTTCACGAGCAGGATGTCCTCGTTGACGAACCGGTAGTCGAGCGAGTGCGCGCGAGCCGCGCTGACGGCCGAGGCCGCCGACACGAGCTCCTCCGTCGGGAACATGTCGTAGCTGCGCAGCAGCGGATAGGTCGCCGTGAGGGCGGCGAGCCCGGCCGCGAGGGCGACGCGGTGGCGCGGGCGCAGGAAGAAGATCGCGCCGAGACCGACGATCGAGTACGCGATGGACGCGTACCCCTTGCACGCCGCCACCATGCTCCCGAGGTAGGCGGTCGCCGCGCGTCCGTCCACGGGCAGGTTGCGCGCGCGCGCCGCGAGCAGGCCGGCCGCGGCGAGCGTCGCGACCGACATGAACTGACCGACCGCCAGCCCGTTGGGCATGAAGACCATCGGGCGGTACGAACCCCCTCGCACGTGCTGGTGGAACGAGTGGGGGAAGAAGCCGTAGATCCAGCGGTTCAGCTGGGGCGACAGGCGCAGCTCGATCAGGATGAGTGCGGAGTACACGAGCCCGGCCACGACGATCACGAGGAGCAGATCGCGCAGGTCGCGGCGAGAGCGGAACATCGCGCGGCCGATCACGAACGGAAGGAAGAAGCGCAGGAAGTCGCGCACCGCGTCGGACACGGCGTCGTACGGGACGAGTCGCGGCAGGATGCGCGGGCCGTAGGTCAGCACGTCGCCGTTCGTGAGCGCCGTGCCGATCGAGGCCAGCATCAGCAGGAAGACGACGCCCTCGACGCCGAGGCCCGGACGGATGCGGAGGATGCGCCGCGGATGCAGGAACAGCACCGACGCGAAGAGCGCGAGCGAGGCGATCTCCTCGCGGCCGGTCGGCGGGATCAGCGGGAAGTCGAAGGCGAAGCGCGTGGGCAGGAAGAGGATCGTGCCCAGCATGAGCGACGCGGCGGCGATCGCCGGGCGGGCCGACGAGACGACGACGACCGTGATCAGCGGCCACGCGAGCAGGACGCTCTTGATCAGCCAGTCCCGCACGCGCCCCGCCTCGCGTCCGCCGGCGCACGGCCGGCGGCCTCGCCCCGCGATCCGGGCCGTCCCCCCGACGACCCGCCTTCGCGGCGCGCGCCACGGCACATCGGCTCGATCGCGAGCGCGCCTTGACCGCGCTCGCCCCGCCCTCCGCGCCTCCCGCGCACGCCGGTCAGAAGAGCGTGTAGATGAACGGCGCCGCCGCGCTGCCGCCCAGCAGGACGAGCGCGCCGAGGCCCAGCACCGACAGCACGATCGGCGCGAGCCACCACTTCTTGTTGTCCTTCAGGAACTCGACGAACTCGCTGACGATGCCCTGCTGCTCGCCCCGGGCCGCCTGCGAGGCGAAGTCCTTCGCGTCCTTCTTCTCCGACATGGCTTCTCCTCCCCGCGCGGCGTCGCCGCGCCAGGCTAGAACTGCTTGAAGTAGCTCTCGGGCGGTCGCGCGGGACGGCAATCCGTCCAGTAGCTGGTCTGGTCCGCGCGGAACGCGCGGTTCATCGGGTCGTTCCCGGACGCGCGCAGCAGCACGCCGATCGGCGTGATCACGAGGAAGAAGAGCGCGCCGAGGATCACGTACGAGAGCACGAACCCGATCGGGAAGGCGGCGATCGAGAGCCCGACGAAGAGCCACTTGTTCGCCTTCGGATACACGAGCGACGTGAGCGCCGCGAGGACGCCGAGCGCGAGCAGCACCCCGGCCACGGTCGGGCGCGCCGCGCCGAGCCAGCCGCCCGCGAACACGAGCTTCTCGAACCAGGCGAGCGCCGCCAGCGCGGCGAAGCCACCGAGTGCGATGAAGCCGAACTGCCGCAGCGTGCGCGCGTCGGGGGAGAGGTTGAGCTCGATCATCTGGGCCATGGCGTCGTCTCCACTCCGCGCGCGTCTAGTCGAGCGCGAACTCCGCCAGGTAGGCGGCGACGTCGATGTCCTGCGCGTCCGGCTGCTGCTTCTTCAGCAGCACGAAGTTCTCGAGTGCCAGGACATCCATGTTCGTCGCCATGAAGCAGCGGTACGCGTCCGCGGGCGACTCGACGATCGGCTCGCCGCGGACGTTGAAGCTCGTGTTGATGACGACCGGGCAGCCCGTGCGCTGCTTGAAGCGTCGCACGATCGCCGCGAAGCGCGGATGGCGCTCGTCGTCGAGCGTCTGGACGCGCGCCGAGAAGTCGACGTGCGTGATCGCGGGAACGACGGAGCGGAGCTGCTTGAGCTTGTCGAGGCCCTTCCGGCCGTCGTCGTCGACGGGCAGGCGCTTCTCGGGACGCACGGGCGCGACGAGCAGCATGTACGGCGAATCCTCGTTCGGCCGCATCTCGAAGTACTCGTCCACGTCCTCCCGGAGCACGGCGGGCGCGAACGGCCGGAACGACTCGCGGAACTTGATCTTCAGGTTCATCGTCGCCTGCATCTTCGACGACCGCGCGTCGCCGAGGATCGAGCGCGCGCCGAGCGCGCGCGGGCCGAACTCCATGCGGCCGCCGAAGTGCCCGACGACGTTCTCCGTCGCGATCAGCTCTGCGATCCGGTCGACCGCCTTCTCGTCGTCCTCGTAGTACTCGTACACGGCGCCGGCGCCGTCGAGGAAGGCGCGGATCTCGTCGTGCCCGTAGCGCGGGCCGAGCAGGGAGCCCTGCATCGCATCCCGGCCGCCGGGGGCGCGCGGGTTGTCGAGCAGCTGGTGCCACACGAAGAGCGCGGCGCCGAGCGCGCCGCCCGCGTCGCCCGCCGCGGGCTGGATCCACACCTGGTCGAACGGCCCCTCGCGCAGGATCCGCCCGTTCGCCACGCAGTTGAGCGCCACGCCGCCGGCCAGGCAGAGGTTGCGCATCCCCGTCTTCGCATGCGCGTGGCGCGCGATGCGCAGGACGATCTCCTCGGTCACGACCTGGATCGATGCCGCGATGTCCATCTCGCGCTGCGTGATCTCGCTCTCGGGCTTGCGCGGCGGCCCCCCGAAGAGCGCGTCCATCTTCGGCGACGTCATGACGTCGTTCGTGCAGTACGCGAAGTACGACATGTCCATGCGGAACGATCCGTCCTCGCGGAGGTCGAGGAGGTGCTCGAAGATCGCGTCCGCGTAGACGGGCTCGCCGTACGGCGCGAGCCCCATCAGCTTGTACTCGCCGCTGTTGACCTTGAAGCCCGTGAAGTACGTGAAGGCGGAGTAGAGGAGCCCGAGGGAGTGCGGGAAGCGGAGCTCCTGGAGGAGCTCGATGCGATGGCCGCGCCCGACCGCGATCGAGCCGGTCGCCCACTCGCCGACGCCGTCGAGCGTCAGGATGGCGGCCTCGTCGAACGGCGACGGGAGGAAGGCGCTCGCGATGTGGGACTCGTGGTGCTCGGTGAACACGAAGCGGCCCGCGTAGCGCCCGTCGAGCCCCTCGCGCAGCTCGCGCGGCGTGTGGAGCTTCTGCTTGATCCAGAGCGGCAGGCCCATGAGGAAGAGCTTGAAGCCGCGCGGCGCATAGCTCACGTACGTCTCGAGCAGGCGGTCGAACTTGAGCAGCGGCTTGTCGTAGAACGCGACGAGGTCGACGTCCTCGTGCGAGATCCCGGCCTCGCGCAGGCAGTAGTCGATCGCGTGGCGGGGGAACTCGTGATCGTGCTTCTTGCGGGTGAACCGCTCCTCCTGGGCGGCGGCCACGATGCGCCCGTCCTGGACCAGGCAGGCGGCGCTGTCGTGGTAGTACGCCGAGATCCCGAGGATGTTCATCGTCCGTTGCCTCGCCTTCGCGCCCGGTGTCCGCGGGCCTCTCCCCGATGCGCCCCTCGCGAGCGCGCGAGCATACCCGAGTCGCGCGCGGCTCAACGCGCGACGGGCCGACTCCGACAAGGGCGAGTGGCCCGCGCGGAGCGACCCGTGACGGAACGCCGTCGCGCGGGTGGCGTCCGGCCTCCGAAGGCGGGAGGAGCGGCGGCCGGAGCCCGCTAGACTGCCCCGCCGCGGCAGCGCGTGCGCAGACCGCGCGCAGGCGTCGGCACGGAATCGTCCGCCGGCGCGGGGCGCCCGCCCGCGATGCGACCTCGGAGAGAGCGAGCGACGTGCAACCGACACCGAGGCCCCGCGCCGGGCGACTCACACCGCGATGCGGAGCCCGACCCCGAAGCCGTTCCCGCGCGACCGCGCTGCCGGTGCACGCGACGCGTCCCGCGGCCGAGCGAGCGCCTCGCCGGGCGACGCACCCGTGACGCTCTCGGCGAGGCAGCCGGCTCGCGAGGGCGCGTCCGCGACGACGCTCTACGTCGATCTCGACGGGACGCTGATCGCGACCGATCTGCTCTGGGAGTCCGTGTGCCGGCTCGCGCAGCGCGAGCCCGCCTCGCTGCTGCGTCTCCCCTTCTGGCTCGCGCGCGGGCGCGCGGCGCTCAAGCGCGAGCTCGCGGCGCGCGTCGACGTCGACGTCGCCACCCTGCCCTATCGCGAGGAAGTGCTCGCCTACGTCCGCGGCGAGCGCGCCAACGGGCGCCGCACGGTGCTCGCGACCGCGAGCGACGCCTCGCTCGCGCACGCCGTCGCCGCGCACACGGGGCTCTTCGACGACGTGATCGGGAGCGACGGCACCGCGAACAACAAGGCCGAGGCGAAGCTCCGCGCGATCCGCGAGCGCGAGGGCGACCGCCCGTTCGAGTACGCCGGTGACGCGCGCGCCGACCTCGCGATCTGGCGCGGCGCCGTCGCGGCCACGGTCGTCGCAGCCTCGCCCGGGACGGAGCGCGCGGCGCGCGCCCTCGGCATTCCCGTTCGCACGCTGTCGCACCGCGGCAGCGCGCTGCGGCCCGCCCTCCGCGCGCTGCGCCCGTACCAGTGGGTGAAGAACGTCCTGCTCTTCGCGCCGATCCTGCTGGCGCACGAGATCGGCTCGCCGACGCGCCTCGCCCAGGTGGTCGCGGCCTTCGTGTCGTTCTGTTGCGTGGCTTCCGCGACCTACCTGTGGAACGACCTGCTCGACGTCGAGGCGGACCGTCGCCACCCGCGCAAGCGCGAGCGCCCGTTCGCGGCGGGCGCACTCGCGATCCCCACCGGCTTCGCGCTCTCGCTCGCGCTGCTCGCCGCGGGCGTCGGCCTCTCGCTCGCGGTCCTGAACGCGAAGGCGACGGCGATGCTGCTCGGCTACCTGGCGCTCACGACGTCGTACTCGTTCTACTTCAAGGAGCGCGTGTTCCTCGACGTGCTGCTGCTCGCCGGCCTGTACACGCACCGCATCCTGGCCGGGGGCGCGGCCGCCGGGGTCGCGGTCTCGCCCTGGCTGCTCGCGTTCTCGATGTTCTTCTTCCTGAGCCTCGCGTTCGTGAAGCGCTACGCGGAGCTGCTCGGCGCGAAGGCCGACCAGCGCGAGAAGCTCGACCGCCGCGGCTACGAGGTCGACGACATCGGCCTCGTCGAGAACATGGGCACGACGTCCGGCTACATGTCCGTGCTCGTGCTCGCGCTCTACGTGAGCAGCGACTCCGTCGAGCGGCTCTACGCGTCGGGCGGCTTGCTCTGGGGCATCTGCCCGATCATGCTGTTCTGGGTGACGCGGATCTGGTTCCTCGCGCGTCGCGGAGAGATGACGGACGATCCCGTGCTGTTCGCCGCCACCGATCGCGTCTCCTATCTCGCCGGCGCCGCGATCGCGCTCGTCGGCATCGCGGCGGCCCTCCGATGACGCTGCCGCCGTCGGCGACCCGGCGTCTCGCGGGCTGGGGCCACTTCCCGGTCGAGGAGTGCGACGTCTACCGCCCCGAGCGGCGCGACGAGCTCCGCGAGCTCGTGCTCGGCGCCCCGCAGCCGAGCGTGATCGCGCGCGGTCTCGGCCGCGCCTACGGCGACGCCGCACTCAACCGCGGCGGCGCCGTGCTGCTCGGCGAGCGGCTCGACCGCATGCTCGACTTCGACCCCGAGACGGGCGTGCTGTGGTGCGAGGCGGCGGTCAGCCTCGCCGACATCCTCGACGTCTTCCTGCCGCAGGGGTTCTTCTTCCCGGTCACGCCGGGGACCAAGTTCATCACGCTCGGCGGCGCGATCGCCGCCGACGTCCACGGCAAGAACCACCACCACAGCGGCTCGATCTCCGCCTTCCTCGAGGACTTCCGTCTGCTCACCGCGAGCGGCGACGTACTCGACTGCTCGCGCACACAGAACGCCGACGTCTTCTGGGCGACGACCGGCGGCATGGGGCTCACGGGCGTCGTGCTCGACGCGCGCATCCGCCTCATGCGCGTCGAGAGCGCCTACGTGACGGTCGACTACGAGAAGTGTCCGAACCTCGACGCCGTGCTCGAGAGCTTCCTGCTGAACGATCACAAGCACCACTACGTGGTCACGTGGATCGACTGCCTGGCGCGCGGCCAGAGCCTCGGCCGGTCCGTCGTCATGCGCGCGAACCACACGCCGCACGACGAGCTCCCCGAGAAGCGCCGCGCCGCTCCGTTCTCGGCGGGCCCGCCGATCCCCCTCGCCGTCCCCTTCCCGCTGCCGAACGGGACGCTCAACCCGTTCACGGTGCGCGCGTTCAACACCGGCTTCTACCACGCGCACCGCGACGGGCGCTTCGTCACCGACTGCAACCGGTTCTTCTACCCGCTCGACCGCGTACGCGCATGGAACCGCGCCTACGGCACGCGCGGCGCGATCCAGTACCAGGCGCTCATCCCGCGCGGCGCGGAGCGCGCGGGCGTGGTCGCGCTGCTCGAGGAGATCTCGCGCGCGAACTGGCCCGCCTTCCTCGCGGTCCTCAAGTCGCTCGGCGACGCGAGCGGAGGGCTGCTCTCGTTCCCGCGGCCGGGCATCACGCTGACGCTCGACATGCCGGCGCCGAGCGCGAAGCTGCTCGAAGTCGTCGCGCGCCTCGACGACATCGTGCTCCGCCACGGTGGCTGCGTGTACCTCGCGAAGGATTCGTGCCTCCATGCGGAGAGCCTGCGCGCGATGTACCCCGAGCTCGGCCGCTTCCGCGACCTGAAGGCGAAGGTCGACCCCGAGAACCGCTTCTCTTCGTCGCTCGGGCGCCGCCTCGGACTGGTGGACGGATGAGGTCGCGCATCGAGCGCGTCGCCGTCGTCGGCGCGACGTCGAGCATCGGCCGCGCGATCGCCACGCGACTCGCGCGCGACGGAGCGCGCGTCGTGCTGTGCGGCCGACGCGTCGCGGAGCTCGAGCTGATCGCGAAGGACATCGCGATCCGCACGGGCAGCGACGCGCGCGTGGTCCGCTACGAGGCGCTCGCGTTCGACGAGCACGCCGAGTTCGTCCGACGCGCGGAGCGCGCGTTCCCGGGCGAGGAGCCCGGGCTCGAGGGCCTCGTCGTCGTGGTGGGCGAGATGGCCGAGCAGGCCGACGCCGAGGCCGACTTCGCGCTCGCCCGACGCATGATCGACGTCAACTACGCGAGCGTCGTGTCCCTCTGCGAGGAGCTCGCGCCGCGCCTCGCCGCGAACCGCGGCGGGTTCCTGTGCGCGGTCGGCTCCGTCGCGGGCGATCGCGGACGGCAGAGCAACTACCTCTACGGATCGACCAAGGCCGCGCTCGCGACCTACGTCGACGGGCTCCGCGTGCGGCTCGCGAAGGCGGGCGTCGGGGTCACGCTCGTCAAGCCCGGCTTCGTGGACACGCCGATGACGTGGGGACGCCCCGGCGTCTTCCTGGCGGCGAAGCCGTCGGTCGTCGCGCGCGACGTCGTGCGCGGCATCCGGCGCAATCGGCGCGTCGTCTACACGCCGTGGTTCTGGCGCTGGATCCTGCTCGCCGTGCGGCTCGCGCCGGACGCGCTCTTCCGCAGGCTCGCGCTGTGAGCGCGCACGCCTGGCAGAACGCGGCGCTCGCCGTCGTGCTGCTCGCCGCGGGCGGCGCCGCGTGGACGCTCCGGCTCCGCGCCCCGCTCGAGGTGCAGGCCGAATCGCTCGACGGCATCGCGATGGAGATCGCCGGCTGGCGCGGGCGCGACATCCCGCTCGAGGAGACGGTCGAGCGGATGCTCCGCGCCGATCGCAACGTGCAGCGCACGTACGTCGACCCGGCGGGCGGCGTCGTGTGGCTCTACGTCGGCTACTACGGGACGGAGCGCGGCGGGCGCTCCGAGCACTCGCCCTTCGTCTGCTACCCGTCCGCCGGCTTCTCGATCGTCGAGGGCGCGACGCGCACCGTGACGCTCCCGGGCGGCGGCCGCGCGACCGAGATCCGCGTCGGGCGCGCGGGCGACGAGCGCCTCGTGCACTTCTGGTACCGCTCCCATCGCTCCGCGCATCTCGTGGGCGCGGTCGCGCACGCGTGGGACCGCTTCGTGGGACGCATCGCGGACGGGCGCGCCGACGGCGCGTTCGTCCGCATCAGCGCGCCGATCGACGGGATGGACGTCGACGCGATCCGCGCGCGACTGTTCCGCTTCGGCGCCGCGCTCGACGAAGAGCTCGCCGCCCACTGGCCCGAGGAAGCCGCCGCTCCGCGCGCGCGCGTCGCGCGCGCCGCCGGATAGCCGTCGGCGCGCGCTCCGCGCCGCGCCGCCCCGAGGAACCCGACCGCATGCAGCGAACGACCCGCAACCCCTATCGGCGCCCGCGCACGCTCGTCACCGGCGGCGCCGGGTTCCTCGGCTCGCACCTGTGCGAGCGCCTCCTCGCCGAAGGCCACGAGGTGATCTGCGTCGACAACTTCTACACCGGGAGCCGGCGCAACGTCGAAGCGCTCCTCGACGACCGGCGCTTCGAGCTCGTCCGGCACGACGTGACGTTCCCGCTCTACGTCGAGGCCGACGAGATCTTCAACCTCGCGTGCCCGGCATCGCCCGTCCACTACCAGAACGACCCCGTGCAGACGACGAAGACGAGCGTCCACGGCGCGATCAACATGCTCGGGCTCGCGAAGCGGCTGCGGGCGCGCATCTTCCAGGCCTCGACGTCCGAGGTCTACGGCGACCCGCAGGTCCATCCGCAGCGCGAGGACTACTGGGGCCACGTGAATCCCGTCGGGATCCGCTCGTGCTACGACGAGGGCAAGCGCTGCGCGGAGACGCTCTTCTTCGACTACCACCGCCAGCACGGCCTGCAGATCAAGGTCGCGCGCATCTTCAACACGTACGGTCCGCGGATGGACCCGGGCGACGGCCGCGTCGTCAGCAACTTCATCGTGCAGGCGCTCACGAAGCAGCCGATCACGATCTACGGCGACGGCTCGCAGACGCGTTCCTTCTGCTATGTCGACGACCTGATCGAGGGATTCGTCCGGCTCATGCGCTCGCCCGCCGACGTGACCGGCCCGATGAACCTCGGGAACCCGGGCGAGTTCACGATGATCGAGCTCGCCGAGCTCGTGCTCGAGCTCACCGGCTCGCCGTCGAAGCTCGTGCACGAGCCGCTGCCGCAGGACGACCCGACGCAGCGCTGCCCCGACATCGGGCTCGCCCGCGAGAAGCTCGACTGGGCGCCGCGCACGCCTCTGGCGGAGGGCCTGAAGCAGACGATCGCCTACTTCGACGACCTGCTGTCGGCGCGCGCCTAGCGGAAGAGGTTGTACTTGAGGATGCAGACGATCGCGCGCACGCCGTCGCGCCAGCCGATCTTCTTGCCTTCCTCGTAGGTGCGGCCGCTGTACGAGATGCCGACCTCGTAGACGCGCCAGCGCCCCTTCGCGATCTTCGCGGTGATCTCCGGCTCGACGCCGAAGCGGTCCTCTTCGATCTCGAACGACGCCAGCACCTCGCGGCGGAAGACCTTGTAGCAGGTCTCCATGTCCGTGAGGTTCAGGTTCGTGAACATGTTCGAGACCGTCGTGAGCACGCGGTTGCCGACCGAGTGCCAGAAGTAGAGCACGCGGTGAGCCTCCGACCCGACGAAGCGCGAGCCGTAGACGACGTCGGCGCGCCCGTCGACGATCGGCTGGATGAGCTTCGGATACTCGGAGGGGTCGTACTCGAGGTCGGCGTCCTGGATGATCGCCATCTCGCCGCGCGCCGCGGCGAGGCCGCGACGCAGGGCGGCGCCCTTGCCCTGGTTCCGGTCCTGGTAGAAGACGCGGAGGCCGGGCGTTCCCTCGAGATCGCGCAGGAGATCGCGCGTTCCGTCGGTCGAGCAGTCGTCGACGAGCACGATCTCCTTGTCGATCGCGACCGACTCGACGCGCTTGACGAGCTCGCGCAGCGTTCCCTTCTCGTTGTAGACGGGGATCACGACCGAGAGCCGCGGCCGCGGGCCCGTCGCGAACGCGGCGTCGCTCGGGAGATCCAGGTCCGTCGTCATGCGCGGCTCACCTCGGTCCGGAGGGCTTCTTGAAGAGCGCGTCGAGGTCCGCGAGGGCCGCGCCGCGTCCGTCCGCTCCTTCGCCCGTCCGGTCACCCGGCTGGAACCAGTCGCAGCGGTTGGCGCGGTCGCGGTCCCGCACGCGCTCGGCCGACGGCTCTCGGCAGTCGTTGTACGCGCCGGGCTCGTAGTGCGCGCAGTGGACGCAGCTGTGCAGATCCGCGTCGCACCCCTCGCACGTGTCGCGAAAGCCGACGCGTCGCTCGGGGCCGAGCTCGATCTCGCGGTGACAGGACGCGCAGCGCACGCCCGCGAGCGTGCGTCAGCCCGCGCGCGCGTGTCAACCGCTGCGACGCGGTGACGGCGCGACGCCCGCGCACGCGCCGCGCCGCGCGGCGCACCGAGCTGGTAGCCTCGCGCGCCATGTGCAGCTCCGCGGCAGCCGACGCGCGCCGACGCGCGGTGCGTTCGATCGCGCGCGTCTCCCTTCTCGGGGGCGCGCTCGCCTCGCTCGCGCTCGCCGCTCCCGCGCGCGGGGAGCCCGACCTCAACCAGCTCGCGATCGACTGGGCGCGCGGCCGCTACGTCTCGCCGGTCATCTGCGACATCGAGGGCGCGCCCGTGCGCGGCGGGCGGCGCGTCCTCGTCGCGCCCGGGCCGCGCCGCGTGCAGCCGCCGGTCGCTCGCCTGACCTTCTCGGACCTCGACGTCCCGCTCGCCTCGCGCTGCTTCGACGATCGCGGCACGCCCGCGCCGAACCTCCTCGGCCACCTCGACCTCCGCCTTCCCGGTCGCACCCGGGCGGACACTGCGCGCCGCGACTTCGCCGCCGCGCTGCGGCGCGAGCGCGGCTTCTCGTTCCACGTGAGCGAGGGAACGCTGCGCACGATCGAGGTCGGAAGCGGCGCCACGCGCGACGTCGACTTCCGCGGCGGCACCGCGACACTGCGCGAGATCGAGGCGGAGAGCGACGACGCGCGCCTCCTCGCCGACCTCGAGGGCCTTCGGAAGCTCGTGCTCGAGCTCGTCGCGAGCGACGGCACGCGACTGCGCCTCCCGCTCGTGATGACGCGCCCGCGCTGAGCGCGCCCGCACTTCCGCGCGCCGCCGCCCGGTGGCGTGCCCCTCCTCGATTCGCCCGAGTCCGTCGCCGCCGTGTCCGTGCGTTCAGTCGCCCGGGAGCCCGTCCGATAGGGGCCGGCGTGAAGCCTTCGCCGCCCATCTACTCCGACTTCGACGAGGATCTCTCGATGCGCGACGTGGTCGAATCCTTCGTGATCGGCCTCGCCGAGCGGGTCGACGGCTTGCAGGACGGCGAGATGGCGGGCGACTTCGGCGCGATCTCGCGCGCCGCCGGCGAGCTCGCCGCCGCCGCACGCGAAGCGGGCTATCCCTCGATCGTCGACGCCGCGGAACGGGTCGCCACCGCGAGCGCCGCTCGCGCGGGCGACGAGGCGCGCAAGGCGATCGTCGAGCTCACCGAGCTCGCGCAGCGCGTCCGGCGCGGAAGCCGCGGCGCCGCCTAGCATCGCTCGCACGCGCGCACCGCGCGGTGCGCGGCGCCCGTTCGATCACACGAAGAACCAGAGCGGGCCGTCCGCGAGGACGGCCGCGACGAGGATCGTCGCGTTCGCCGCGGCGTGCGCGGCGACGACCGCGCCGAGGTGCCCGCGCCAGTAGAAGTAGGCGCTCGTCGCGAGTACCCAGGGAAGGGCCACCCACCACTCCCAGAAGACGTGCCCCAGCACGAAGAACACCGCCGACACCCACAGCCCGCGCGGCGTGTAGCGCGCGACCGGGACGTCGCGGAAGTCGCCACCGCGATCGAAGACCTCCGCATAGCGCATCACGAAGCTGCGGATGAAGAGCTCCTCGAAGACGGGCGTGACGCCGGCGTAGCCGACGAAGCGGAGTGCGAGCACGAGCGGCGCGAGCGACGCGCCCGCGCGCGCCGGGTCGAAGCCCGCGCTCCGGTCGGGCCACAGGCTCCCGAGCCCCTCGCCGAGATCGGCCGGAAGCAGCAGATAGGGCGCCATCCACAGCGCGCCCGAGGCCGCGCCGACGAGCAGGTCGAGGGGAAGGCCGCGCGCGCGGGCGCCGAAGCCGCGCAGCTCCGGGTACATGCCGCGGCGCCAGAAGTACGCGACCAGCGCCGCGGGCACGAGCGGCTTCAGGGCGAGCACCGCGAGCCAGGCGCCCTCGGGCAGTCGGCCGCCCACCTCCGACAGCAGCAGGAACGCGAAGTACGGAAGGAGATAGGGCCAGAACCCGTGGCCGAAGCGCGCGTCCTTCACTGCCCGTGTGCCCGCCCCGCGGCCGCGCCGCGCCCGCCACTCCGCGCCGTCGCCGTCGCCGTCGACGCGCGCGCGCGGCGCGATCTGGTGCCCCCGGCAGGACTCGAACCTGCGACGCACGGTTTAGGAAACCGACGCTCTATCCGCCTGAGCTACGGGGGCGGACGGCGCAGGCTACCGAAGACGGGCGGCGGGCGGCAGGCGCGCGGGATTCGGGCTTCAGCGCGTCCGCGGTGCGGTCGATCGTGCGCCGGTGCTGCGCGCGCCACGCTGGCGGCGGAAGCCGGGCGTGCGCGAGGGGGGACGATGGCCGAGGTGCTGGTGATCCACGACGGGGAGCTCGCCGACGTGCGCGAGATCCTCGCCGAGCTCGACGCGAGCTTCACGGAGCGCGTCGGCCCCAGCACCGCGGACGACCAGGCGACGCCGTGGAGCGTGATCGTCGGATCGCCGCGGCGCGTGATGGAGATGCAGGTCGGCGCCTCCGGTGCCAAGCCCGTCCGGATCGCGCTCATGGACGGCGATTCCAAGACGCTCGTCGCGATGCTGCGCCGCTCGGGCGTCGACCTCATGGTGCAGCGGCCCGTCCACCCGAGTGCGCTGCGACTCCTCCTGCTCCACGCCTTCTACCGGGGCCCCGAGAAGCGCAAGTATCCGCGCTACACGATCGGCGCCCCCGCTCGCTTCCGCGCCGGCCTCGCGATGAAGCGCCCTGCCCTGCTCGCGGACCTCTCGATGAAGGGCTGTCGACTGATCGCCAAGGACGCTCCGCAGCGCGAGCAGACGCTCAAGGTGTTCTTCGGGACGGAGCTCGGCGCGCGCCGTGCGTTCGCGATCCGCGCCACCGTCGTCCGCTGCGGCCCGACGGAGGGAGCGGGCGATGGCATGAACGCGATCGCGCTCCGCTTCGACGACTTCGGACGGGACGAGGCGCGCGGACTCAAGGAAGTGATCGCCGCGCACCTGAACGGTCCGGCGATGCTCGAGCGCGCGGAGGCGGCGAAGCACGCGGTCACGCGCGCCGCAGCCCACGCGCGGACGAGTGCGGCCGCGCCCTCGGTCGCCGCGTCGCCGATCGACGCCGCGAGCGTCGCCGCGCCCGACGATTCGCCCGCCGCGGCGGACCCCGCGGCGAGCGCGGACGCGAATGACGAGCGCCGTGCCGAGGCGCGCCGCTCTCTCGATCGGCGGGTCATCGCGCTCGGCGTCGAGGCGACGCGCGTGCTGATGGGCCGGGACATCTCGGTCGGCGGGATGCGCGTCGAGCGCAACGACACGATCGACGTCGGCGACGATCTCCGCATCGCGCTGCACGTGCGCGCCCGTTCGGAGCCGCTCGTCGTCCAGGCGCGCGTCGAGCGCGACGACGGCG
Organism: Myxococcota bacterium; assembly: GCA_041389495.1. Lineage (NCBI taxonomy): Bacteria > Pseudomonadati > Myxococcota > Myxococcota bacterium. The sequence goes on along the minus strand of JAWKRT010000004.1, from coordinate 236,562 downwards.
AGGACGGGCTCCTGCTGCGCTTCCACGACCTCACCGAGACCGCGGAGAACTACCTCCGCAAGATGGTGAACTTCCTCCCCATCCTCGCGGCGCGCGGCGGCGACGAAGGCTCGGGCATCGTCGTGTCCGAGATCCTCGATCGCGGCGCGAGCGCTGCGACATCGGCGCTCGCCTCGCTCCCCACCGCGACGGCCTGAGCGCCGCATCGGCCCGCGACGCGCGGGCGCCTCAGTAGTGCAGCACGCTGTGCACGCGCTCGACGCCGAGCGCATCGGCGCCGCCGAGCGCATCGAGTGCGATCAGGAACGAGCAGCCGACCACCTCGCCGCCGCTGCGGCGCGCGAGCTCGACCGTCGCCCGGGCCGTTCCGCCCGTCGCGATGAGATCGTCGACCACGAGCACGCGCTGCCCCTTCCGCACACCGTCGACGTGCATCTGCACGGTGTCGGTGCCGTACTCGAGCTCGTAGCTCACGTCGAGCGTGCGATACGGGAGCTTGCCGGGCTTGCGCGCCGGCACGAAGCCCGCGCCGAGCCGGATCGCGATCGCCGCGCCGAAGATGAAGCCGCGCGCCTCGGTGCCGAGGACGCTGTCGACGCCGTCGCGCGCGAACGGCTCGGCCATCGCGTCGATCGCGAGCGCGAGCGCCGACGCGTCCGCGAGCAGCGGGGTGAGGTCGCGGAACAGGATCCCGGGCTTCGGGAAGTCGGGGATGTCGCGGATGTGCGCGCGCAGCTGTGCGGCCACGTCGTTCGAGGTCACGGCGTACTCCTGACGATGGGGTTCGGTCGCGGCGATTCGCGCCGGGACGGCGCGACGGTCACGGAAGGTACAGCATCGGGTCGCGCGGGCGGTCGAGCTCGCGGATCTCGAAGTGGAGGTGCGGGCCGCTCGCATTGCCCGTCCGTCCGACCTCGGCGATGCGCTCGCCCTTCTCGACGAAGCTGCCCTCGCGCACGTGGTATCGGTCGAGGTGGGCGTAGACGGAGCGGAAGTTGCCGGAGTGCTTCACCACGACGAGCTTGCCGTAGTCGCCCATGCGCCCGACGTGGATCACCTTGCCCGCCTCGGCGGCGACGACGTCCGTGCCGCGAGGCGCCGCGATGTCGATGCCCTCGTGCGGGCCGCGCCGCCGACGGCCGTAGCGCGACGTCACCGTGCCGCGCAGGGGCCATGCGAAGTCCACGCCCGCCTCGGCGCGCACCTCCGCACGCACGCGATCGGCGAGCGTGCTGCCGGGCGGGCCGTCGGCGCGGATCCCCGCCGCCGGGATCCAGAGCCGCTGGCCGACGCGCAGCTGCGTGACGTCGTCGATGCCGTTCACCTCGCGCAGGACTTCGGCCGGCACGCCGTAGCGCTGCCCGATGCGGAAGAGATTCTCGCCGCGCTGCACGACGTGGTAGGTGCCCGCGCGCTCGAGCGGCGCGGGAGCGGGAGGTGGCGCGCTGCACGCGGCGGCGGCGAGTGCACAGGCGGCGACGAGGGACGCCGCGCGCGCGACGCTCACGCGACCCATCCGTGCGCGCCGATCAGGTCGACGAACGTGCACGGCGCGAGCACCTCGCGCGAGAGCGTCCCGTCGGGCTGCCGGACGAACCGCTGCAGCTGCTGTCCGCCGCGCGGGCCGAAGGGGCCGACGAGCCGCCCGCCCGCGGCGAGCTGCGCGAGCAGGGGCTCGGGTACGGCCGGTCCGCCCGCCGTCACGAGGATCGCGTCGTAGGGCGCGTCGACCGCCCTTCCCTGCGTCCCGTCGCCGAGGTGGACGACGACGTTCGTCACGCCGAGCTCATCGAGCGCGCGCCGCGCGCGCGACGCGAGCCGCGGAATCCGTTCGATCGAGACGACGCGGGAGGCGAGCCGCGCGAGGACCGCCGCCTGGTAGCCGGAGCCGGTGCCCACTTCGAGCACGCTCTCGTCGCCGCGCAGCTGCGCCGCCTGGGTCATCGTGGCGACCACGTCGGGCGCCGAGATCGTCTGCCCGTCGCCGATCGGGAGCGGCGTCATGCGATACGCCTGGTCGCGGAGCGCCTCCGGGATCAGCCGATGTCGCTCGACGACCTCGAACGCGGCGAGCACGCGCTCGTCGTGGATGCCCGCCGCGCGCAGGCGGTCGGCAAGACGCCGTCGCGCGATGCGATAGCGGTCGCGATCGTCGCGCGCGCGGAGCGGCGCCTCGAGCCCCATGCGATGGCGTCTCCCCGACTGCGCGCCGCTCGTCCCGCGGCGCGCACCGCGTGGACCGGCCGCCGCCCCGGGCCGCGGCCGGATCGCAGCTTAGAGCGGAACCCCGCGAGCGGGCAACGCTTCTCGAGCCCGCGCGAAGGCCCGGCGCGGGCGCTGCGCGGGGGGCCGCGCCGCGGCCGCGCGCGCCGCGGGCGTGCGGTGAGTGCGGTCACGCGGCCCCGCTCGTCCCGACCCGAACAGGGTCCCGCTTCTGCGACCCCTGTCGACGAGAGGTTCCCGGATGTCGCTGCGCCGCCTCGCCCCCGTCCTCGCGCTCGCGCTCGCGAGCGCGTCCTTCCCCCTCGCACGGGAGGCCGATGCGGCCGTCGTCGTCCGCGGCGCCCAGGCGACCCTGACCTGGGCTCCGGCCCCCGGCGACGTCGTCGAGTACGGCATCTGGGTCGTGCCGGAAGGCGGCATCGCCGCATCGGCTCCGACCCAGCGCGTCGCGGCCACGATGGCCACGGTCACCGGGACGCTCGGGTCGACCGTGACGATCCGCGTCGCGGCCTACTACGCGGGCGACGTGCTCGGCCCGTTCTCTCCCGACTCGGCCCCCATCGCATTCCGCGCTCCCGGCGCACTCCCGTACGACCTCGACGGCAATGGCACCGTCGACCGCGTCTACCGCGACGACCAGACCGGCGCGCTGCTCGCCTTCCTCGTCGACGGCGAGACGTCCTTCGGCGGCGCGGTGCTCGACCGCGGCGCGCACCCGGGTCTCGAGATCGCCGGCTCCGCCGACTTCGACGGCGACGGCATGGCCGACCTCGTCGCGAGCGACCCGACGACTGGCCACGCGGAGCTGTGGACCATGAACGGGACGCAGATCCGCGCGCGCACCGCGATCGCGGACCTCGGGCCCGGCTGGTATGCGCGCGCCATCGGCGACGCGAACGCCGACGGCACGACGCGACTCCTCTGGCGGGACACGAACACCGGCGAGACGCAGCTGTGGTCGATGCAGGCCGCGCAGGTGATGGCGCAGGCGCCGCTCCTCCCGCTCGGCGAGCGCTGGAGCGTCTGGGCGAGCTGCGACCTCGACGGCAACGGGTTCCGCGACGTGGTGTGGCTCGACACCACCCGCAACTTCGCGCGGGCCTGGCTGCTCGCGGACGGCGATGCGGCCGACGAGATCGAGATCACCCACGTCGGCGAAGGCTGGGAGCTGCGCGCGTGCGGCGACGTCGACGGCGACGGTCGCGACGTGCTCGTCTGGCAGCGGCACGCGCGCCTGCGCATGTGGAAGCTGCTCCCGTCGCAGGACGGCGGGGTCGAGGCGAGCCTTCGCCCGGGCGAGGCCCCGAAGCGCGTCGATCTCGCGCAGGCGGGCGACTTCGACGGCGACGGCGACGCCGACCTGCTCTACACGCGCGACCTCGACGCACTCTCGCTCACCTGCACGAACGTCGGCGGGACGTTCCAGTGCAACGGCCTCTCGCCGTTCGCGACCAGCGGCAGCTGGCAGATCGCGAGCTGGTAGCGACCGATCGCTCTCCCGGGATCGTTCGGGGTGGGCGGCCCCCCGCCGCTCCTCCCCGATCGCGAGCCGCGCGCCGCGCGCGCGGTCGCGAAGGCGGCGCCGCCCGCCCCGTTCGATCCCTCGTTCTCCCCGCGATGCCATCGAGCCGCCGTGCGAGCCACGGGCGCGCGCGCGTTCTCCAGGGACGAGGAGGCTTCGCTCGCGTGAGACAATGCGCGCTGGAGGAACGCGCATGTCCCGCTCGCCCTGCTCGCCCCACTCCGCCCCGGCCCGCCCGCGCGCGCGCCGCGCGCTCGTCTGCGGAGTGGCCGCACTCGCCCTCGCGGCCACCGCGTGCGGCGGGCCCGACCCGATCGTCGCGTGCGAGCCCGCGAACGGGATCACGCCCGTGTGCGGCTTCCACAACCCCGAGGACCTCGTCGTCGACGCGAGCGGGAGCTGGCTGATCGTGAGCCAGGCGCCGCTCGGCGAGCATCGCGGCGAGCTCGTCGCGTACGAGCCCGCGACCGGCGAGCGACGCACGCTCCATCCGTCCACCGTCGCACCCGTCGGCGCGCCGAGCGCGACCGCGGGCGACGCGAGCTGCGACGGCCCGCCCGACCCCGCGCAGTTCGCGCCGCACGGGATCGATCTCGCGCCGGACGGCGCGACGCTCTACGTCGTCGGACACGGCGCTCGCGAGGCGGTCGAGATCTTCCGCGCGAGCGCGACGCCGCGCGGACCGCGTCTCGAGTGGATCGGCTGCGTCGCGATGCCCGAGGGCGCGATGATGAACGACGTCGCCGCCATGCCGGACGGCGACGGCTTCGTCGTCTCCCGGATGACGACGCTCGGACTCGGCGGCATGGTCGCCATCGCGCGCGGGGGCACGACGGGCGAGGTGCTTCGTTACTCGCGCGCGTCCGGCCTCCGGCCCGTCCCGGGAACGACCGGCGCCGCGCCGAACGGCGTCGCGGTCGCGCGCGACGGCTCGGCCGTCTACTTCGCGGAGTGGAGCGCGGGCAGCGTCACGCGCGTGGCGCTCGACGGCAGCGGCCGGCGCAGCGCGAGCGTCGGCTTCAGCCCCGACAACCTCTCGTGGCGCGCGGACGGCGGCCTGCTCGTCGCCGGGCAGCGCGCGACCCCGCTGCAGGCGACCGCGTGCTTCGACGTCGAGGAGGGAAGCTGCGGCCTCGCGTCCGCCGTCGCGGTGCTCGACCCGGAGACGCTCGCCGTCCGGCGCATCCTGACGAACGATCCCGCCGTCGCGATCGGCGGCGTCTCGGCCGCCGTCGCGCACGCGGGCCGCATCTGGCTCGGCTCGTTCGGCGGCGATCGCATCGCGTGGATCGACGCCGCGCGCGCCGACGCGCCCTGAAGCGGCGGTATCGGTCCGCGCCTACCGTCCCACGTACACCGGGTCGCGCTTCTCCGCGAACGCCGCCACGCCCTCGCGGAAATCCTCGGTGCGGAAGAGCTGCACGAGCTCGGCCATCACGTGGAAGCCGTTCGCCTCGAACGTCGAGTCGAGCCCGAAGCGCATCGCGCGCTTCGCCGCCGACACGGCGAGCGGCGCGTTCGCCGCGATCTCGCGCGCCCAGCGCATCGCCTCGGGAACCACCTGGTCCTGCGACACGACCGCATTCGCGAGCCCGAGGCGCTCGATCTCGCGCGCGTCGAGCTTGCGCGCGAGGAGCGTGACCTCGCACGCGCGGTGCCAGCCGATCAGCCGCGGCAGGAGCCACGCGCCGCCGCTCTCGGGCACCACGCCCCGCCGCACGGGCGGCGCGAGCACGGCCGTCTCCGAAGCGATGACGATGTCGCAGCCGAGCGCGAGGTCCATGCCGTAGCCCGACGCGGGGCCGTTCAGCGCGCAGACGATCGGCGTGTCGATGCGACGCATCACGAAGGGCGGCGTCTCGCCGATCTTCACCGCGCCCGCGCTCCCCGCGATGCCGCTTCCGCCCGCCGCCGCGTCCTTGAGATCGAGGCCGGAGCAGAACCCGCGCCCGGCGCCGGTCAGCACGATCGCGCGGACGTCGGAGCGCGCGTCGCACTCGAGCAGCAGCTCGGAGAGGCGCGCGAGCATGGGCCCGCTGATCGCGTTGAGCCGCTCGGGCCGGTCGAGCGTGAGCAGCGCGACCGCGTCGGCCACCTCGCAGCGGATGTCGGACATTCGGATCGCCTCCTCGCGCGGCCTCGCGCGCGCGCCGCGCGCACTCTACACGTCGCGCACGCGGCTCACGACCAGCCGAAGCGCGCGAAGGCCGCAGCGAGGCGCGCCTCGATCTCGCGCGCGGTCGCGGAGTCGAGGCGTCCCGCGTGGCGTCCGACCGGCGCCGCCGAGATCGCGTCGAAGGCGTCGCCGTGCATCGAGTTCCCGCCGAACGGCCGCCCCGCGATCGTCGGCTCCCGGAGCGAGGGCGCCATCGCGACCCCGAGGAAGCGCGTCAGTGCGTGCAGCACCGGGCCGGGATCGGCGACGAGCGTCTCGTAGCGGATCGCGAGCGCGGCGTCGGGCGCGCGCGCGGCGAAGGCATCCCACGCGGCGAGACTCGCCGCCCAGCGCCGGCAGAAGGTTGCGACGTCGAGCCCGCGACCGCGCGTCGCGCGCTTCGCGCGAAAGGACACGAAGACGTCGCGCGGGTCGCGGACGAGATAGATCGCGCGCAGCTCCGGCCACAGCTCGCGCGCGCGCGCGAGCGCGTGCTCGTGGCCCGGCGTCTTCTCGACCCATGCCCGCGCGCGCCCGGCGTCGAGCCCCGCTGCGCGCGCGTAGGCGCGTGCGACGGCCGGCAGGACGCGGCGCGACGCGGGCAGCGCGCCGAGCTCGCCGCGGAGCGCGTCCGCGAAGGCGGCGCCGTCGAGATGGCCGTAGTCGTAGATCCCGGGCTCGCGGCGCGCGAGGCGCGCGAGCCGCGTGCGCGACAGCAGGTACGACGGGCGCCGGCGCAGCGGATGCGCGTGGATGCGCGCGAAGTACTTCGTCTCCTCGGGAATCACGATCAGCTCGGGGTGCCCGTCGAGCAGGCTCTGCACGAGCGTCGTGCCGGACTTCGCGTGGCCGCAGAGGAGCGTCGCGCCCGGCTCGGTCACGGCCCGGCGCACGCGCCCGGCCCCTCCGCGAGGCCCCGCTCGCGCGCCTGCGCGACGAGGCACGCGACCTGGGCCGCGCTCGCCTCCGGCACCGCGCGCGCGAACCGCTCGTCGCGGAGCAGCGCGCCGACGACGTGCGCCATCGTGCGCTCCGAGCCGTGGAACCCGTTGATCATCCAGCCGTCGTCGTGCCCCTCGTCGCCGAAGGCCTCGACCGCGTCGACGAAGGGCTGCCCGGCGCGCGCGAAGGCGTCCCGCATGGCCGCCCGCCACGCCGCGAAGTACGCCGCGTGCGGAGGCGACGCGGCGATCGCGTCGCGCACCGGTCCGGCGAGCGGCACGGCGAAGCCCGCGAGCACGACGTCGCGCGCGTGCGCCCACGCGAGCCACGCGTCGAGGCGTGCAACGCGGCGGGCCGAGAGCGCGCCCGTCTCGAAGCGCCGCTCGCGGCGCGCGATCCGCTCGAGCGTCTCCTCGTCGTCCGCGTAGGGCGCGCCGGCGGCGCGGCGCGCGAGGAAGCTCGCATTGCGCCGGCTGCCGTCCGAGCCGCGGAACCCGACGCCGCCGCGCGCCGCGAGCCCGATCGCGCGCACCGCGCGGCCCGACGCGACCTCGACGCGGTCGTCCGCCGCGACGAGCGCGCGCAGCTTCGCGGCGCCGCCGCGCCGCGCCAGCGCCTCGACGAGCGCGGGATAGGCGCGGATGCGCGCGTCCCAGTCGGCGTCGAAGTCCGAGGTCGCGAGCGTCCGCGCGAGCGGCTCGATCGAGCGACTCGGCGCCCACCCGTCGTTGAACCACCAGGGGTCGAGCGCGAGGACGACGACGCGCACGCTCCCGATCTCGTCGAGCAGCGCCGCGACGGGCTCGAAGTCGCCCGTGTGCTGCACGAGTCCGCCGGCGTTGTAGAAGCCGCCGTCCGCGAAGCCGTGCGCGCGATCGCCGCCGAGACCGAAGTGGAAGTCGCGCAGCTGCATGCTCGTCGAGCTGCCGAGGACGGCGATGCGCGGCCGGCGCGCGCGCAGCTCGAGCGCCTTGTAGCGCCGCATCTGCTCCGCCACGAGGGCGCGCGCGAACAGCGTGTCCTCGCCCTCCGCGAGCGCGCGGCGCTCGGTCGTCCGCACGGACGCGAGCCCGCGCCCCTCGCCCGCCTTCCACAGCGCGAGCTGCGATGCCGCGAACACGAGCGCGAGCGGCGCCAGGAAGCGCGCGACCCGCAGTGCGAAGCGCATCGCCTCGCGCCGGTCCGCGCCCGAGGTCGGCGACGGCCCGGACGGGGTCCGGTCAGGCCCGGACCCGGTCCGGTCAGGCTCGGACCCGGTCCGGTCAGAACTGGAAGTAGACGAACGGAGCATTCGCCGTACCTCCCAGCAGGACGAGCGCCGCGACGAGTGCGTACGCGAGCGCGCGCTCCGCGAACGGGTGCCCGCGCAGCGCTTCGAACGGATGGGCACAGTCCCGGTGCCACCACTCGATCGCGACGAGCGCGCCGATCAGCGCGCGCGGCTTCGCGTCGCCGACGAGGAAGAACCCGGCCAGGTCGGTGTCGGTCGCGATGGTGCCGATCACGCGGAAGGCGTGCGCGAGCGAGTCGGCGCGGAAGAAGATCCAGGCGAAGCACACGACGACGAAGGTCACGCCCATCTCGACGAGCGCGCGCGCTCCCGGGAGAGCGCCCTCGCCGCCCGGAACGTCGGTGCCGCGGCGCTTCGGCACGAAGCGGTGCGACACCGCGTAGAGCACGGCGTGCAGGAAGCCCCACGCGACGAACGTGAGGTTGGCGCCGTGCCAGAAGCCGCTCAGCACGAACGTCGCGAGCGCGTTGCGGAGCAGCTTCCACGGCCCGACGCGGCTCCCGCCGAGTGGGATGAACACGTAGTCGCGGAACCAGGTCGAGAGCGAGATGTGCCAGCGGCGCCAGAACTCGCCGACGTCGCGCGAGAAGTACGGAAACGCGAAGTTGCGCATCAGATCGAAGCCGAAGAGGCGCGCGCAGCCGATCGCGATGTCGGAGTAGCCCGAGAAGTCGCAGTAGATCTGGAACGCGAAGTAGAGCGTCGCGAGCGCGAGCGCGGTGCCGTCGGCCGCCGGGTTCCCGTACGCCGCGTCGACGTAGCCCGACAGCGTGTCCGCCACGACCACCTTCTTGCACAGGCCCCACGCGATCTGCCCGCAGGCGAGCGCCGCGGCCTCCCGATCGAAGTGGCGGTCGCGCGAGAACTGCCCGAGCAGGTGGTGCGCGCGCTCGATCGGCCCGGCCACGAGCTGCGGGAAGAACGCGACGAACGAGAAGAACGCGATCGCGTCGCGCTCCACGGGGATCTGGCGCCGGTAGAGATCGATCGTGTAGCTCAGCGTCTGGAACGTGTAGAAGCTGATGCCGACGGGCAGGACGATCGCGAGCGCGTGCATGGACGGCTCGTAGCCGAGCAGCCGCAGCGCGTCGGCCGCCGTGTCGATGAAGAAGTTGCAGTACTTGAAGAAGCCGAGCAGGCCGAGGTTCGCGAGCAGGCTCACCGCGAGCAGCGCGCGGCGCCGGCGCGGGCTCTCCGCGTCGGCGAGCGCGAGGCCGACTCCGTAGTCGAGTGCGCTCGAGAACGCGATCAGGCCGAGGAAGCGCCAGTCCCACCAGCCGTAGAACACGTAGCTCGCGACGAGCAGCAGCACGTTCTGCGCGCGCCGGCCGAGCTGCCAGTAGGCGAGGTAGACGAGCGGAAAGAAGATCGCGAAGTCGATCGAGTTGAAGAGCAAGCCGTCGCGCCCCCCACAGCGCCGGGCCCGCGCGCGCGAGGCGGAGCGCAGGCCCGCGCGCAGGGTACTCGAAGCGCGCGCGCTACTCGGTCAGCAACTCGATGGCGAAGCCGGCCTCCTCGCGCACGGTCGGCGAGGGGTGCTCGCGGAGCGGCTCGAGATAGCGGATGTCGGCCGGGTCGCCGCGCGCCCCGAGCTCGACGGCCGCCGCCGCCACGACGTCGGGCGAGGCGTCGTCGAGCGCGCGGCGGAGCGCCGTCTGCGCGCGCCCGGCCTCCGAGAACCCGAGCTGCTCGACCGCCCGCACCCGCACGCGCGGGTCGGCGTCGCCGAGCGCGAAGTCCTCGAGGATCGCGAGCACCTCGGGCTCGTCGACGTCGAGCAGGTCGACGGCGTCGGCGCGCGTGTCGGGGTCGGGCGAGGCGAGCTCGCTCAGGTCCTCGTCGAGGAGCGCACCGACGCGCGCGAAGCGCTCGGCGCTGAGGTCGCGCGCACCGTCGTCGGCGGCCGGCTCGTCGACCCGCGGTGCGACAGGCTCGGCGGCGGAATCGACGACCGAGGGCGACGGCGCGGGGGGAGCGGTCTCCGGCTCGACCGCGCCCTCCTTGCCGTAGCAGCCGGCCGCGCAGAGCCCCGCGATCAGGGCGACGGCGGCGAGGCCCCCGACGGTGTCGCGCAGCGTCACTGCACGCAGTCGCGCACGCCGTCCTGCACGACGGGCGCCTCGGACCCGAACCGGTTGTTCGAGAGCGTCGTCGCGACGCCCTCGTCGCAGAGATCGAAGAGCGCGCTGCGCGTGCCGCGGTTGCGGTCGAGCGTCGTCGTGGTCGCCGGCGTCCCGCCGTCGGCGACCTCGAACCCGTACAGCTGGCTCGACTGTGCGGTGTTGCGCTCGAGCGTCGTGCCCGACGCCGCCGGGCCGACCTCGAAGCCGTCGGTGCCCGCGTCCTTCGCCGCGTTGCGCGCGAGCACGTTGCCCGCGCCGGTGACGATGAAGCCCTCGCCGGCGCACCGCTGCACCTTGTTGCGCTCGACGAGCGACGACGCGGCCGCCACGCGGAAGCACGGCTCCGTCGTCGTCCCGGCGTCGCGCACCGCGTTGCGCGCGACCACCGCGCCCGTGCTGCCGGTGAGGTCGACGCCCGCACCCGCCACGCGGTCGACGCGGTTGCGCTCGGCGACGAGCCCGGCCGCCGAGGCGACGAGCTCGATGCCGTTCCCGGTTCCCGTCACGTCCTCGACGCGGTTGCGGCCGACGCTCCCGCTCGCGCACGTCGCGCACACGACGCGGATCCCGGCCGCCGACCCGGTCGAGCTCGACACGCGGTTCTTCTCGACGATCGGCGCGTCGCCCGTGACCCGCACGCCGCCGACGGTGTTCGCAGTGCGATTGCCCGCGACCCAGGCCTGGTTGCCGGTGACGTTCACGCCGAGCCCCGTCGCGCCGTCGACGTCCGCGCGGATCACGCTCGCGCGATCGCCCGTCACCTGCACGCCCGCGCCCGCGACGCCGAGCACCTCGGGGCGGTCGACGAACGCGTCGACTCCGTTCACGACGACGCCCGCGCCGGTCGTCGTGCCGTCGACGAGCACGCGGTCGACCACGACGCGCGGCCCGCTTACCGAGACGCCCGTCTGCGCGCCCGTGATCGTCACGTCCGAGATCACGAGGTCGTCGCACGTGCCGCCGCACAGGATGCCGGTCGCCGCCGGCCCCTCGATCGCGACGTCGATGATGCGCACGCGCTGGCGGCCGTTCTGCACCAGGATCCCGTGGCTCACGCCGCCGCGGATCGTGATGCCGCGGATCTGCACGTCGTGCGCGTAGATGTGGATGCCGGGCGCGCCGTTGAGCACGACGGCCGCCGGGAACTGCGGCTTGTTGATGTCGAGGTTGTTGACCTTGCACGAGTTCGCGTTCGGGTTGGGATCGTGCTGGTCGTTCGGCTGGTCCTGCAGACAGCCGTCGAAGATCGCGTCGACCACGACCGCCTTCGTGCCGACGATGCGGAGGCCCTGCTTGAGCGGCGGGATCTGCATCGTGTCGGTGTAGACACCGGGCTCGATGCGCACCGTGTCGCCGAACTGCGCGAAGTGGATCCCCTCCTGGATCGTGCGGAAGCAGTTCTTGTTGTTCTTGCTGACGCAGAGCGTCCGGGCACTCGCCCCGTCGGCCGCCAGGAGCGCGACGGCGAGGGCCGCGCACAGCCCGCCGAGCTTCTTCATCGCCACCTTCCCATCCACGTGTGCCGAAACCGTGTGCCGAAATTGCCTGTGCCGGAGTCGCGGTGCCGGAGCCACCGCAGGTTGGCGGCGGCGCCGGAGAGCCGGCTCGCCACCGCATGCCGATCGATCGGCCCTTCGCGCGCGCCCCGCGGCGGCGATGCCGCGGCGCGCCCGTCCGCGAAGGCAGGGGTCGCAAGGGCGCGATTGTGCACGGATGACCGCGGGCCGTCTAGGGCAGTCTCGTCGACGTCCGTCGACGAAATCCGCACGCGGGACGCGCGCTTCGCAGCGCGGCCGGCGAGCGCCACGCGCATCGCGGCGAGCCCATCGGCGGCGCGCGGCGGTGCGTGGTCGGGCCGGCGAGATTCGAACTCGCGACCTCCTGACCCCCAGTCAGGCGCGCTAACCAAGCTGCGCTACGGCCCGACGCCGACGGCACTCGCGTGCCGGATCCCGGCTCCCTACCGACGCGTGCGGCGCGCACCGCTGCGTCGCGGGACGCAGGGCGATGGAGCGGTCTGGAGGCCCGCTCGGCGCGCCGCGAGGGAGCGAGCGCGCGAGAGTAGACGACGGGGGCCATCGCACAAGGCCGCCGCAGGCCGTGACGCAGGCACTCGCGCGCCGCGCCTAACGCGGCGCGCGAGCGCGCCGCCTCGCGGTGCTAGCGGCGGAACGCGCGCTCGCGCACGACCTCGGCGACCTGCAGCCGGTACTCGGTGTAGAAGCGCTCGCGCCCGAGGCGCTGCGCGGCGAGGTGCTCGGCCTCGCGGCCCCACGCCGCGGCGTGCTCGGCGGTCTCGAACTCGGCGAGCGCGAGGCGCTCGCCGTCGTCGGCCGCGTAGGCGCGGAACGAGACGAAGCCCGGCGCGCGGTGGGCGAGCTCGAGCATGCGGACGGCGACGGGCTCGTAGGCCTCGCGCTCCGATTCGTCGAGTCGCGAGCGGAAGACGACGACGACCACGCGCGCGCTCAGGAGACGAGCGCGGCGCGGAGCGCGAGGAGCTCGTCGCGGATGCGCCGGTACTCGGTGCGGTGATCGAGTGCGCGCGCCTCGACCGTCTCCGCGGTGCGACCGACGCCCATCTCGCGCAGCAGCTTGCGCGCGCCGGCGATCGTGTAGCGCTCCTCGTAGAGGAGCTTCTTGACGAGCAGGATGGTGTCGATGTCCTTGCGCCGGTAGAGACGCTGCTTGGAGCGCGACTTCTGCGGCGCCATCCAGCGGAACTCGGACTCCCAGTAGCGGAGCACGTACGGCTTCACGCCGGTGATCTTCGCGACCTCGCCGATGCGGTAGTAGAGCTTCTCGGTCGGGAGCAGCGTGCCCTCGGCGAGCGCGCCGAGGTCGGCGTCGCCGGCGCGCCGGTCGCCGCCGGCCCCGCGCCGTACGCGCGAGCGCTGCGGCGTGCGCTTGGCCGCCGCGCCGCGGCCCGCGGCGCGCGCCCGTGCGTCCTTGCCGTCGCGTCCGTCCCTGCCGTCCCGTGTGTCCCGCGCGGCCATGCGTCCCCCCGTGTCGCGGCGGCCGCGACGCCCCTCGGCGAGGGACGCCGCTCGTGGATCGTGCGTCGCGCTCAGTCGTCGTCCCCGTCGTCGGTGCCGGCGCGCGCGGCCGAGAGCTCGGCCTCCGACACGTCCGTCTCGTTCAGGATGTTCTTCAGCACGAGGCTCGGCTTGAACGTCAGCACGCGGCGGGCGTCGAGGAGGATCTCCTGGCCGGTCTGCGGATTGCGGCCCTTGCGCGCGTTCTTCTCCCGCACGACGAAGTTGCCGAAGCCCGAGATCTTGACCTTCTCCCCCTGCTCGAGCGTCTCCTTGATGATCTGGAAGACCTTCTCGACCAGCTCGGCCGCCTCCTTCTTCGAGAAGCCTACGCGTTCGTAGATCTGCTCGACGATCTCGGCCTTCGTCATGCGCGCTCTCCCCCGCTCGCCGCCCGCGCCACCGCGTGACGCTGCGGCGCTGTCATCGAAGCTCGGCCGCGAACCGCTGCTGCAGCATCTGCACGACGCGGTCCGTCGCCTGTGAGACCTCTTCGTCCGTGAGCGTCCGATCCGGCAGCTGGTACACGAGCCGGAACGCGACGCTCACCTTCCCTTCGGGCACGCCCGGGCCCTCGTAGCGGTCGAAGACCTCGACCGCGGCCAGCGCGTCGCCCGCCTTCTTGCCGATCGCGCCGAGCACCTCCGCCACCGGCTGGTCGCGGTCGAGCACCACGGCGAGGTCGCGCCGGGACTGCGGATGCCGCGAGACCTCCCGGTAGCGCGGCAGGCGCGTCGGTAAGTCCCCGACGGCGCTCGAGTCTACTTCGATCACCGCGACGGGGGTGTCGATTTCGAAGCGCGCGGCGACGGCGGGATGGAGCTCGCCCACGACGCCCACGCGGTCCTTCCCCGCGAGCAGGTCGGCGCAGGCGCCGGGGTGGAGGTAGGGCTCGGGAGCCCGCGAGGCCGCGAGGCGCACGGGGCGCCGCAGGCGGGCGACGAGACGCTCGGCCACGCCCTTCGCCTCGAAGAAGACCGGCTCGCGGGCCTCGCCGCCCCAGAGACGCTTCTCGCGCCCGCGCGCCAGCACGGCCGTCGCGCGCCAGCGCTCGCGCGGCAGCGCGCCGGCTTCCGCCGGCGCCTCGAACACGCGCGACACCTCGAACAGCGCGACGCGATCCACCTGCCGGCTGCGGTTGTCGCGCACCAGCGCGAGCAGCGCGGGCACGTGCGTCGAGCGCAGCGCCGACTCGCTCTCCGCGATCGGGTTCACGACGCGGGGCATCGCGCGACGCGGATCGCCCGGGTCGAGGCCCAGCGCGTCGAGCGCGGCCGCGTCGAGGAACGGGAACGTCGCGACCTCGGTCAGTCCCTCGGCTGCGAAGGCGTCGCGGATGGCGTCGCCGAGCTCGAGCCACGCGGGCTTCGCGCCGGAGCCGAGCACGCCCTCGAGCGCGCGCGGCTCGATCGCGTCGTAGCCGTGCATGCGCGCGACCTCCTCGACGAGGTCGGCCGGAATGCGCAGGTCGTTGCGGTGGGTGGGGATCGCGCAGGCGAGCGCGTCCGCGCCGCGAGGCGCGCACGCGATGTCCTGCGCGCCGAGGAGCGCGGCGATCGCGTCGCGGCCGAGGTCGGTGCCGAGAAGGCGGTTCACGCGCGCCGTCTCGAGCGCGACGCCCTCGACGACGTCCGGTGCATCGCCCGTCGCGACGGCGCGCCCGGTGTCGACGACGCCCCCCGCGAGCTCGGCGAGCAGCCGGGCCGCGCGATCGAGCGCGCGCTCGACACCCGCGCGGTCGACCCCGCGCTCGAACCGGTAGGAGGCCTCGCTGTGCAGGCCGAGGCGCCGCGCGGTGCGGCGCACCGCGCGCGGTGCGAAGTGCGCGCTCTCGAGCAGCACGTCGACGGTCGCGGCGTCGACCTCGCTGTTCGCGCCGCCCATGACGCCCGCGATCGCGACGGCGCGCTCGGCGTCGGCGATCACGAGGTCGTCCGGCGCGAGCGCGTGGGTGCGACCGTCGAGCGTCTCGATCCGCTCGCCGTCCGTCGCGCGGCGCGCGACGACGCGGCCGCCGCGGAGCTTCGCGAGGTCGAACGCGTGGAGCGGCTGGCCGAGCTCGTGCAGCACGAGGTTCGTGACGTCGACGACGACGTCGATCGGCCGAAGCCCCGCCGCCTCGAGCCTGCGCGCGAGCCACGCGGGCGACGGCGCGATGCGCACCCCGCGCACGACGCGCGCCGCATAGCGATGGCAGAGGTCGGGCGCCTCGATCGCCACGGCGACGGCGCGCTCGACGGGCGGCCCGGCCTCGGCGACGTCGCAGGGCGGCAGCGCGACGACGCCGCCGAACGCGGCGCGCACCTCGCGCGCGATGCCGAGCATCGAGGCGCAGTCGCCGCGGTTCGCCGTGATCGCGACGTCGAGCACGGCGTCGCCGGCCGCGAGCACGCGGTCGAGCGGCGCGCCGACGGGCGCGTCCTCCGGCAGGACGAGGATGCCGTCGCTCTCGTCGGCGAGCTCGAGCTCGGCGGCCGAGCAGATCATCCCGTGCGAGCTCACGCCGCGGATCTTCGACTTGCCGAGCTTCCGGCCGAGCACGACGGTGCCCGGCCGCGCGACGGCGACCTTCTGTCCCGCCGCGACGTTGGGCGCGCCGCACACGATCGTGTGGGCGTCGCCGTCGCCGAGATCCACGCGGCACACCGAGAGGCGATCCGCGTCGGGGTGCTTCTCGCGCTCGCGCACGAAGCCGACGACGAAGGCGCCGAGGTCGGGCCCCGTGCGCTCGATCGCGTCGACCTCGAGCCCGGCGCGCGTCAGGCGCTCCGCGATCTCCTCGACGGGTGCGTCGGGCGCGATCCACTCGCGCAGCCACGAGAGCGGCACCCGCATGTCAGGCGCGCTCCGACATCAGAACTGCTCGAGGACGCGGACGTCCCCCTCGTACAGCAGCCGGATCTGCGGGATGCCGTACCGCAGCATCGCGGCGCGCTCGAGCCCCATGCCGAACGCGAAGCCCTGGTAGCGCTCCGCGTCGATGCCGCAGCCGGCGAGCACCTGCGGATGGATCATCCCGCAGCCGCCCCACTCGATCCATCCGGTGTGCGAGCACGTCGCGCAGCCCTGCGCGTCGCAGAGCAGGCACGAGAAGTCCATCTCGGCCGACGGCTCGGTGAACGGGAAGTAGCTCGCGCGGAAGCGCAGCCGCACGTCGCCCATCAGCGCGCGCGCGAAGTCGTAGAGCACGCCCTTGAGGTGCGCGAAGCTCGTGCGCTCGTCGACCATGAAGCCCTCGACCTGCTGGAACATGGGCGAGTGGCGCGGCGACATGTCGTGGCGGTAGACGCGACCCGGCGCGATGAAGCGGAAGGGCGGCGTGCGCCCCGTCATCGCGCGGATCTGCACGGGCGAGGTGTGCGTCCGCAGCACGTGCCCGCCCTCGACCCAGAACGTGTCCTGCATCTCGCGCGCGGGGTGGTCGGGGGGGATGTTGAGCGCGTCGAAGTTGTGGTGCTCGGTCTCGACCTCGGGGCCGTCCTCGATCGAGAACCCGCGCGCGCGGAAGAACCGCTCGACCTCGCGCACGACCTGCGTGACGACGTGCAGGCGCCCGAGCGGCGGACCGCTCCCGGGCAGCGTGACGTCGAGGCGCTGGCCCGCGAGGCGCGCGTCGATCTCCGCGCGCTCGAGCGCGTCCCTTCGCGCCGCGGCCCACGCCTCGATGCGCTGCTTCGCCTCGTTCGCGCGCTGGCCGACGCGCCCGCGCTCGTCGGGCGCGAGGGCGCCGATCGAGCGCAGGACGGCCGCGACCGAGCCCTTCTTCCCGAGGTAGGCCGCGCGCACCTCGACCAGCGCCTGCGGCGTCGCCGCGGCGTCGATCTCGGCCCGGGCGCTCGCTTCGAGCGCCTCGAGGTCGGGCGTCGTGCTCATCGCGAGCCGCCCGTCAGGCGGACTTCGCGAGGGTCGCGAGCTCGGCGAACGCCGTCGCGTCGTCGACGGCGAGCTGGGCGAGGATCTTGCGGTCGACCTCGACGCCGGCCTTCTTGAGCCCGTCCACGAGCCGGCTGTACGACAGGCCGTTCTGTCGCGCGCCGGCGTTGATGCGGGCGATCCAGAGCGCGCGGAAGGCGCGCTTGCGCTGCTTGCGATCCCGGTAGGCGTAGACCCAGGCGCGCTCGACGGCCTCGCGGGCGACGCCGTGCAGGCGGCTGCGCGCGCCGACGTAGCCCTTGGCGGACTTGAGGATCCGCTTGCGGCGCCGGCGCGCCGCGACTCCGCGTTTCACACGGGGCATGACTCGTTCCCTTCGTTCGTCGTTCGTGGGCGGGCCGCGGCCCGCTCGTTAGCTACCCGGAAGCAGTCGGCGGACCTGGCGCTCGTCGACGGCCGCGACCGTCTCGCCCTGCCGCAGCTGGCGCTTCCGCTTCGTGCGCTTCTTCGTGAGGATGTGCTGCTTGTTCGTCTGCGCCCGCTTGAAGCCGCCGCTCCCGGTTCGCTTGAACCGCTTCGCGGCGCCGCGGTGCGTCTTCATCTTCGGCATCGTTCACTCTCCCGCCGGCGTGCTCTCGGCGTCCGGCTCGTCGTCGTCCTCGTGATCGTCGTCGATGTCGTCGACGACGTCGTCCATCTCCTCGGCGTCGAGATCCTCGTCGGTCGGATTCGCCGCCTCGAGCTTCCTCGCCTCGGCGATCGCCTCGCGATCGCCGACGAGGATCATCGACATGAAGCGGCCCTCCATCTTCGGGAGGCTCTCCACCTTCGCGAGCGGCGTCAGCATGCGGGCGACCTGGTCGAGCTGGTCGCGGCCGCGCACGGTGTGCACCATCTCGCGCCCGCGGAACATCACCGTGACCTTCACCTTGTCGCCGTCCATCAGGAACTTGCGCGCGTTCTTGAGCTTGAACTCGAGGTCGTGGAGATCGGTGCCGGGGCGCATCTTCACCTCCTTGAGGGAGGCGGCGTGCGCCTTGCGGTTGGCGCCGGTCTTCTTCTTCTTCTGTTCGTACTTGTACCGCCCGTAGTCCATGATGCGACACACGGGCGGCCGCGAGTTCGGGGCGACCTCGACCAGGTCGAGGCCGCTCTCGCGCGCGAGCTCCATGCCCCGTTCGGGCGACATCACGCCGAGCTGCTCGCCCTCCGGTCCGATCACGCGGACCTCGGAGATGCGGATGCGCTCGTTGACGCGGGTTCCGTCCCGTTCGGGGGCGACGATGCGAAAGCGGTTGCGTCCGGGGATGCGTCTTCTCCTCTTCGCCGCGCGCTAGCGCGGCGTCTCGTCTGCGAACGGTTGCACGGCGCGCTCCTCCCTGGCGCGCGCGAGCCGGACCACGAGGTCGTCGACCGCGAGCGCGTCGAGCTTCCGCTTCGAGCGCCGCAGCCGCGGCATGGCCGTACCGTTCTCGTCCTCTTGATCGCCGATGACGAGCATGAGCGGCACCTTGCTCGTCTCGGCCTCGCGAATCTTGAACCCGAGCGTCTCGCTGCGCTCGTCGAGCTGCGAGCGCAGCCCGGCGGCGACCAGCGCTTCGTGCACGCGGCGCGCGTGCGCGACGTGGCGCTCGGCGATCGGCAGCACGGCGACCTGCACCGGGCACAGCCAGAACGGGAAGTCGCCGCCCGTGTGCTCGATGTAGATCGCCATGAAGCGCTCGAGCGACCCGAGCACCGCGCGGTGGAGCATCGCCGGCTGGTGCAGCTCGCCGTCGCGCCCGACGTAGCGCAGGCCGAAGCGGCCGGGCAGCGCCATGTCGATCTGGATCGTCGCGAGCGTCCACGCCCGGCCGAGCACGTCGCGGAAGTCGCACTCGACCTTGGGCGCGTAGAAGGCGGCCTCGCCCTCCTTGATCGCGCACGTGAAGCCCGCCCGCTCGACCGCGGAGACGAGCGCCTTCTCGGCGACGTCCCAGTCGGCCGGCTCGCCGAGGAACTCCTCGGGGCGCGTCGACACCGCCATCTCGACCCCTTCGAGGCCGAGCGCGCGGTAGACCTCCGCGACCATCTCGAAGAAGCGCTCGATCTCCTGCGGCACCTGCTCGGGCTCGCAGAAGATGTGCGCGTCGTCCTGCGCGAGCGAGCGCACGCGCGCGAGGCCGTTCAGCGTCCCGCTGCGCTCGTTGCGATGGAGGCGCGAGAACTCGGCGACGCGCAGCGGCAGGTCGCGGTACGAGCGCTTCGAGAACCCGAACAGGCGGCAGTGTCCCGGGCAGTTCATCGCCTTCACGCCGAGCTCTTCGCCCTCGTCGGCGCCCGCGAACCAGAACATGTCGTCGTGGAACTTCTCGTAGTGGCCCGAGATCTTGAAGAGCTCCGCGCGGAAGAGCTGCGGCGTCATCACCTCCTGGTAGCCGTAGCGCGGGTACAGCGACCGGATGAAGGCGACGAGCTCGTTGTAGACCGTCATGCCCTTCGGCAGATAGAACGGCGAGCCGGGCGAGAGCGCGTCGAGCGCGAACAGCTCGAGGTCGACGCCGACGCGCCGGTGGTCGCGCTTGCGCGCCTCCTCGAGCGCGGTGAGGTGGGCGTCGAGCTCCTTCTTCGTCGCGAACGCGGTGCCGTAGATGCGCTGCAGCTTCGGGCCCGACTCGTCGCCCTTCCAGTAGCTGCCGGACACGTCGGTGAGCTTGACGGCGCCGATCTGCTTCGTGCTGCGCACGTGCGGCCCGCGGCAGAGGTCGACGAAGTCGCCGTGGCGGAAGAGCGTGATCGGCACGCCGTCCGGGATGTCGGCGATGCGCGCGACCTTGAGGTCCTGGCCGAGCTCGCGGAAGAGCGCGACCGCGGCCTCGCGCGTCACGACCTCGCGCGCAAAGGCGCGATCCTCGGCGAGGATCGTCTCCATCTCCTTCTCGATCCGCTCCACGTCCTCGGGCGAGAACGCGTGGTCGAGCAGGAAGTCGTACTGGAACTTCTCGCTGTGGTCGGCGCGGCCGGCGTCGATCTGCACGCCCGGGAACAGGCGCTGCACGGCGTCGGCCATCACGTGCTCGGCCGAGTGCCGCAGCACGTCGCCGCCCTCCGCGTCCTTCGCGGTGACGATCGAGACGGCGCAGTCGGACGCGAGCGGGAGACGCAGGTCGACGAGCTCGCCGTCCACGCGGCCCGCGAGCGCGGCCTTCGCGAGACCGGGACCGATGGCCGAGGCCACGTCGAGCACCGTCGACCCCGCCGCCAACTCGAGCGTCTTCCCGTCGGGTAGGCGTACGGCGATCTGGCTCATGATCGGTGGCTGGGCATCGCGGTGGTCCGACGACTCGAAGCGAAACGTCGCGGTGCAAGGCGGCGTGTCGCAGCAGAACGCGCGCAAGCGAGCGCGCCGCGCGACCCCTGCGGCCGCACGCCGACGCGAGCTCGATGGGAGTGGTTGGCACGGGCGGGATTGAACCGCCGACCTCTGCCGTGTCAAGGCAGCGCTCTAGCCCCTGAGCTACGTGCCAGAAACCCGTCTAACGGGCCGGAATCGATACCGATTCGCCGTTGCGGTGTCAATCGCCGCCGGCCGATTCCGACGCGAGCCGGCCCGCCGTCACCGGCGCGCGCGAGCCGGCCGGGGCGACTGGCCGGCCTCGACCGGCGGGAGATCCGCGGCGTCGGGCGGCGCGAAGCGCGCCGGGCTCCAGCGAACGGCGATGCGGGCCCGCCCGCTCCCCTCGGTGCCGAGCGGCACGATCGTCATGTGCGGCGGCGCCTCGCGCTCCATCGCCTGCGCGAGGCCGCGCGCATCGAGCGACGTGCGGACCTCGAGCGTCGCGCGGCCGTGCTCGATCTCGCGCGGCAGCGCGCTCGCGGCCCCGACGCGCCGCTCGAGCAGATCCCGGAGGTCGGCGAGGGCCGGGTAGACCTCGAGCCCCTCGACCTCGAGCAGCACGACGCCGCTCTCCGCGGTCCCGGCCTCCGGCTCGAGCGCGCCGGCCGCCACGAGCCGGCTGCGCACGAGGTCGGCGTCGACGAGGGCATCGACCACGACCACGTACTCGGTCGTCACGTCCGGGTCCTCGACGAACAGCGCCGGGCCGAGCCCGCGGTCCTCCGTCACCTTGAAGCGCGACGTGTAGGCGCCCATGTCCTTGCCGAGCACGGCGGCGAGGTCGACGGGCGCGCCCTCCTCGGCCTCGGGGCCGAGGGCGGCGTCCGCCAGGAGCTCGCTCGCCACGCGCTCGACGGCCTCGCGCAGGGCCTGTGCGACGGCGCCCGCGCGCGGATCGGCGCGCTCGCCCTTGCGCACGCCGACCGCGCCGACCGCCTCGATCTGCCGCAGGTCCTCCGCCGCCGCGGGCGCCGCGGGGGCGACCAGCGCGACCGCCGCGGCCAGGAGGAGTGCGCGCGTCGGGCCCCCGGCCGCCCTCACAGCGTCGACTCCGCGACGGGCCGGCCGAAGAGCGCGTTCACCGCGCTGCAGAGCTCGGTCGTGACGCGCACGTGGCAGCGGTCGCCGAGCGAGAGCAGCGTCACGCTCTCGCCCGGGATCGTGACCTGCAGGATCACTTCGCAGTCCCCTCCGTGTGCGCGCAGCACGTCCTTCAGCGCGAGCATGCGGTCCTTCGTGACGTCCGCGTCGAGCACCTCGATGCGCAGCCGCGCGGCCAGCGCCTCCTCGGCATCGGCCAGGCGGAGCACGTCGCGCACGAGCAGCTTCGGCGTGTCGCCCGCTTCGAGCGTACCCGACATCACGAGCGGGATCGGGCCGCCGCCGTCGGGCCCGCCCGTCTGCGCGTCGCGCAGGAGCTCGACGTGCTGGTTGTACGGCTCGGAGAAGATCACGAGCTCGAAGGCGCCCTCGAGGTCCTCGAGCACGCCGAACCCCATGCGCGCGCCGCGCTTGGTGCGCGTCTCGCGCAGCGACGTGAGGAGGCCGCCGATCCGGACCTCGCGCCCTTCCTTGCCCTCGAAGCTCGCGCCCGTCGTGTCCGTGAAGCGCGCGAGCTGTCTGGCGACCGCGCCGAGCGGATGCCCGGTGACGTAGAACCCGAGCAGCTCCTTCTCGTGCTGCAGCCGCTCGCGCTCCGTCCACTCGGCCGCCTCGATGAGCTTCGGCTCGTCGACCGGCTCGGATGCGCCGAGGCCCCCGAACAGGCTCTCCTGCCCGATCGCGCGGTCGCGCTGCGAGGACGCACCGCGCTCGAGCGCAGCGTCGAGCGAGGCCCACACCTTCGCGCGGCTCGCGTGCAGCGAGTCGAACGCGCCGCACTTCACGAGCGCTTCGACGACGCGCCGGTTCACCTTGCGCGCGTCGACCCGCTCGGTGAAGTCGTAGAGGCCGCGGAACGGGCCGCCCGACTCGCGCGCGTCGAGGATCGCGTCGATCGCGCCCTGCCCCACGTTCTTGATGCCCGCGAACCCGAAGCGGATGGCGCCCTCGACGACGCTGAAGTCGCGCTGCGACTCGTTCACGTCGGGCGGCAGGATCTCGATCTCCTGCTCGCGCGTGTGCGCGATGTAGCGCGTGAGCTTCTCGTGGTTCGTCGACTCGATCGTGAGCACCGCGGCGAGGAACTCGCACGGGTGGTTGGCCTTGAGGTAGGCCGTCTGGTAGGTGAGGTAGGCGTACGCGGTCGAGTGCGCCTTCGGGAAGCCGTAGCCCGCGAACTCGACGATCGTGTCGAAGACCTCGCCCGCCTTCTTCGCGTCGATGCCGTTCGCGGTCGAGCCCTGGACGAAGCGCTCGCGCTGCTCGGCCATCACCTCGGGCTTCTTCTTGCCCATGGCGCGGCGCAGCAGGTCGGCCTCGCCGAGCGTGTAGCCCGCCAGCCGCTGCGCGAGCTGCAGCACCTGGTCCTGGTACACGATGACGCCGAGCGTCTCCTCGGTGATCTCCCGCATCTCCGGCAGCGCGAACTCGATCTTCGTGCGCCCGTTCTTGCGGTTCACGTAGTCGTCGACCATGCCCGAGTTGAGCGGGCCCGGCCGATAGAGCGCGACGAGCGGAATGATCTCGCGGAACGTCCGCGGCTTGAGCTGGAGCACGAGCTCCGTCATGCCCGACGACTCGACCTGGAACACGCCCATCGTGTCCCCTTCGCAGAGGAGGTCGTAGGTCGTCGCGTCGTCGAGCGGGATGTCCGCGACCGAGAAGTCGGGCTTCGTGTTCTCCCGCACCATGCGTTCGGCGTCGGCGATGAGCGTGAGCGTGCGCAGGCCGAGGAAGTCGAACTTGATCAGCCCGACCTTCTCGACGCAGTTCATGTTGTACTGCGACATCACGTCGCCGCTCTTCGGATCCTTGTAGAGCGGGACCATGTCGATCAGCGGCTGCGTCCCGATCACGACGCCGGCCGCGTGCTTGCTGGCGTGGCGCGTCAGGCCCTCGAGCGCGCGCGCCGTGTCGAAGAGCTTCGCGACCTGGCCGTCGGCGTCGATCCGCGCGCGCAGCTCGGGGCTCTGCTCGAGCGCCTCGGCGAGCGTGATCCCGAGGGCGTCGGGCACGAGCTTCGCGATGCGGTCGACGTCGCCGAACGGCATGCCGAGCACGCGACCGACGTCGCGGATCGCGGCCTTCGCCTGCAGCGTCCCGAAGGTCGCGATCTGCGCGACGCGCATGTCGTCGTAGCCGCTCCCGCCGTCGTACTTCTCGGCGACGTAGCGGATCACCTGGTCGCGCCCGCGCATGCAGAAGTCGACGTCGATGTCGGGCATCGAGATGCGCTCGGGGTTCAGGAAGCGCTCGAAGATGATGTCGTACTCGATCGGGTCGATGCCCGTGATGCCGAGCGAGTACGCGACGAGGCTCCCCGCCGACGATCCGCGTCCCGGCCCGACGGGGATGCCGTTGCGCTTCGCGTACTGGATGAAGTCGGCGACGATCAGGAAGTAGCCCGGGAAGCCCATCGACTTGATCACGCCGAGCTCGTGCTCGAGGCGCGACGCGTAGGCGGTGTTGCGATCGCCCTCGAGCGGCGCATCGGCGTCGAGGCCGAGGCGCGATCGCAGCCCCGCCCAGGCGCCGTCCGTCAGCACCTCGTCGAGCGTGCGCCCCGCCGGCACCTGGTACTCCGGCATGTGGTACTCGCCCATGGGGATCTCGAGCGCGCAGCGCTCCGCGATCTCGAGCGTGTTCGCGACGGCTTGCGGATGGTCGTGGAACAGCTCGTACATCTCGTCGCCGTCCTTGACGTAGAAGCCGCGCCCGTCGAAGCGGAAGCGCTTCTCGTCGTCGAGGTTGGCGGCCGTCCCGATGCAGAGCAGGGCATCGTGGTGGTCGTGGTCGTCGGCGGAGAGGTAGTGCGCGTCGTTCGTCGCGACGAGCGGAATGCCGATGTCGTGCGACATCTTGATCAGCTCGGCGTTGACGGTGTCCTGCGCCGGAATCCCGTGGCGCTGGATCTCGAGGTAGTAGCGGTCGCCGAACAGCGCCTTGAAGTCCTCGGCCACCTCCCACGCACGATTCGCCTCGTTGTGCAGGATGGCGCGCGGGACGGGCGCCGACAGGCAGCCCGAGGTGCAGATCAGCCCCTCGTGGTGCGCGCGCAGCAGGTCCATGTCGATGCGCGGCTTGTAGTAGAAGCCCTCGAGATAGCCGCGCGAGACGAGGTGCATGAGGTTGCGATAGCCCGTCCCGTCCATCGCCAGCAGCAGCAGGTGGTTGATCGCGTCGAATCCGCCCTCGTCGCGCTCGCGCCGCTCGCGGTCGAAGCGCGAGCCGCCCGCGAGATACACCTCGCATCCGATGATCGGCTTGACGCCGTTCGCGCGCGCGGACTCGTAGAAGTCGATGGTCCCGAACAGGTTGCCGTGGTCGGTCTGCGCCACCGCCGGCATGCCGAGCGCCTTCGCGCGCTCGAACAGCGGCTTGTGCTTGATGGCACCGTCGAGCAGCGAGTACTGGGTGTGGAGGTGGAGGTGGACGAACGGACGCGGGATCCCCGGCACGGCGCACTCCCTCCTATTCCCACTCGATCGTCGCGGGCGGCTTCGACGAGACGTCGTACACGACCCGGTTGATCCCCTTCACCTCGTTGATGATGCGGCTCGAGATCGTGGCGAGCACGTCGTACGGCAGGCGCGACCAGTCCGCCGTCATCGCGTCCGTCGAGGTGACGCAGCGCAGCGCCACCGCGTTCTCGTACGTCCGTCCGTCGCCCATCACGCCGACGCTCTGGACCGGCAGGAACACGACGAGCGCCTGCCAGATCTCGTCGTACAGCCCGGCGCGCTCGATCTCCTCGCGCAGGATCGCATCCGCGCGGCGCAGCGGCGCGAGCTTCTCGGCCGTCACCTCGCCGAGCACGCGGATCGCGAGCCCGGGCCCGGGGAACGGATGCCGCTTCACGGCGCGCTCGGGCAGGCCGAGCGCGCGACCGACCGCGCGCACCTCGTCCTTGAAGAGCTCGCGCAGGGGCTCGACGAGCGCGAGCTTCATGCGCTCGGGGAGGCCGCCGACGTTGTGGTGCGTCTTGATCGTCGCCGACGGCCCCTTGACCGAGACGCTCTCGATCACGTCGGGGTAGAGCGTGCCCTGCACGAGGAAGTCCGCTCCGCCGAGCTTCTCCGCCTCGGCCTCGAACGTCTCGATGAAGAGATGGCCGATGATGCGGCGCTTGCGCTCGGGGTCCGCCACGCCCTTGAGCTCGGTGAGGAAGCGCTCGCTCGCATCGACCGTCACGAGCTCGATGCCGAGCGCGTCGCGGAACAGGTGCTCGACCTCGGCGCTCTCCCCCTCGCGCATGAGCCCGTGATCGACGTAGATGCACGTCAGCTGGCTGCCGATCGCGCGGTGCACGAGCGCCGCGGCGACGGTCGAGTCGACGCCTCCCGAGAGCCCGCAGATCGCGCGGCCGCCGGCGACCTGCGCGCGGATCGCCGCGACCGACTCGTCGATGAAGGCCGCGGAGGTCCACGCCCCCTCGCAGCCGCAGATGTCGCGCACGAAGTTGCGCAGGATGCGCGCGCCGTCGGGCGTGTGGTGCACCTCCGGATGGAACTGCACGCCCCAGATGCGCCGCTCCCGGCTCGCGACCGCGGCGTTGGGCGAGTGCTCGCTGGTCGCGAGCACCTCGAAGCCGGGCGGAAGCTCGAGGACGCGATCGCCGTGGCTCATCCACACGGTGCGGCGCGCGCGGCCCTCGCGCGGAGGCAGACCCGCGAACAGCGGGTCGTCGCTGCGGTGATCGAGCAGCGACGGTCCGAACTCGCGCTCGTCCGACGACTCGACGCGCCCGCCGAGCCGCTTCACGATGACCTGCAGCCCGTAGCAGATGCCGAGGATCGGCACGCCGAGCTCGAAGAGCGCGGGGTCGACGTCGGGCGCGCCCGCGTCGTGCACGCTCGCCGGGCTGCCCGAGAGGATGATGCCGCGCGGGGCGAAGGCGCGGATCGCGTCGATCGACATCCGGAACGGGTGGATCTCGCAGTACACCTCGCACTCGCGCACGCGGCGCGCGATCAGCTGCGTCACCTGCGATCCGAAGTCGAGGATCAGGATGCGGTCGGCGTGCGTCGTCGGCTGCGAGATGACGTTCCCCCCGTGGTCGCGCACCGCCCCGGCGGACGGCGCGCGCGTCAGTCGAGTCGGTAGTTCGGCGCTTCCTTCGTGACGATGACGTCGTGGACGTGGCTCTCGGCCAGCCCGGCGGACGAGATGCGGACGAAGCGCGCGCGCTCGCGGAGCGCCGAGAGATCGCTCGCGCCGCAGTAGCCCATGCCGGAGCGCAGGCCGCCCATCAGCTGGTGGATGCTCGACGTCAGCGCACCGCGGTACGGAACGCGGCCCTCGATGCCCTCGGGCACGAGCTTGTCCGGCGCGACGTCGGCCTGGAAGTAGCGATCGCGGCTTCCCGCGGCCATCGCGCCGAGCGAGCCCATCCCGCGATAGACCTTGTACGAGCGCCCC
The DNA here is from genome assembly GCA_041389495.1 of Myxococcota bacterium. Classification (NCBI taxonomy): domain Bacteria; kingdom Pseudomonadati; phylum Myxococcota; species Myxococcota bacterium. The sequence continues at coordinate 209,503 of JAWKRT010000004.1, read as the reverse complement.
TGGTACAGCACGACCTCGCCGGGCGACTCGTCCGTGCCCGCGAAGAGCGAGCCGATCATCACCGCCGCCGCACCGCCGGCGAGCGCCTTCACGACGTCGCCCGAGAACTTGATGCCGCCGTCCGCGATGATCGGGATGCCGAAACGCTTGGCCATGCCGACGGCGTCCTGGATCGCCGTGAACTGCGGCACGCCGACGCCGGCGACGACGCGCGTCGTGCAGATCGACCCCGGGCCGACGCCGACCTTCACGGCCGACACGCCGGCCTTGATCAGCGCCTCGGTGCCCTCGGCCGTCGCGACGTTGCCGCCGACGAGCGGGAGGTCGGGAAAGTGGTGGCGGAGCTCGCGCACGCTCTCGAGGACGCCGGCCGAGTGCCCGTGCGCGGTGTCGACGACGATCACGTCGACGCCCGCGTCGACGAGCGCCTGCGCGCGCTCGAGGCGGTCGCGCCCGACGCCGACGGCGGCGCCGCAGCGCAGCCGGCCGAGGTCGTCCTTGGCGGCGTTCGGGAAGCGCTCGGCCTTCTCGATGTCCTTGATCGTGATGAGTCCGCAGAGCTTCCCCTGCTCGTCGACGACGAGCAGCTTCTCGATGCGGTGCTCGTGGAGCAGCTCCTTCGCGCGCTCCTTGCTCGTGCCGGGCGGGACCGAGACGAGCTCGCTCGCCGGCGTCATCACGGTGTCGATCGCGGCCGCCGTGTCGCGCACGAAGCGCAGGTCGCGATTCGTGAGGATGCCGACGGCGCGCCCTTCCCGCGTCACGGGTACGCCCGAGATGTGGTAGCGCTGCATCACCTCGAGCGCGTCCTGGATGCGCTGCTCGGGCCGCATCGTGATCGGGTCGACGATCATCCCCGATTCGCTGCGCTTCACCTTGTCGACCTCGGCGGCCTGCGTCGCGAGATCGAGGTTCTTGTGCACGATGCCGATGCCGCCGTTCTGCGCCATGCAGATCGCCGTCTCGTGCTCGGTGACCGTGTCCATGGCGGCGGAGACGAGCGGGATGCCGAGGGCGATCTCGCGCGTCAGCTGTGTGCGCAGGTCGACGTCGGCGGGCAGGACCTCCGAGGCCCCGGGAACGAGCAGGACGTCGTCGAACGTGAGCCCTTCGCGAATCGAGGCGTCGGTCGTCATCGCGCTCCCCCCAAAGGTGTCCGAGCCCGCGCGAGCTGCCGCGTCGCAACGCCGCGCGCCACCGCCGACGCGCACGGGCCGTTCGCCGGATGCACCGGTCGCGGCCGCGCGGACGAGCGGCGAAGGGCGAGGTCGATCGACGGAATGGAGTGCAACCCCCGAAGGCTCAGGATTGCCGCCGAACTCTAGGCGGCGGCTGCCGACGGGTCAACCAGCGCGGACGCGGCGCGCGCGACGGCAGCGACGCGATGACGGGAGCGCTGGGGGAAACGCCGTTTGCCACGCGTGCGCGGCGCGGGCGCCCGGCTCAGGCGTCGCCGTCGACCGCGTCGAGCGACTCGCGCAGCAGCGCGGCGCACTCGCGGACCGCCGCCTCGAGCACCCGACACGCCGTCCGCGGCGCGTCCTCGCACAGACGGCGCCAGTGCGCGCGTGGCAGCTTCCAGACGACGCAGGGCTCGATCGTCGACGCGGTCGCCTCGCGCGGTCCGATCGCGAACAGCGAGAGCACACCGACCGCGTCGCCCGGCCCGACCTCGCTGCGCGCACCCGTGCGCTTCGACGACAGCACGATGCGCCCGCTCTCGACGAGCACGAGACCGTCGGCCTCGCCGCCCTCGCGGAAGAGCTTGCGCCCCGTCGCGACGCGCTGCAGCTCGAGCACCTCGACGAGCGCGTCGCGGTCGTCCTCGCCGAGGTCGGCGAGCAGCGCGAAGCGCTTCGGGTCGAACGCGTCCTCGATCACGGCACGATCCTCGCGAACAGGCGCGCGAGCAGCGTCGACGGCTCCTTCGAGGGCTCGAGCGGGATGAGGAACAGCGATCCTTCGTCGATCAGCGAGAGGTTCTCGCGAAGCTCGTCGGGCGACGGCCGCTCGCCCTTGCCGAGGAGCGCGGCGTGGAAGACGCGCGGGCGCGGCAGCGCGTGGACCGCGCGCACCATGGGCGCGAGGCGCGTCGCCGCTTCGCCCACGGCCCCCGAGAGCAGGAACACGACGCCGAGGGCGCCGTGCGCGGCGCGCGCCCAGAGCGGCGCGAAGCGCGGCGCCGACGGCACGTGCACGAGCTCGATCGCGTGGCGCTCGTCGATGCGGACCGTGCCGAGCGGCGCGATCGCGTCGCGCGCGACGCGGCCGGCTTCCATCGCGGGCGCGAGCGCGACGCCGGGAATCGGGCGCAGCAGGTTCGCGAGATCCGGGAGGCCGCTCGCATCCGAGGCGGCGACCACGAGCCGCGCGGGACGCGGCGTCGACGGGTGGCCCTGGGCGTCGCGGATCCACTCGCGGAGCCGGCGCACCTGCGGCTCGCCGAACAGCCCTTCGCGCGGGCCGGGCCGGGGCTCGCACGCCGAGCGTCCGATCGCGACGATGCCGCGCTCCTCGAGCGTGCGCAGCGTGCGGAGCACCTGGTAGTCCGGGAACGACGCGTGGTCGACGACGTCGCCGACGCGCTCCTGCGCCTCGAGCAGCACGAGCACCTCCTGCGTCAGCGGGTGCACGCCGGACGGCAGGTCGGCGGGCTCGACGCGCAGGTGGATGCGCGAATCCAGCGGGGGGAGCTGCGTGGACAGACGCTTCCACTCGCTCGCCTGTCGCAGCCCCTCCGCGAGCAGCTGGCGCGTCGGCATGCGCATCCGCATCGCCTCGCCCGGCGTGCCGCGCGGGCCGAACCGGAAGCTGCCCGCGTCCCAGAGCAGCATGCGGAAGAGCGCCTTCTCGCCCGTCGCGCGCCCCGTGCGCGCACCCACGATCTCGCCGCGCTCGACGTCGACCGACCCGGCGTGGCGCTCGCCGCCGAGGTCGTCGTGCGACAGCTCGAGGCGGCCGCTCTTCGCTCCCTCGTTCAGCATGCGGAGCGCATCGGCGAGCGCGAGCTCCTCGAGGCTCCCGCTGCTCGCATGACCGCTCCCCGCGGCGACCGCGAACTGCTGGGCGCGCCGCTGGCGCGCGAGCATCTCGCGCGCGACGTCGGCGACGTCCAGGGGGCGCAGCGTCGCGGGGACCTGCTCGTCGCCGACGCCGGGCTGGAAGCTCGACCGCTCGGGCTCGCCGAGGAACAGGAAGCGCGTCGACGAGGTGCGCGGGTTCGAGGCGACGATCTCGGCGAGGCGCGGTGCGTCGACGAGGGGGAGGCCGTGCGCGGCGACGAGCAGCGAGGGCGCGAGGGCCAGCGCACGCTCGATCGCGACGACGCCGTTGTCGGCGACCTCGACGCGCTCGACCTCGCCCTCGAGCGCAGCGGCGAGCCGGCGCGCGCGTCCCGCATTGCCGTCGGCCACGAGCAGCACGCCCGTCGCTCCGCGCCTCACGTCGGGCTGCGCGCTCATTCCGCCACCGCCATTCCGAGCTCGCGGCGCGCCTGCACGGCGAGCTGCTCGACCAGCGCGCGATCGTCCGTGTGGAAGAAGGCGAGCGTGCCGTCGCGCGCCTCCGCGCCGGCGACGAACGCGTAGGAAGGGCCGTCGCCGAGCGCGATCAGCGCGGCGTCGCAGCGCCCGACGCGCCCGCCGGGCGCGCGCACGACGGCCGTCGGCCCGTCCGCCTCGCGCGCGTCGACGTGCGGCCCCGCGAGCACGAGCTCGGTCCGCAGTGCGCCGGCCGTCGACGCGCGCCGGTCGAGCTCGCCGATCGCGTCGTCGAGAGCGGCCCGCACGCCCTGCGACTCCTTCTCGGGGACCGCGTAGAGCACGAACGCGCGCTCGTGCGGCTGACACGCCACGGCGCGCATCACGAGCTCGGCGATCGCGTCGCGTTGATCGGCGCGCTCGCGCCGCCCGCGCGCGAGCAGCGCGTCGAGCGCGCCCGCGAGCGTGTGCCGCTCGACGTCCGGCGCGAGGCTCTCGGCGCTCGCGGCGAGCCGCGTCGCCAGCACGCGCTCGAGCATCTCGGCGCGCGTGCCGTCCGCGGGGAACGTCGCGCAGGCGGTGGAGACGGGCCCGGCCGCGCCCGACTCCGCGAGAGCGGCGCGCACGCGCGCCGCGAGCGCCGCCGCCGCGAGCGAGTCGGTCTCGGGCAGCAGCACGCTGAAGGCGTCGTCGCCCTCGGTCGCGAGGATGTCGGTCGCGCGGAGCGCCTGGCTCGCGCGCTGCACGCACGCCTCGAGCCAGCGCGCGTGCTCGGTCTGCGAGCTCGAGCGGCGGCGCTCGATCGCGTCGTCGAGCCGCAGCCGCAGCAGCGAGAACTCGCGCGCGAAACGCGCCGCCTTCTGGATCTCGTTGTGGACGACGTCCTGGAAGTAGGCGCGCGTGTAGGTCTTCGTGACCGGGTCGCGGAACGAGCGGCGCTCGAGCGCGCGGAAGCGGAGCGTGTTGGCGGCGGCGAGCGCCGCGAACCCGGCGAGCTTCTCGGCGCGCAGCCGGTCGAGCTCGCCGAAGGCCTCGCCCTCCAGCTTGTCTGACAGCCGCACGACGCCGAGCAGCTGGCCGGCGTGCTCGAGTGGCACCCAGAGCACCGTGCCGAGCTCGCCGTCGGAGCCGATGCGCGCGCGCCCGCGCGCGAGCGCCGCGACGACGTCGTGCGAGAGGTCGTTCGGGTCGAGCTGCTTGGGCTCGTTCTCGACGCGCAGCAGGCCGCGCACGCCCGCGAGCGCGAGCGGCGCCTCGCGTTCGAGGTCGTCGGCCATCCACACGACGCCGCCCTGCGCGCGCGTCTCGATGCACAGGCCCTCGACGGCGCGCTCGGCGAGCGCGGCGAGGCCGAGCGTCTGGAAGAGGCCCGTCGCGCGCTCGTAGAGCGAGAGCGCACCGAGGTACTCGAGATTCTCCTCGACGAGTCGTGCGTGCTCCTCGCGCAGGCGACGCTGCTTGCGGATCGCGTCGAGCGCGCCCACGAGCGTCTCGCGGTCGAACGGCTTCAGCAGGTAGTCGGTGGCCCCGAGCTTCATCGCGTCGACGGCGGTCTGCACGTCGACGACGCCCGTGATCATCACGATGTCCTGGTCCGGCTTGCGCTGCTTGATGCGACGGCAGAGCTCGGCGCCGTCGATGCCCGGCATCACGAGGTCGGTGACGACGATGTCGAAGTCTTCGCGCTCGAGCCGGTGGAGCGCCTCCTCGGCGCTCGAGGCGGTCTGGACCGCGTAGCCCCCCTCCGCGAGCAGACCTTCGATCAGCTCGCGGAAGTAGCGCTGGTCGTCGACCGCGAGCACCCGCGCCTTCGCCATCGGTCCCTCCGCGGGCGCACCCCTCCCGCAACGAGGGCTCTCTTCGGCGGAACGCCCGAGGGGCTAGAGGCTCGAGACGACGCGCAGACGGGCATCGCCGTCGCTCGCGGTCGCCGTGGTCCGAGCGGACGATGCATCCGGGCCGTCGCGGCCGGCGAGGCTCCCGGGCGCGACGGCGAGCTCGCCGATCAGCGAGTGCGGCAGCGCCTCGACGAGGTCGACCTCGACGAGGTCGCCCGGATGCGGCGCGATCCCGCCGCGCGGCGGCTCGAAGTTCACGACGCGGTGGTACGGGTCCCGCCCGCAGAGCTGGAGCCCGCCCTTGCGGCTCGGCCCGTCGACGAGCACGCGCGTCCGCGTCCCGACCCTCCCCCGGTGGTACGCGAGGGACAGCCCGCGCTGCAGATCCTGCAGCCGCTCGAGCCGCTCCTGCGCCAGGCCGGCCGGCACCTCGTCGCGCGCGGGGGCCTCGGCCGCGCGCGTGCCGGGCCGCGGCGAGTACTTGAACGAGTAGTGGTCGACGAACCCGATGTCGCGCACCAGCCCGAGCGTCGCCTCGAAGTCGCCGTCGGTCTCGCCCGGGAAGCCGACGATCAGGTCGGTCGTCAGCGCGACGTCGGGCCGAGCGGCGCGAAGCGCGCGGGCGACCCGCTCGTACTCCGCTCGCGTGTAGCGTCGGTGCATCGCTTCGAGGATGCGATCCGACCCGCTCTGCACCGGGAGGTGCACGTGCGGGCAGAGGTGCTCGAGCTCGCCGTGGGCGCGCACGAGCTCGTCGTCGACGAATCGCGGGTGCGGGCTCGTGTACCGGATGCGGTCGATGCCCGGGATCGCGTCGACGGCGCGAAGGAGCGCCGCGAAGGTGGTGGTCCCGGCGGCGGCCTCGCGCCCGCGGCGCACGTCGTGCCGCCCGTAGGCGTTCACGGTCTGCCCGAGCAGTGTCACCTCGCGCACACCCCGGTCCGCGAGCGCCCGCACCTCGGCGACGATCGCCTCGGCGGTGCGACTGACCTCGCGGCCGCGCGTGAGGGGAACGATGCAGAAGCTGCAGAACATGTCGCAGCCTTCCATCACGGTGACGTAGGCCCGCGCGGCGCGGCTGCCCGCCCAGACCGGATGCGCCTCGGGGAGCGCGAAGCGCTCCGGGCCGGCCGATTCCTCGGTGCGCGCCGCGCGCTCGCCGCGCAGGGCGGCCTCCGCGAGTGCGGCGACGTGGCGCACGTTGTGCGTCCCGAACACGAAGTCGAGCTGCGGGAAGCGGGCGAGCAGCCCGTCGCCGACCTGCTGGGCGACACAACCGCCCACGCCGACGACCCGTCCCGGCGCCGCTGCCTTCCACTCGCGCAGCGCTCCGAGGTCGCTGTAGAGGTGGTGCTCCGCCTTCTCGCGGATCGAGCACGTGTTCACGACCAGGAGGTCGGCCTCCTCCTCGCTCGCCGCCTCGCGGTAGCCCGCGTGGAACAGGAGGTTCGCGACCTTCTGCGAGTCGTGGACGTTCATCTGGCACCCGTAGGTGCGGATGGCGAACGCGCGAGGCGGGCTCACGGCTCCTCCCGACGGCCGGTCCGGCGCGCCGCTCCGACCTGGGTGCGGCGGGCGGCGGAACCTACCCGGGCCGGGACCCCGCCGCACCGGCCCATCCGGCCGCCAGCCCCTCGAATCGCGTCGAGAGGACCGACGCAACTCCTCGGCGGAAAAGCAGTTCCGGATTTTCGAGATGCTGTTTCAATTCGTGGATTGACAAGGGCGCCCCGCTCGTCCGATACTCGGCTTCCCGGTAAGCGACCGGAGCGGAGACGAGCGGCGTCGTGGTACGCTGCGCACGGTCGAAGACCTTCGAGGAGTTTCACAGGTTCTGGAGCGGCGGCGGATTAGGCCATTTCTTCTCGGAAATGTCCAACCTCTCACCCCCCATCATATGATCCGCCGCCCTCCCCCCTGACGACGCCCCGCTGGCCCTGCCAGCGGGGCGTTCCTCTTTGCGCGAACGCGCATTCCGCGGCCTGCGAACGGCGACGGAACGGTGTTTGGGCTCGGGAGATCGAGGCGGCGGCCGGCCCCGGGAGCGCGCAGATCAGAGGACGATGTCGTCCACGATCCGCGACAGCTGCCGCAGGTTGCGGCATTCCTCGACCACGTCGCAGTACGGCATGTAGCGATCCATGACGGAGTCGCCGAAGCCCCAGGCGCTCGGGCTCTCCGGGTTCAACCACACGACGTTCTTCGCCTTCGTCTGGATGTCGCGGATGCACCAGGCCTTCGGGTCGTTGTAGTTGTTCCGCGCGTCGCCGAGGATCAGGACGGTCGTCTTGTTGTCGATCGCCGACAGGTGGTTCTTCCAGAAGTGGTGGAACGCGTAGCCGAAGTTGCTGCGCGTGTAGACGTTGATCACCTCGCCGCCGTCGAGCGCCTTGTCGATCGCGGTCGAGACGTCGTTGTCCGAGAACACCTGCGTCACCTCGCCCAGCTCGGCGACGAAGACGAAGGCGCGGATCTTGGTGAACGCCTCCTGCAGCTCGTAGCAGAACTGCAGCATGAAGCGGGACACGTTCGCGACCGACGACGACACGTCGCACAGGATCACGAGCTTCGGCCGCTCCTTGCGACGCTGCTTGAACGTCACCTCGAACGGGATGCCGCCGCGCGCCATGTTGCGCCGCAGCGTCGTGTGCAGGTCGAGCTTGCCGCGCTTCAGCCGCTTGCGCCGGATCGACAGGATGTTCTTGATGCGCTGCGCGAGGCGGTGCACGACCTCGCGCATCTGCTGGATCTCGGCCTCGGTCAGGTGGTAGAAGCTCTTCTCCGTGAGCATCTCACGGCGGAACTTCTCCATGTAGTCGTGGTTGCGCGTCTGCAGCTCGCGCTCGGTGAAGTCGCGGACGGCGCGGCGCAGCGTCTCCATGAGCTTCTGGATCATGTTGCGCATCGCCTCGGCGTCCTGCGCCGAGAGCCCCATCTCCTGGAGCTGCGCGACGAGGGCCTCGAGCTCGCTGCCCGCGCCCTCCATGTCCATCTGCTCGAGGGTCCGGCGGGAGAAGAAGCCCACCTGGAGCATGTTCTCGATCCGCTCGATGCCCGCCTGCTTCGCGGCATCGCGGATCATGCCCTCGATCATCGAGAGGTCCTGGGTGAGGAGGGCCTTCGCGAGCTCGGAGAGGTCGACGTCGCCCTGCTCCATCCGGCCCAGCATCTCGGCCAGCTGCTGCATCAGCTGCTCGAGGTCGAGCCCCATCTCGCCGAGCTCGGCGCCCAGGTTGCCGAAGCTCTGCTGCAGGTTGTCGTAGAAGCCCGACCAGAAGAGGTCGAACAGCTGGTCGAAGGTCGCGATCTCGTCGCCGCGCTTGATCATCGAGGAGCGCAGTGCGTCCTTGAAGATCTCGCGGTCGTCGAGCGAGAGCTCGTCGAGCGCCGTGAAGGCGTCGATCGCCTCCGCGACCGAGACGCGAACGCCGCTCTTGCGGAGCAGGTTCGTGAACTCGATGACCTTCGCCTGCATGCTCAATGCAGTACGCCCTTCTTCGCGGCGGCCGCGGCCGGCTTCGGCGCCTCGGCACCCTGCGGGCCCTCGGCGGCGATCCGCGCCGACTTCTTCTCGATGAGCTTGGCCAGCTCGCTCTGCGCCTTCTTCACGTCGCCCTCGTACTTGAGGATGACGTTGAGCGTGTCGGCGACGACCTCGTCCTCGAGGTCGTTCGCGTTCAGCGCGAGGAGCGCGCGCGCCCAGTCGAGCGTCTCGCTGATGGACGGGCGCTTCTTCAGGTCGAGCGCCCGGATCCCGTTCATCAGCTGGATCAGGTCCTCGGCGAGCCGCTGCTCGATGCCCGGGACCTTCTCGTTCAGGATCGCCACTTCGAGCTCGGCCGGCGGGTAGTCGATCCACAGGTGCAGGCAGCGGCGCTTCAGCGCGTCGCTCATCTCGCGGGCGTCGTTCGAGGTCAGGAACACGAGCGGCTTGCGCTTCGCGACGAACGTGCCGACCTCGGGCACGGTGACCTGGAAGTCCGACAGCACCTCGAGCAGGAACGCCTCGAACTCCGGATCCGACTTGTCGACCTCGTCGATCAGCAGGAGCACCGGGTCCTCGGACGTGATCGCCGTCATCAGCGGTCGCGGCACGATGAAGCGGTCGGAGAAGAAGACGGTGTCCTCGCGACCGACGCGGTCCGCCGCGTCGGCCATCGTCTTCGCGTCCGCCATGGCCTCGGCGAACTTGTCCTTGAGGATCTGCGTGTAGAGGAGCTGCTTGCTGTACTCCCACTCGTACAGCGCCTTCGCCTCGTCGAGGCCCTCGTAGCACTGCAGGCGGACCAGCTTCTGGCCGAGCGCCCCGGCGACGACCTTGGCGAGCTCGGTCTTCCCGACGCCCGCCGGCCCCTCGACGAGCACCGGCTTCTCGAGCTGCTGCGCGAGATACACGACGGTCGCGATGTTCTTGTCGCAGATGTAGCCCTGCGCGCCGAGGCTCTCGATGACGTTCTGGACGGAGCTGAACATGCGGTCTCCAAGGCGGCGCTCGCGCGGGCGAGCGGGTTAGCTCATCAGGTTGAGGACGTGCCCGAGCTTCTCCTTCTTGGTGCGGAGGTACTCGAGGTTGTTCTCGTTGGGTGCGATCTCGAGCGGCACGCGCTCCGCGATCCGCAGGCCGTAGCCCTCGATGCCCGCGCGCTTGCCCGGGTTGTTCGTGATCATCCGCATGTTGCGGATGCCGAGGTGGACGAGGATCTGCGTGCCGACGCCGTAGTCGCGCATGTCGGCGGCGAAGCCGAGCCGGTGGTTCGCCTCGACCGTGTCGAGCCCCTCGGTGTCCTGCAGCGCGTAGGCGCGGATCTTGTTCTTGAGCCCGATGCCGCGGCCTTCCTGGCGCATGTACAGGAGCACGCCCTTGCCGGCATCGGCGATCATCTTGAGCGCCGCGTCGAGCTGCTCGCCGCAGTCGCAGCGCATCGAGCCGAAGGCGTCGCCCGTCAGGCACTCGCTGTGCACGCGCACGAGCACGGCCTCGTCCTCGCCCCACTCGCCGCGCACGAGGGCGACGTGATCGACGCGGTCGATGTCGTTCTCGTAGACGATCGCGCGGAAGTCGCCGTGGCGCGTCGGCATGCGCGCCTCGGCGGCGGGCCACACGAGCCGCTCGTTGCGGAGGCGGTACTCGACGAGATCCTTGATGGTCACGATCTTGAGCGCGTGCCGGCGCGCGTACTCGACCAGGTCGGGCATGCGCGCCATCGTGCCGTCGTCCTTCATGATCTCGCAGATCACGCCCGCCGGAGCGAGGCCGGCGAGCCGCGCGAGGTCGACGCTCCCCTCCGTCTGGCCGACGCGCCGGAGCACACCGCCCGCGCGCGCGCGCAGCGGGAAGACGTGCCCGGGGCGCGACAGGTCGCCCGGCCGCGCGTCGGGCGCGATCGCCGTCAGGATCGTATGCGCCCGGTCGGCTGCCGAGATGCCCGTCGTCACGCCCTCGCGCGCTTCGATCGAGACCGTGAACGCCGTCCCGTGCTGCGCGCTGTTCTCGTGGTCGGGCACCATCATGTCGAGCTTCAGCTGCCGCAGCCGCTCCTCGGTGAGCGACAGGCAGATGAGGCCGCGCCCTTCGCGCGCCATGAAGTTGATCGCGGCCGGCGTGACCTTCTCGGCCGCCATGCACAGGTCGCCTTCGTTCTCGCGATCCTCGTCGTCGACGAGGATCACCATCCGGCCGGCCCGGATGTCCGCGAGCGCGGACTCGATCGAGGCGAGCGGCGAGCCGGGCGTGCCGGCCGGAGCGCGCAGTCGCGCGCCCCCCGCATCGCCCGACCCTTCGGTGGACGACGGACGATCGGAGCTCTGCGAGGTGGCCATCGGACCTCCCGTGCGGACCGCGCTCGATCGGCCGTGCACCGAGGAGCAGCGGTTCCGGCGGGCGCTGTGCAGTGCGCGTGGCGCGGGACGATCTCCGCCGGTCGGGCGAGTGGGACGGCCGACGTCGGGATCCGCGCGCCCGTCGAGCCGGCCCCTCCGGGGTCGGAGAGCGACCGGCCGACTCTAATTGTGGGGACTAGGGGTGTCAATCGGCGCAGGCGACGCGCGCCGCGGCGTTCGCACGCGAGGAAGGATCGCGAAGGTCAGGCGCCGGGCGACCTCGCCGGGAAGTTGCGCATCACGCCCTTGAGGAAGTCGTCCTCGGACAGCCCGAACTTCGTCGCGAAGGCGTGCTTCTCGTCGAGGCTCCGGTAGAGCTCGCGCATCAGCGCGCGGAAGGTCTCGAGGACGCCCTCGCCGCGCGTCGCGACCGCGGGGAACGTCGGCGTCTCCTTCCACGCGGTGCGGATGTCCTGGAGCGGCTTGATGTCGGGCAGGTCGCGCTTGTTGAACTGCACGACCTTGGGAATGCGGTCGAAGTCGAAGCCGTTGGCCTTCAGGTTGGCCTCCATGTCGCGCCACGAGTACGCGTTGGCGCTCGCGGAGGAGACCTGCGAATCGGCGATGAAGGCGACCGCGTCGGCACCGGCGAGGACGACCTTGCGCGTCGACTTGTGCATCACCTGGCCGGGCACCGTGAACAGCTTGACCTTGATCGCGAAGCCGCCCGCCGCCTCGAACTCGACGGGCAGGAAGTCGAAGTAGAGCGTGCGGTCGTCCTTGGTGTCGAGCGTGACCATCTTGCCGCGGCGCGACGGATCCATGAGCTGGTGCAGCATCACGAGGTTCGTCGTCTTCCCGGACAGCGCGGGCCCGTAGTAGACCACCTTCACGGTGATCTCCTTGCTGGCCATGTTGATCTGGACCATCGGCAGCCTCGCGCGCGGATCGACCCGGCAGCGCACCGCCGGCCGCTCCCCCATCGGCCGCCGCGCCGGCGCGGTGAAGGCCGGATTGCGGGACGCGCGGCCCGCGTTCGCCGCTCAGTGCCCGAAGGCGGCGAGCAGCGCGCGTGCGGCGGCGGCCGGCGTCGTCTCCTGCCGCTCGACGGCGCGCTCGAGCCCGGGAATCGCCCGAGCCACCTCGGGGTCGCTGCGGAAGCGCCGCCGGAGCGCCTCCTCGACGAGCGACCACATCCACGAACGCGCCTGGTCGCGGCGGCGCGCCGCGAGCTCGCCGGTCGCCGAGAGGCGGGCGCGGTGGTCGAGAACCGTGCTCCAGACGGCGTCGATCCCGCGCCCCTCGAGCGCACTCGCCGAGAGGGCCACGGGCCGCCACGCCGCGGACGCGCTTCGCACGAGCGAGAGCGCGCCGTCGTACTCCGCGCGCGTCTTCTCGGCGACGGCGGCCGTGTCGCCGTCGGCCTTGTTGACGACGACGGCGTCCGCGAGCTCGATCACGCCCTTCTTGATGCCCTGCAGCTCGTCGCCGCCGCCCGGCAGCAGCAGCACGAGGAAGAAGTCGACCATCGACGCGACCGCGACCTCGGACTGCCCGATCCCCACCGTCTCGACCACGACGACGTCGTAGCCCGCCGCCTCGCAGGCGAGCAGCGCCTCGCGCGTGCGCTGCGCGACGCCGCCGAGCGAGCCGCTCGACGGCGACGGCCGGATGAACGCGCGCTCCGACAGGGCGAGGCGTTCCATGCGCGTCTTGTCTCCGAGGATGCTGCCGCCCGACACGGGGCTCGTCGGATCGACGGCGAGCACCGCCACGCGATGGCCCTTCTCGACGAGCGCGAGCCCGAGCGCCTCGATGAACGTGCTCTTCCCGACGCCCGGCGGCCCCGTGACGCCGAGCCGGACGGCCCCGCCCGTGTGCGGCACGAGCGCCTCGAGCACGCGCTGACCGAGCGCGGAGAGGTCGGCGCGCGTGCTCTCGAGCAGCGTGATCACGTGGGCGAGCGCGCGGCGCTCGCCGGCGCGCACGCGCGCACAGAGGTCGCCGACCTCGTCCCGCGCGCGCGCGTCGGTCACGCCGCTCGCCGGCGACGCAGCACCGCGAGCACCTCGCCCGCCGCCTTCGGAATGGGCGTGCCCGGCCCGAACACCGCGGCGGCCCCGTTCGCACGCAGGAACTCGTAGTCGGACGGCGGGATCACCCCGCCGACGACGACCGCGACGTCGCTCGCACCGGCCTTGCGAAGCTCCTCGACGAGCAGCGGCACGAGCGTCTTGTGCCCGGCCGCCTGGCTCGACACGCCGACGACGTGCACGTCGTTGTCGACCGCCATGCGCGCGGCCTCGGCCGGCGTCTGGAAGAGCGGCCCGATGTCGACGTCGAAGCCCGTGTCGGCGAAGGCGGTCGCGATCACCTTCATGCCGCGGTCGTGTCCGTCCTGGCCGAGCTTCACGACGAGCATGCGCGGCTGCCGGCCCTCCTCGGCGGCGAAGGCCGCGACGTCCGCGCGCACGCGCTCGAAGTCGCCGTCGCCCTGGTACGCCTTGCTGTACACGCCCGAGATCGACCGCACCTCGGCGCGGTGTCGCGTGTAGACGGTCTCGAGCGCGGCCGAGATCTCGCCCACGGTCGCGCGCACGCGCGCGGCGTCGATCGCCGCGGCGAGCAGGTTGCCCTCGCCGGAGCGCGCGAGCTCCTCGAGGCGCGCGAGCGCACGCTCGACGGCCGCGCCGTCGCGCGACGCGCGGATCCGCTCGAGACGCGCGACCTGCGCCTCGCGCACGGCCGTGTTGTCGATGTCGCGGATCTCGATCGCGTCTTCCTTCGCGAGCCGGTACTTGTTGACGCCGACGATCACGTCGTCGCCGCTGTCGATGCGCGCCTGCCGCCGCGTCGCCGCCTCCTCGATGCGCAGCTTCGGGATGCCCTGCACGATCGCCTTGGTCATCCCGCCGGCCGACTCGACCTCCGCGAGCACCTTGCGCGCCTCGCGGTAGACCGTCTCGGTGAGGTTCTCCATGAAGTACGAGCCGCCCCACGGGTCGACGACCGCCGGGATGCCCGACTCCTCCTGGAGGATCAGCTGCGTGTTGCGCGCGACGCGAGCGGCCGTGTCGGTCGGCAGGCTCACCGCCTCGTCGTAGCCGTTCGTGTGCAGCGACTGGGTACCGCCGAAGACCGCGGCCATCGCCTCGATCGTCGTGCGCACGACGTTGTTCATCGGGTCCTGCTCGGTGAGCGACGCGCCCGACGTCTGGCAGTGCGTGCGCAGCATCATCGAGCCGGGCTTCTTCGCGCCGAGCGCCTTCATCTCCTCGGCCCACAGCCGCCGCGCGGCCCGCATCTTGGCGATCTCGAGATAGAAGTTCATCCCGATGCACCAGAAGAACGAGAGCCGGCCCGCGAAGGCGTCGACGTCGAGCCCCTTCGCGGTGGCGGCGCGCACGTACTCGAGCCCGTCGGCGATCGTGTAGGCGAGCTCCTGGACCGTCGTCGCGCCCGCCTCCTGCATGTGGTAGCCGCTGATCGAGATCGAGTTGAACTTCGGCATGTGCACGGCCGTGTGCGCGATGATGTCGGCCACGATCCGCATGCTCGGCTCGGGCGGATAGATGTACGTGTTGCGGACCATGAACTCCTTGAGGATGTCGTTCTGGATGGTCCCGGCGAGGCGCTCCTGCGGGACGCCCTGCTCCTCGCCCGCGACGACGAAGCACGCGAGCACGGGCAGCACGGCGCCGTTCATCGTCATCGACACGGTCACGTCCTGGAGCGGGATGCCGTCGAAGAGGATCTTCATGTCCTCGACGGAGTCGATCGCGACGCCCGCCTTGCCGACGTCGCCGACGACGCGCGGGTGGTCGCTGTCGTAGCCGCGGTGGGTCGCGAGGTCGAAGGCGACCGAGAGGCCCTGCTGTCCGCCCGCGAGGTTCGCCTTGTAGAACGCGTTCGACTCCTCGGCGGTCGAGAAGCCGGCGTACTGGCGCAGCGTCCACGGCCGGTTCGCGTACATCGTCGCGCGCGGGCCGCGCAGGAACGGGAAGAGGCCCGGAATGGTGTCGATCGTCTCGAGACCTTCGAGGTCGGCGGCGGTGTACAGCGCCTTGATGCGGATGCCGTCGGGGCTCGTCCAGACGAGCTCGTCGGCGGCCTTGCCGCGGAGCTCCTTCGCCGCGAGCTCCTTCCACGTCTCGAGATCCGCGCGCATCGCGCTCATCGTTCCTTCTCCTCGGTGTGCCTCGCGCGCCGCGCCTCCGCTCTCGGTGCGGGCGCCGCGCTCGGCGGGCCGTCGGCTCCCGGGGCCGGGCCTCCAGGGCGGGCGCAGTCTAGCCGCGCGCCGCGCCGAAGCCCGCCTCACATCGAGCGCCGGTAGCGCCCCCCGACCTCGAAGAGCGCGTCGCTGATCTGCCCGAGGCTCGCGACCTTCGCCGTCTCGAGCAGCTCGTCGAAGACGTTGCCGCCGCGCCGCGCCACGTCCTGGAGCCGCGCGAGCGCGGCCTCCGCGCGGCCGGCGTGGCGCGCGTGGGTCGCGCGCAGGTGGGCGAGCTGCGCGTCGCGTTCCTCGCGCGTCGAACGCATGAGCTCGCGCGGGCGCGCGCTCGCCTGCTCGGCGTCCGGGTTCTCGAAGGTGTTCACGCCGATGATCGGGAGCTCGCCGCTGTGCTTGCGCGCCTCGTACTCGAGGCTCTCCTCCTGGATCTTCGAGCGCTGGTACTGCGTCTCCATCGCGCCGAGCACGCCGCCGCGCTCCGCCAGCCGGTCGAACTCCTCGAGCACGGCGCGCTCGACGGCGTCGGTCAGCCACTCGACCGCGTAGGCTCCCTGCGTCGCGTTCTCGATGCGCGAGACGCCGAGCTCGCGGTCGATCACGAGCTGGATGGCGAGCGCGCGCCGCACCGACTCCTCGGTCGGTGTCGTCACGGCCTCGTCGTAGGCGTTCGTGTGCAGGCTGTTGCAGTTGTCCTGGAGGGCGGTGAGCGCCTGCAGCGTGGTGCGGATGTCGTTGAACGCCATCTCCTGCGCGTGCAGCGAACGCCCCGACGTCTGGATGTGGTACTTGAGCATCTGGCTGCGCTCGGACGCGCCGTACCGCTCGCGCAGCGCGATCGCCCAGATGCGCCGCGCCACGCGACCGATCACGTTGTACTCGGCGTCGAGCCCGTTGCTGAAGAAGAAGCTGAAGCTCGGCGCGAAGTCGTCGACGCGCATCCCGCGCGCGAGGTACGACTCGAGGTACGTGAAGCCGTTCGCGAGCGTGAATGCGAGCTGCGTGATCGGGTTCGCTCCGGCCTCGGCGATGTGGTAGCCGCTGATCGAGACCGAGTAGAAGTTCCGCACGCCGTTGCGCACGAACGACTCCTGGATGTCGGCCATGACGCCGAGCGAGAAGTCGGTCGAGAAGATGCAGGTGTTCTGGGCCTGGTCCTCCTTGAGGATGTCGGCCTGCACCGTGCCGCGCACGCGCGCGAGGACGTCGGCGCGGATGCGCGCGTAGGTGGCGGCGTCGACGACCTCGTCGCCCGTCACGCCGAGCAGCCCGAGCCCGAGCCCGTCGTGCCCGTCCGGGAGCGCGCCGCGGTAGACCGGGAGCGCCGCTCCCTTCGCCGCGCTCGCCACCGCGCGCTCGAGCTCGCCGCGCTCGCGCAGGTGCTTCTCCACCTGCTGGTCGACGGCCGCGTTCAGGAAGAAGGCGAGGATCGTCGGCGCCGGCCCGTTGATCGTCATCGAGACGGACGTGCTCGGCGCGCACAGGTCGAAGCCCGAGTAGAGCTTCTTCGCGCAGTCGAGCGTGCAGACCGAGACGCCCGAGTTCCCGACCTTGCCGTACACATCGGGCCGCTCGTCCGGGTCGCGGCCGTAGAGCGTCACGCTGTCGAACGCCGTCGACAGGCGCGCGGCGCGCTGCCCGCGGGCGACGAAGTGGAAGCGCCGGTTCGTTCGCTCGGGCGCGCCCTCGCCCGCGAACATGCGCGCCGGATCCTCCTCGGCGCGCTTGAACGGGAAGACGCCGGCCGTGTACGGGAAGTGACCGGGCAGGTTCTCGCCGCGGAGGAAGCGGACGAGCTCGCCTGCGTCCTGCGTGGGCGGGAGCGCGACGCGCGGGAGCGGCGTGCGCGACAGCGTCTCGACCCGGTTGCGCACCGCGATCGCGCGGTCGCGCACCGCGTACTCCTGCTCCTCGGCCTCGTAGCGCGCGCGCGTCGCCGGCCAGGCCTCGAGGGCCGCGCGCACCGCGGGGTCGAGCCGTTCGCGCGCCGCGTCGCGCGCGGCCGCGAGCGCGACGCGGGCCGCCGCGCCGCCTTCCGCGCCGCCACCGACGAGCTCGACCGCGCGTTCGAGCGCCTGTGCGTCGCGTGCGAGCGCGCCCTCCGCCCGCGTCCGCGCGTGGTAGCCGCGCACGGTGTCGGCGATGTCGGCCAGGTAGCGCCTTCGCGCCGCCGGGATCATCGACGACGCGCTCGACACGTCGGCGTCGCTCCGCTCCGCCGCGCCCTGCGCCGCGCGCTCGATCGCGGGGCGCAGGGCGCCGACGCCACGGGCGGCGAGCGCCTCGCGCAGCGCGGCGTGCAGGCGGTCGACGCCCGGGTCGTTCCAACGCCGCGCCACCGTCGGATACACCGGGATCGCGTCGTCGGGCGCGTCGAAGCGCACGTGGTTGCGGCGCCACTGCTTGCGCACGTCGCGCAGGGCGTCCGCTCCGCCCTGCCGATCGGACTTGTTCAGGACGACGACGTCCGCGAGCTCGAGCATGTCGATCTTCTCGAGCTGCGAGGGCGCGCCGTACTCGGGCGTCATCACGTAGAGCGACACGTCGACGAGGTCGACGATCTCGGAGTCGCTCTGCCCGATGCCCGCGGTCTCGACGAAGACCACGTCGAAGCGAGCGGCGCGCAGCACGCCGACCGCGTCGCGCACCGCGCCCGCGAGCGCCGCGTGCGCACGCCGCGTCGCGAGCGAGCGCGCGTAGATGCCGGGCGCGTGGATCGCGTTCATGCGGATGCGATCGCCGAGCAGCGCGCCGCCGCTGCGCCGCCGGGTCGGATCGACGAGGAGCAGGCCGATGCGGAGGTCGGGCGCGTCGGTGCGAAGCCGTCGCACGAGCTCGTCGACGACGCTCGACTTCCCCGCACCGCCCGTCCCCGTGAAGCCCACGACCACGGAGCCGGGTGCGGCGAGCGCGCCGAGGGCCTCGCGCTCCGCCGCGAGATCCACGCTGGGCGCCTCGCTCTGCCCCTGCTCCTCGAGCCAGCTGATCGCGCGCGCGATCGCGTCGGGCTCGCCGGCGGCCACGGCCGCGCGATCGACCCGCAGCGCGGGTCGCGGCGCGGCCGCGCACTCGTCGAGGATCGCGCGGATCATGCCCTCGAGGCCGAGCGCGCGACCGTCCTCGGGGCTGAAGAGGCGCGCCACGCCGTACGCCTCGAGCGCGCGGATCTCCTCGGGGAGGATCGTCCCGCCGCCCCCGCCGTAGACGCGGACGTGCTCGGCTCCGCGCTCGCGGAGCCGGTCGATCATGAAGCGGAAGAACTCGACGTGGCCGCCCTGGTAGGACGAGACGGCGATCGCGTGCGCGTCCTCCTGGATCGCCGTGTCGACGATCTCGTCGACCGAGCGATCGTGACCGAGGTGCACGACCTCGGCGCCCTGCTGCTGGAGGATGCGCCGCATGATGTGGATGGCGGCGTCGTGTCCGTCGAACAGCGACGCCGCCGTCACGACGCGCACCGGGCCGCCGGTGCGCATCGCGCCGGGCGACGCGTCGAGCTTCGCCGCCCCCGCCGTCATCGCGCCGCTCCCTTGCCGAGCGCGCCCACGCGCCGTCGCACGTGGCGCCGGTAGCGGAGCAGGTCGTCGCGGAGGGTCTCGAGCTCCGCGATCTGCGCCGCGACCTCGGCCGCGCGCGCGCCGAGCACGCCGTCGAGGCGCTCGAGCATCGCGAGCGTCGAGCCGCCGAGCGCGTAGACGCGGTTGAGCTCCTTGATCTCCGCGAGGCTCAGACCGAGCCGCTTGAGTCGCTGGATGAAGCCGAGCCGCTCGAGCTCGTCGGGCCCGTACACCCGCCGGCCGCCGGTGCGGCGGCGCACGCCGGGCAGGAGCCCGAGCTCCTCGTAGTACCGGACGGTGCGCGCCGAGAGCCCCGTGTGCTCGCACACGCCGCCGATCTCGAGGTCGGCGGGCGACGCCGCGGCGCCGGTCGGTGCCGCCAGCACCCGCGCACTCGAACGCGCCATGGCCGTCCCTCCGTGGATCGGGAACCCGCCGCCGCGCGCGATGCGGCGCGGGCCACGGGGCCGATCGGCAACCTTGCCAGCTTACGTAAGGTGCGGGTGCGCGTCACGACCCGCGCGCCGCGCTCAGCCGTAGCCGAGCTCCTCGAGCCGCTTCGCGCTCTTGAGCCAGCGCGGATCGACCTTCACCCAGAGCTCCAGATGGACGCGGCTCCCGACGAGCTCCTCGATCTGCGCGCGCGCGCGCGTCCCGATGCGCTTGATCTGCGCGCCGCCCGTGCCGACCACGATCCGCTTCTGCGAGCTGCGCGCCACGAGCAGGTTCGCGCGGATGTGCACGCGCTCGGGCCGCGACTCGTCGTACTCGACGACCTCGGTCGCGATCTCGTACGGCAGCTCCTGGCCGAGCTCCTCGAACAGCACCTCGCGCACGAGCTCGCCGGCGAGCCAGCGCAGCGGTCGGTCCGTCAGCTCGTCCTCCCCGAACAGCGGCGGCGAGACCGGGAGACGCGCCAGCATCGCGTGCTCGAGCGCGTCGAGCCCCGCGCCCGTCGCCGCCGAGATCTCGAGGCACGCGACCGCGGCGAGCTCCGACGCGGGCGGCCAGACGTCGGGGGACGGCCGCCGCGGGAGGTCGCTCTTCGTCCCGACCACGATCGCCGGCACGCCGGCGTCGCGCACGAGCGCGGCGACCGCGTCGTGCGCGCGCGTCCAGCCTCGCGTGCGATCGACGAGGACGAGCGCGAGGTCGGCACCGCGCGCGGCCTCGTCGACGGCCGCGTTCAACGCGGCGTTGAGGCGCTTGCCGCTCTCGTGCAGCCCGGGCGTGTCCACGAGCGCGATCTGGCCGCCCCGCGCGCGGTGGATGCCGAGGATGCGGCTGCGCGTCGTCTGCGGCTTCGCCGTCACGATCGCGAGCTTCTGTCCGACGAGCGCGTTCAGCAGCGTCGACTTGCCCGCGTTCGGCGGGCCGAGGAGCGCGACGACGCCGGCGCGGTGCTCGGCCGGCTCGGTCACGCGTCGCCCCTCGATCCGTCGCCCTCGGCGTCGACATCCGGGGCCTGCGCGAGCCGCGCCAGCGCGGCACGCGCCGCCGCGCGCTCGGCCAGGCGCTTCGAGCGGCCGACGCCCGCAGCGCGCTCGCCGCCCGGCAGCTCGACCTCGACCGCGAACCGATCGTCCCCGCCCTCGACCAGCGAGTCGCCGACGAGCGCATAGCGAGGCAGCGCCCCGAAACGCGCCATCGTCGTCTCCTGCAGCGCGGTCTTCGGGTCGCGCGGCGGCGGGCTCGCGCCGGGCGCGAAGGCCGAGGCGAACGCGCGATCGACGACGCGGAACACCGGCTCGAGCCCGCCGTCGAGATACATCGCGCCGAGCACGGCCTCGAGCGCGTTCGCGAGGATGCGCCGCATCGCCGTCCCGTCCGCGGGCGCGGCCTCGCCGCCCTCCCGCTCGGACGAAGCGCGCCGCGCGGAGCGCGTGGACGCGGCGCTCGCGCGCACCGTCGCGCCGAGCTCGACGACGTCCGCGATGCCGAGCGCGGCCGCGAGCCGCGCGTGGGCGCGTTCGTCGACGAGCGCGTGCGTCGCGCGCGTGAGCTCGCCCTCCCCCCACGTCGGATGCGCCGCGAACAGCCGGTGCGCGACGACGAGCCCGACGACCGCATCGCCCAGGAACTCGAGCCGCTCGTTGCTCTCGGCGCCCTCGAGCTCGAACGAGCGCGACGCGTGGCGCAGCGCCGTCTCGAGCCGCGCGCGATCGCGGAACGCGTAGCCGAGCCGGGCCTCGAACGCGTCGAGCGTCGCCGCGCGGTCGGCGCTCACGCGCGCCCCGGGTCCGCGGCCGCGAGCCAGCCGCCGCCGAGCACCTCGTCGCCGTCGTAGAAGACCGCCGCCTGGCCCGGAGCGATCGCGGTCACCGGCTCGTCGAAGGCGACGCGCGCCTCGCCTCCCGGGAGCGACTCGACCTTCGCCATCGCTCCGGCGTGCCGGTAGCGGACGTGGACGCGCGCGCGCACGGGCGCCGCGGGCGGCGTGCCGGCCACCCAGTGCACGTCGCGCACGCGCGCCTCGTGCACCGCGAGGGCCTCGCGCTCGCCGACCACGACGCGCCGGCGCGCGGCGTCGATGCGCGTGACGTACAGCGGTCGCGCCGCCGCGACGCCGAGGCCCCTGCGCTGTCCGACCGTGAAGCGGTGGACGCCGTCGTGCCGCCCGAGCGCGCGGCCGGCGGCGTCGACGATCTCGCCTCCCGCGGCGGCCGCCGCGTCGGGACGGATGCGCGCGACCGCGGCCGCGTAGTCGCCGTCCGGGACGAAGCAGATCTCCTGGCTCTCGGGCTTCTCGGCCGTCGCGAGCCCGAGCGCGCGCGCCTGCGCGCGCACTTCCTCCTTCGCGAGCTCGCCGAGCGGGAAGACGGCGCGCGCGAGCTCGCGCTGGCCGAGCTGGAAGAGGAAGTAGCTCTGGTCCTTCGCGAGATGGCGCGCGCGCAGGAGCCGGAAGCGGCCCGTCGCGGCGTCGCGCGCGATGCGCGCGTAGTGCCCCGTCGCGACCCGCGCGGCGCCGAGCGCGGCGGCCCGCTCGACCAGGTAGTCGAACTTGAAGCGCTTGTTGCACGCGACGCACGGGATCGGCGTCTCGCCCGCGAGGTACGCGTCCGCGAACGGCTCGACGACCTCGGCCCGGAAGCGCTCCGCATAGCTCGCGACGAAGAAGCGGATGCCGAGGCGGTCGGCGACGCGGCGCGCGTCGTCGGCGTCGTCGAGCGAGCAGCAGCGCGAGTCGCCGGCCGCGAGCCGGAGCGTGATGCCGACCGTCTCGACGCCCGTCGCGGCGACGAGCGCCGCGGCGACCGACGAGTCGACGCCGCCCGACATCGCGACGACGACGCGCTCCGCGGCGGCGCTCACGCGCGCGCACCCGCCGCGCGGGCGCGCGCGCCGCCCGGCGCCGCACCGAGCTCTCCGCCGAGCGCCGCGCGCGCGCGCGCGGCGAGCGCCGCGATGGTCGCGATCGCGCGGTCGATCTGCGCTTCGTCGTTGCCCTCGCCGACCGACAGGCGAAGCGTCGAGCGCGCGCGCTCGGGCGAGCGCCCCATCGCGAGCAGCACGTGCGAGGGCTCGATCGCACCCGAGTGGCAGGCCGCGCCCGTCGAGACCGCGATGCCCTCGAGGTCGAGCGCCTCGAGCAGCACGTCCGCCGCCGCGCCCTCGATCTCGAGCGAGAGCGTGTTCGGAAGGAGGGCGTGGGCCGCGGGCGCCCTTCCGTCTCCATCGGGAGCGCCGTTCCACGCGATGCGTTCGAGGCGCGCGCGAAGGCCGCTCCACAGCCGGTCGCGCAGCGCCGCGTCGCGGAGCGCGCGCTCGGGAAGCGCGCGCTCCGCCTCGGCGCACGCCGCGCCGAAGCCCGCGATGCCCGCGACGTTCTCGGTGCCGCCGCGCGCGCGCCGCTCCTGCGGCCCGCCCTGCAGCAGCGCGGGCAGCCCGAGCCCCTCGCGCGCGACGAGACAGCCCGTGCCCTTCGGACCGCCGAGCTTGTGCGCGGACGCGGAGAGCCAGTGCGCGCCCGCCGCGAGCGCGCGCACCGGGATCTTCCCGAGCGCCTGCGTCACGTCGGTGTGCAGGAAGGCGCCCGCCGCGCGGACGCGCTCGGCGATCGCGTCGATCGGCGCGACGACGCCCGTCTCGTTGTTCGCCGCGATCACGCTCACGAGCGCGGGCGGGCCCGCGGCGAGCGCGGCGTCGAGCTGGGCGAGATCGAGACGCCCGTCGCGGTCGACGTCGAGCCAGGCGACGTCGAGGCCCGCGCGCGCGAGCGCGAGCGCGGGCTCGCGGACCGACGGGTGCTCCGCGCGCGTCGTCACGAGCCGCCGCCACGGCAGCGAGCCGTCCCGCAGCGAGGCCAGCACGGTGTTGTTGGCCTCGGTCGCACCGGCCGTGAACGTCACCTCGCGCGGCGCGGCGCCGACGAGCGACGCCACCTGCTCGCGCGCGTCCTCGACGACGCGGCGCGCGGCGGCCCCATCGGCGTGCGTGCTCGACGGGTTGCCGAACACGCCGTCGAGCACGGCGACCATCGCCTCGCGCGCGGCGGGTCGCAGCGGCGTCGTCGCGTTGTGATCGAGGTAGATGCGCATGCGCGCCGAACCTAGCAGGCCGACCGCGCGACACCGCGCTCGCCCGGCGCGCACGACGCGCCCCGGGCGCTACGCGCCGACGCCCTCGCGGCCCGCGAGCGGTGCGCGCGGCTCGAGCGCACCGAGCAGGGTGGCGAGCGTCGTCTCGCGCGCGACCGGCGCGACCGCGCGCTCGAGGTCGCCCACGACGCCCTCGACGACGCGCGCCGTGTCGCCGACCGCGGGCGCGGCGTTCGGGAGCCGCGGCGTCCCGCGCAGCGCGGCGAGCACCTCCGCCACCCGCACGTCCTCGCTCGGACGCCCGAGCTGGTGGCCGGGCTCGCGCCCGTCGGGCGTGCACGGCGCGAGGATCTCCTCGCGCTCGAGCGCCGCCATCACCTCGCGCACCGGCCGCACGGGGACGCCGAGCCGATCCGCCAGGTCGTCCGCCGTGCAGTAGCCCTCGCGATCGCGGAAGGCGCGCGCCACCTCGAGTGCGATGCACAGGCCGAGCACCTCGCGCTCGGCCGGCGCCGGCCGCTCGCCCTGCACCTCGCGCCGGTACGTCGCGAGGTTCTGGTGCGCGAACGAGATCTCCGCGCCGAGCAGGAACACGGACGCCGACACGTAGATCCAGACGAGCAGCAGCGGCACGGTCGCCGCGGCGCCGAAGAACGCGCTGTAGGTCGCCGCGCCGACGTTGAAGTCGACGTAGAGCGCCTGCGCGATCAGGAACAGCGCCGACGCGACGACGCCGCCGAGCGCCGCGCTCGCGACGCGCACCTGGGTGTTCGGCAGGAACCAGTAGACGAACGTGAAGGCGAGCGTCAGCAGGACGACGGGCGCGTAGCGCAGACCGAGCGCGTAGGCGTACTCGAACGCGGGGAAGCGCAGGAGCCAGGCGACGACCGGGTCCGAGCGCAGCGTCGGCCCGAGCGAGAGCGCGACCGTCAGGAGCACGGGAGCGACGATCAGGATCGCCAGGTAGTCCGTGAAGCGACGCGTCCAGCTCCTTCCGGCGACGACGCCCCAGATCTCGTTCACCGCGTGCTCGCCGTGGCGCAGCGCGAGCACGGTCGTCACGAACAGGATCGCGGCGCCGAGCGTGCCGAAGCCCGAGAGATCGACCCCCTGCACGTACGGAAGCACCGTCTCGCGCGCGCCCGGGATCGCGAGGTAGTCGATCGCGGCCTCGACGAGGCCGCTCGTCATGCCGAGCGCGGACAGGAGCGACAGCACCACCACGAGCAGCGGGATCAGCGAGAGGGAGACGATGTAGGTGAGCGCGCTGGCCCGCAGCAGCAGCTCGTCGCGGATGAAGCCCTCGACGACCATGTACCCGAACTGCAGCAGGCGGATCGGCAGCGTCGCGAGCGACCGGTCCTCGACCTCGACGCGCCACAGGTCGTGGAACAGGAAGCGCCGCGCGCGGTCGACGAGCTCGGCGGGCGGTGCGGCCATGTCGTTCCTCCTGGCGCGGCGAATGCGGGCGGCCCGAGGGTGGGAGCTTCGCAGCTCATCGGCAACGCGCCGCCCGATCCGCGCGCGCCGTTCGCACGATCGCCGCCCACGGCGAGCCACGGCGCGAGCCGCGCGACGGTCCGCGGCCCGATGCCGGGAACGCGGGCGAGGTCGTCGGGGCGCGCGAAGGGAGCGGCGCGCGCCGCGCGGGCGATCGCCTCCGCGCGGGCGGGCCCGATGCCCGGGAGCAGCTCGAGGTCCCTCGCCGCGGCCCGGTTCGGGTCGAGTCGCCCGCCGGCGAGCAGCTGCACCGCCGCGCGGTCCGCCCCCGCGACGCGCGCCTCGGGCGGCGGCCCCGGCTCCGCGCAGCGCGCGAGCGGCGCGAGGCCGAGCAGCAGCGCGGCGACGAGGCGGACGGGGAGCGCACCGCGCTCCGGGCGCGCGGGCGCGCCGCATCGGGGCGGCGGGGACCGGCTGTCCAAGCGGGCGGCTCCGCGGGACCGCGGGGACGCACGGCTACTCCGCGCGCGGCTCCATCACACCCTCTTCGATGAAGGCGTGGTGCAGCGCGCGCACGGCGAGCTCCGTGTACTTCTCATCGACGAGCACCGAGATCTTGATCTCGCTCGTCGTGATGGCCTGGATGTTGATGCCCTCGTCCGCCAGCACGCGGAACGCCCTCGACGCGACGCCCGCGTGGTCGCGCATGCCGAGGCCGACGAGCGACACCTTCGCGACGTCCGTCGCGCCCTCGACGTCGCGCGCACCGATGTCCCGCCCCGCGTTGCGCGCGAGCTCGAAGGCGCGCTTGAAGTCGCCCCGCGGCACCGTGAACGTGAGGTCCGTCATCGCATCGGAGCCGAGGTTCTGGATGATCATGTCGACGACGATGCCGGCGTCGGAGAGCGGCGTGAAGACGCGGCTCGCGACCCCGGGCTGGTCCTTCACCCCGAGCACCCGGATCTTCGCCTCGTCGCGGTTGAAGGTGATGCCCGAAACGATCATGTGCTCCATCAGGTCCTCCTCGCGCACCACCCATGTGCCCTCCGACGCGTCGAAGCTCGATCGCACGTGGATCGGAAGGCCGTACCGCATCGCGAACTTGACCGAGCGGATCTGCAGCACCTTCGCGCCGAGGCTCGCCATCTCGAGCATCTCCTCGAAGGAGACGCGCGCGAGCTTGCGCGCTCGCGCGCACATGCGCGGGTCGGTCGTGTACACGCCGTCGACGTCCGTGTAGATCTCGCACACGTCGGCGCCGAGCGCGCAGGCGACGGCGACGGCCGAGGTGTCCGAGCCCCCGCGACCGAGCGTCGTGATGTCGCCCTCGTCGTCGACGCCCTGGAAGCCCGCGATCACCGCGATCGCACCGCGGTCGAGGACGGCGCGCAGCGCCTCCGTGTCGATGCTCTGGATGCGCGCGCGCGCGTGGTCCGAATCCGTGCGCATGCCCATCTGCGCGCCGGTGAAGCTCTGCGCGTCCACCCCGAGCCGATGGATCGCCATCGCGAGCAGCGCGATCGTCTTCTGCTCGCCCGTCGCGACGAGCACGTCGTACTCGCGCGCGCTCGGCTGCTCGCCGCCGACGTCGTTCGCGAGCGCGACGAGCGCGTTCGTCTCGCCCGCCATCGCCGAGACGCACACGACCACCCGGTGGCCCGCGCGATGCGTCTCGACGACGCGCCGCGCGACGTTCCGGATGCGCTCGGGGTCGCCGACGCTCGTGCCGCCGAACTTCTGCACCACCAGGGCCACGAATCGCACTCCTCGCCCGTCGCGGGCGCGCTGATCGTCAGTCGCGACCGTCCGCCGACGGCTCGTCTCGCGCGCCGTCCTCGTCCCGTCCGGCGCCGCGCACCGCGTCGAGCAGGGAACGCATCCGCACGAGCACGCGGGCCGCGTCCCGTCCGCGCGCGCGCGCTTCGGCGCGGCGGGCCGCGACCGGGGCGCCCGCGGGCGCGGAATCGTCCCCGACCGGGGCGTCCGCGACAAGCCCCGCGGCGCCGGCTTCGAGCGAGAGGACGATGTCGAGCCGGTCGTCGGGCAGCGCGCCGGCGACGCGCTCGGGCCACTCGACGACGACGACGCGGCCGGGCTCGAGCGCGTCGTCGAAGCCCGCCGCGCGCAGCTCCTCGGGCCCCGCGAGCCGGTAGGCGTCGACGTGCAGGAGCTCGCCGCCGCCGGGCAGCGGATAGCCGTTCGCGATCGTGAACGTCGGGCTCGCGAGGTCGCCCGGCGCGTAGCCGAAGCCCGCGCCGACGCCCTTCGCGAGCTGCGTCTTGCCGGCGCCGAGCGGGCCGGCGAGCGCGACGACGAGCGGCCCGTCGAGCTCGCCCGCCGCCTCGGCCTCAGCGAACGCGCGCGCGAGGGCGGCGCCGGCGGCGAGCGTCGCGGTCGGGCTCGGGAAACGCCACGAGCAGCGCGGGAGGTCCGGGGACGGGTCGGTCGGACGCGACATCGCGCGCAGCTTCGCGCAACGCGGCGAGTGCCGCCGGGAGCGCGTCGGCGAGATCGCCGGCGAGGAGGCCCGCGTCGCCGATGCGGCGCCCGATCCGATCGCCGGCGAGCCCGTGCGCGAACACCGCCGCGACGGCCGCCGCGAACGCGTCCGCCCCCTGCGCGACGAGCGCGGCGATGGCGCCGGTGAGCACGTCGCCCGTCCCGCCGCTCGCGAGGGCCGGACCGCCCGTCGGGTTGACGGCGATCGCTCCGTCGGGCGCCGCGACCACGGTCGGCGCGCCCTTCAGCACCGCCACGGCGCCGCTTCGCCGGGCGAGCTCGCGCGCGCAGGCGACGCGCCCGGCGTTCACGTCCGCGGCGCGCACGCCGAGCAGGCGTGCCGCCTCGCCGGGGTGCGGCGTGAGCACGGTCGGCGCACCGCGCTCGCGAAGGCGCTCGAGCTCGTCGCCGAACGCGAAGAGCGCGTCGGCGTCGAGCACGAGCGGGCGCTCGCAGCGCTTCGCGAAGGCGCGCACGAGATCGCCCGTGTCGGCCTCGCGCCCGATCCCCGGCCCGAGCGCCACGACGTCGCGCTCGCGCGCGAGCGCGAGCAGCGCGTCCTCGGCCGCCGCGGCGAGCCCGCGGCGCGCGGTGTCGGCGAGCGGCGCGGTCATGGCCTCGAGACAGAGCGTCTCCATCACGTCGCCGAGCCCGGCCGGACACGCGACCGTCACGAGCCCGGCGCCGGCCCGCGCGGCCGCGCGCGCGGCGAGCGCGGCCGCGCCCGTCTTCCCCTCGGAGCCGGCCGCGACCAGCACGTGGCCGAAGCTCCCCTTGTGCCCGGTCGCCGGGCGAGGCGGCAGCAGCGCGCCCGCGGCCGCGCGCGTCGGCGCGAACGCGAGCGGCCCGACGCCGGGCGCCGCGTCGGCGATGCCGATGCGCGCGACGAAGATGCGCCCGGCGCGCGCGCGCCCGGGCTCGAGCGCGAGCCCGAGCTTCGGGAGCCCGATCGCGACCGTGACATCGGCCTCGACGCACGCGCCGAGCGCGGCACCCGTGTCGGCGTCGAGGCCCGACGGGAGGTCGACGGCGACGACGCGGCAGCCCGCCGCGCGCGCGCGCGCGATGCGCCGCACGGCCGCCGCGGCGGCGCCGTCGAGCGCGCGCGAGAGCCCCGTTCCGAAGAGCGCGTCGACCACGACGCCGGCGGCGGGTGCGCGCCAGCGATCGCCCTCGCAGCGCACGCCGACGGCGCGCATGCGCGCGAACGCCGCGGCGGCGTCGCCGCGCAGTCCGCTCGCCGCGCGCTCGCCGCCGAGCAGCGCGGCGCGCACGGGCACGTCGAGCAGGTGGAGGTGGCGCGCGACCACGAAGCCGTCGCCGCCGTTGTGGCCGCGCCCGCACGCGACGAGCACCTCGGCGTCGCCGCGCCCGAGCGCGCGCCATTCGGCGAGTGCGACGTCGGCGACCGCGCGGCCCGCGCTCTCCATCAGGATCTCGCCCGGCACGCCGAGGTGCTCGATCGTGTGCGCGTCGAGCGCGCGCATCTCGGAGGCGGTCGCGAGGGGCCAGGCCGCGCGCATCGCGCGCCCCGCTACTCGACGCGCGCGCGCAGGTCGCGCACCGCGCGATCGACGCCGACGAGCAAGGCGCGCGCGGCGAACGCGCGGCCGATCGCGACGCGCTCGGCCGACGGCGCGACCTCGAGCACCTCCGGCGCGCTGCGGTCGTCGAGCGCGCCGCCGATCGACAGGCCGAGCCGCAGCTTGCTCGCGAGCCGCGTCGCGTCCGCGAGCTGCTCGAGCGCGGCGCGCCGCTCGGCGCGCGGCAGGTCGACGGTCGCGCCCGTGTAGAGCTCGACGCTGCGGGCGCCGAGCCCGTGGCCGGCCTTCACGGCGTCGAGCGACGGCGCCAGCACGAGCACGGCCGGGATCGCCGCGTCGTCGAGCGAGCGCAGCATCGCCTGCACGGCCTGCGCCTGCGTGCGCAGGTCGAGCGGCGTCGCGCCGCCGAGGCTCTCCCAGCTCTCGCCGGCGATCACGACGCGGTCGGGTCGCGCTTCGAGCGCGGGCTTCAGGAGGCCGGGCGACGGCGGCAGGCGAAGCTCGAGCGAGCGGCTCGCGCGGCGCAGGTGGAGCACCTCGGCCTCGCCGATCGGGCGCAGGTCCTCGCGCAGTCCGATGCGCACGCCGCCCGCGCCGGCGAGCTCGGCGAGCGCGGCCGCCGCGCCGAGGTCGAAGCTCGCGCGGCCGGCGGACGCCTCGGCGAGGCCCGCGATCGCGTCGAGCGAGACGATCAGGTTCCGCATCACACCCCCCCGAGCGAGCGGCGCAGCTCGTCGGCGAGATCGCCCGCGATCTCGCGCACGCGCGCCTCGTCCTCGCCTTCGACCATCACGCGCGCCTTGAGCTCGGTGCCGCTGTAGCGGATCAGCACGCGGCCGCGCCCCGCGAGCTCGGCCTCGACGCGGCGGATCGCCGCCTGCACGCCGGGCAGCTCCTCGAGCGGGCGCTTGCTCGCGACCGCGACGTTGACGAGCACCTGGGGGAAGCGCTCGAAGTCGGACGCGAGGTCCGAGAGCCTGCGACCGCTGCGCGCCATGATCGCGAGCACCTGGAGCGCGGTCATCAGGCCGTCGCCGGTGCGACCGTAGTCCGTGAAGACGACGTGGCCGCTCTGCTCGCCGCCGAGGTTGTAGCCGCCGGCGCGCATCGCCTCGACGACGTAGCGGTCGCCCACCTGCGTGCGCTCGAGCCCGAGCCCGCGGGCCGCGAGGAACCGCTCGAGGCCGAGGTTGCTCATCACGGTCGCGACGATGCCGCCGCCGCGCAGCTCCTTGCGCTCGTGCAGGTCGCGCGCGCAGAGCGCGAGCACCTGGTCGCCGTCGACCTGCTCGCCGCGCTCGTCGATCAGGATCACGCGGTCGGCGTCGCCGTCGACGGCGATGCCGACGTCCGCGCGCACCTCGCGCACGCGCGAGGCCGCCTTCTCGGGGTGCGTCGAGCCGCACTCGCGGTTGATGTTGCGGCCGTTCGGCTCGACGGCGATCGGGAAGACCTCGGCGCCGAGCTCGGACAGCACCGTCGGCCCGACCTTGTAGGCCGCACCGTTCGCGCAGTCGAGCACGACGCGCATGCCCTCGAGCTCGAGGTCCATCGGGAACGTCTTCTTGAGGAAGACGACGTAGCGGCCCTCGGCGTCGTCGATGCGCCGCGCCTGACCGATCTCGTCGGGGTCGGCGGTCGCCGCGTCGAGCTCGCCGCTCTCGACCAGCGCCTCGATGCGCGCCTCGAGCTCGTCGGCGAGCTTGAAGCCATCGTGCCCGAAGAACTTGATGCCGTTGTCCTGGTAGGGGTTGTGGCTCGCCGAGATCATGACGCCGGCGTCGCAGCGCATGTCGGCCGTGAGGAAGGCGAGCGCGGGCGTCGGCATCGGCCCGACCTGGATGACGTTCGCGCCCATCGAGCAGATGCCCGACGCGAGCGCGTCCTCGAACATGTAGCCGGACAGGCGCGTGTCCTTGCCGATCAGCACGCGCCGCCGCCCGCGTCCGCGGAAGACGTGCGCGATCGCCTGCCCGAGCTTGAGCGCCATCGGCGCCGTCATGGGGTGCACGTTCGCCGTGCCGCGCACGCCGTCCGTCCCGAAGAGCCTCCGCGGCCGCGGCGGCGCCGTCTCCACCTCGCTCATCCCGCCACTCCCGAGCGCGCGTCCGCGCCGCCCTCGCCGGGCGGCGGCTCGACGGGCTCGATCTCGATCACGACGCGCACCGGCGCGTCGTCCTCCTTCCAGACCCGGCCGCCGCCGAGGTAGAGCCGCACCTCGCGCTCCTCGCTCTGCGACAACCCCGCGAGGTTCACGGGCTCCGTGACGACCTCGTCGAGCCGCAGCACCTGGCTGCGCGCGCCGGCGAGCCAGACGCGGTTCGGCACGACGCGCAGGTCCTTGAGGCGGAAGCCCTCGGCGGGCTCGCCCTCGATGTCGGGCTTCACCGACACGGACTTCCGCGCCTTCGAGTCGAGCGTCACCGTGAGCTGCGACGGCGCGAGCTGCGAGGTCGTCACGCCGCGCGGCAGCTCGACGGGCGGGTTCGGCACGTTGATCGTCGTCGTCCCGCGCTTGCTCTTCGAGAGGTCGATCGGGAAGACGAGCGCCTTCTTGTCGATGTTGCGCAGCGCGGCCGCCGTGCCGCGCAGGTGGAGGCTCAGCGCGTCGGCGTTGCGATCGGTGATGACGAGGTCCTCGGGGATCTGGCGCAGCTCGACCGGCACTGCGACGAGCTGCTCGATGTTCGCCTGCCCCTGCGAGACGGCCCACAGGAAGCTCGCGATCAGCACCGAGAGGATCATCGCCCCGGGCCGGAAGTTCGAGTACCGACGACGCGCCATGCGCCCCTCTTCCCCCTGCGTGCTGGCTAGGCGCGCGACCCGCTCGTGCGATCGGCACCGCCCGCCTCCGCGAGCTCGAGCGGCCGCCGCACGTCGTCGACCTCCTCGGGCAGCTCCTTGCGCTCGCCCGCGAGGATCTCCTGCAGCACGACGCGCAGGTGCGGCCCGTCGAGGTTGCGCAGCATGTCGCCGCCGAGGACGATCGAGATGCCCGCCGTCTCCTCGGACACGACGATCACGAGCGCGTCCGTCTCCTCGGTGACGCCGACGGCCGCGCGGTGCCGCGTCCCGACGCCGTCGGGGAGATCCTGGCGCAGCGTGAGCGGCAGGATGCACCCGGCCGACAGGATGCGCCCGTCGCGCAGGATCACCGCGCCGTCGTGCAGCGGCGACTGCGTCTGGAAGAGCGACACCAGCAGCTCCTTCGAGACGTCGGCGTCGAGCCGCGTGCCCTGCTCGATCTGCTCGGACAGGATGCTCTCGCGCTCGATCACCATCAGCGCGCCGACGCGGCGCTGGGCGAGGATCTGCGCCGCGCGCACGACCTCCTCGACCATGGCGGACTCCTCGTGCTCGGGCGTGAGGAAGAAGCCGAAGCGGCCCACGCGCGCGAGCGCGCGCCGGATGTCGTGCTGGAAGAGCACGACGATGATCAGCACCGCCGAGCCCATGAACGTGTCGAGGATCCAGCGCGTGGTCGCGAACTGGAAGAACTGCGAGGCGAGCGAGAGCGCGATCAGCACGATCACGCCGACGAGGATCTGGACCGCGCGCGTGCCGCGGATGAGCAGCAGCAGCCAGTAGACCGCGAACGCGACGATCGCGATGTCGATCGCGTCGCGCCACGAGAAGCGCGTCCCGATGAACTCGATGAAGTCGACGAGGAGCTGCCAGAGGTAGCCGATCATCGGGCGTCCTCCGGGCGCGCCGCGGCGAGCGCGCGCCCGACGGCGACGGCGCGCCGCACGCGCGCCGCGTCGTGGACGCGCAGCGCGTCGACCCCGAGGAAGCTCGCGACGGCACAGACGGCGAGCGTCGCGTCGTCGCGCCGCTCGACCGGGTCGCCCGTCAGCGCGCCGAGGAACGACTTGCGCGACGGCCCGAGCAGGACGGGGACGCCGAGCTCGCGCCGCAGCTCGCCGGCGCGCGCGATCAGCACCAGGTTGTCCTCGAGTCGCTTGCCGAAGCCGATCCCCGGGTCGGCCACGATGCGGTCGGCCGGCACGCCGCGCTCGCGCGCGAGCGCGATCGAAGCCGCGAGCTCGCGCGCGACCTCGGCCCGCACGTCGTCGAAGCGCGGCGCGCGTTGCATGGTCGCGGGCGTGCCGCGCATGTGGCCCACGACGAGCCAAGCGCCCGCCTCGGCCGCGACGTCGGCGAGCTCCGGATCCGTCCGCAGACCCGACACGTCGTTCACGACGCGCGCTCCGGCGGCGATCGCCTCGGCGGCGACGCGCGCCTTCCGGGTGTCGATCGAGATCGGGAGCCCGGTCGCTTCGGCGAGCGCCTCGACGACCGGCCGCACGCGCGCGAGCTCGACCTCGAGCGAGACGGGCTCGGCACCGGGACGCGTCGACTCGCCGCCGACGTCGAGCACGTCGGCGCCGCCCTCCTCGAGCTCCTTCGCCGCCGCGAGCGCGCCGGCGAGGTCGACACGCTCGCCCCGCACGAAGCGGCCACCGTCGGAGAACGAGTCGGGCGTCGCGTTCAGCACGCCCATCAGCGTCGTCGTGCCTTCGCGGAATGGATGCGCCGCGGCCGGCGCGCGAGTGCGCACCGCCGCGTCGGGCTCGAGCTGTCGGTCCGCCATGGCGGCCTTCCTCAGCCGGGCATCGGCTCCGGGTCCGGAAGCTTGCCGCCGCGCGGGGGGTAGCCGTCGGCCCGCTCCTTGGCGGGAGACGACGACGTCCCGGCGACCGCTCCGGTCTCGGGGGATGTCACGGGGCTCGGCAGCGGAGGGAGGGGCTCACCGCGTGCAATGATCTCGAGATCCTTCGTGTCGAGCGTCTCGCGCTCGAGCAGCGCCTCGGCGATCGCGTCGAGCGTGGCGCGGTGGTCGACGAGCTTCTCGCGCGCCTGCGCGTACATGTCGTGCAGCGTGGTCTCGATCTCCTCGTCGATCTGCTGCGCCTTCGCCTCGCTGTAGTCCTTGCGCGAGACGAAGTCGCGGCCGAGGAACACGTCGCCGCCGTGGTCGCCGTACGCCACCGGGCCGAGCCGGTCGCTCATGCCGTACTCGCAGATCATGCGCCGGGCCCAGGTCGTCGCCTGCTCGAGGTCGTTCGCCGCGCCCGTCGAGAGGTGCCCGAAGACGATCTCCTCGGCCGCGCGGCCGCCCATCGCGTGCTGGATGATCGCGAGGATCTGCGTGCGCGTGAAGCTGAGCCGATCCTCGACGGGCAGCGTCTGGGTGAGCCCGAGCGCCATGCCGCGCGGGATGATCGTGACCTTGTGGACGGGGTCCGAGCCCTCGGTGAGCATCGCGACGAGCGCGTGTCCCGCCTCGTGATAGGCGGTGATGCGCTTGTCCTCGTCGCTCATGATCATGCTGCGGCGCTCGGTGCCGAGCAGCACCTTGTCCTTCGCCTGCTCGAAGTCGACGCGCGCCACCTTCGTCGCGTCGCGGCGCGCGGCGAGCAGCGCCGCCTCGTTGACGAGGTTCTGCAGGTCGGCGCCCGCGAAGCCCGGCGTGCCGCGCGCGACGATCTCGAGGTCGACGTCGTCGGCGAGCGGGACGCGGCGCGTGTGGATCTTGAGGATCTGCAGACGGCCGCGGAGGTCGGGCCGCGGCACGACGACGCGCCGGTCGAAGCGCCCGGGTCGCAGCAGCGCGGGGTCGAGCACGTCGGGCCGGTTCGTCGCCGCGATCAGGATGACGCCCTCGTTGCTCTCGAAGCCGTCCATCTCGACGAGCAGCTGGTTCAGCGTCTGCTCGCGCTCGTCGTGCCCGCCTCCGAGGCCGGCGCCGCGGTGGCGCCCGACCGCGTCGATCTCGTCGATGAAGATGATGCACGGCGCGTGCTTCTTGCCCTGCTGGAAGAGGTCGCGCACGCGCGACGCGCCGACGCCGACGAACATCTCGACGAAGTCCGAGCCCGAGATCGAGAAGAACGGAACGCCCGCCTCGCCGGCGACGGCCCGCGCGAGCAGCGTCTTGCCGGTGCCGGGCGGGCCGACGAGCAGCACGCCCTTCGGAATGCGCCCGCCGAGGCGCGTGAACTTCTTGGGCTCGCGCAGGAACGCGATGATCTCCTCGAGCTCGTGCTTCGACTCCTCGATGCCCGCGACGTCCTCGAACGTGACGCGGTTGTGGCTCTCGGTGAGCAGGCGCGCCTTGGACTTGCCGAAGCTCATCGCCTTGCCGCCGCCCGACTGCATCTGGCGGATGAAGAACACCCACAGCCCGATGAACAGGACGAGCGGGAACCACATGAGCGCGACCTGCCGCCAGAAGCTTCCTTCGGGCTTGGGCTTCGCGTCGAACTTGACCTTGCGCTCGGTGAGCTCGGGGATCAGCGTCGGGAGCGCTTCGGGCGGCGCGTAGGTGGTGAACTCGCTGCCGTCGACGTACTTGCCGCTGATGTTGCCGTCCTCGATCGTGACCTCGCCGACCTGGTCGTTGGCGAGCTGGCCGAGGAACTGGCTGAAGGCGATCTCCGGGGCGGCGGACTCCTCCTGCTTCATCAGGGTGACGAGCAGCAGGATCACCGCGAGGATGACCACCCAGAGGGCCATGTTCTTGTAGAACTGCTGATTCACGCGCGCTCCCGGCACCCCATCGCTCGGGCGCCCGTCGATCGGGCGCCCTCCCTCCGGATTCGACACGGATGCCGATGCCGACCCGGCGTCCGCGGTTCGCCCGACCGGCGTTCCGCGCCCAAACTACAAGGCTCGGCGCAGGCTAGCACCCGAGCGGCGGCCCACCCCTTCCGGGCGTCCGCGCGCCCGCTGGCGCGCCGCGCAGCTCGCAGGCGTGCGCGGCCCGCACGAGCCGCAGTCCGCAGGGGAGCTCGATGCAACGCCCGATCTGCGCGTCCGGCGCGCGCCGCAGGAAGTCGAGCACCCGCGACACGTGCGCCCGCGTCCGCTCGCGGCCCGCGCCGAGCTCGTCGAACGCCCGCGCGACGAGCCGCCGCGCGAGCGCGTCGGGCAGCGCGGCCTCGTCCCAGCCCTTCGGATCGATGCGGATGCACGGCTCGCCGTCGTCTCCCGTCGTCGCTCGCTCGAACCGCTGCTGCGCCAGCCCATCGACGACGGAGCGGATCCACTCGGCGTCCCGGCGGGACGCTTCGGCAAGGTTCGCGAGCGCCCTGAGCAGTCGCGGGTTGAACTCGGCCGCGAGGCGGGGCAGCAGCTCGTGCCGGACGCGGTTGCGCGCGTAGACGGGCGACGCGTTGCTCGCGTCCTCCCGCCACGAGAGTTCACGCGCGCACGCGTAGCCCCGGACCGCCTCGCGGGTCGCGCCGAGCAGCGGACGGACGACCGCGCCGTCGGGCGAGCGCTCGGGGATGCCGCCGAGCGCATCCGGTGCGCAGCCGCGCAGGAGCCGCAGCAGCAGCGTCTCCGCCTGGTCGTCGAGCGTGTGCGCCGTCGCGACGCGCGCGGCGCCGAGGCGCGCGGCGATGCGCCGGAGCGCGTCGTAGCGGAGCGCGCGGGCGGCCTCCTGGAGAGTGGGCCGCGTCCGGCTCGGGCCTCCGCTCCGCGCGCCCCGGACGTCGACGCGCTCGAGCCCGAACGCGCAGCCGCGCGCGCGCGCCTGCGCCTCGACGAACGCCGCGTCCGCGAGCGAGTCCGCGCCGCGGAGGCCGTGCTCGACGTGACCGACCGCGACCTCGAAGCCCCGCCGCTCGCGCAGGCCGCACAGCACGTCGAGGAGCACGATCGAGTCGACGCCGCCCGACACGGCGACGAGCAGCCGCTCGCCGCGCTCCGCCGCGCCGAGCGCGCGCAGCGCGCGCTCGACCTCGCGCTCGAGCCGCCGCGGCGCGCCGCGCCCGGCCACCGCCGCTACGCCTCGAGGGCCGACGCGCTGCCGATCAGCGCCCGCGCGCCGTCCGGCTTGTCGACCCAGACGTCGCAGTGCACGCGCACGCGCGTCCCCTCGCGCACCGATTCGCGCACCTTGCCGCGCACGACGACGGTCTCGTCGCACCACACGACGTTGGTGAGCTTCACCGACATGCGCCCGCCGCGGAGCCAGCCCTCGCCGAAGCGCGCCAGCATGAGCTGCGACACGAAGCAGGTCGACATCATCCCCTGCACGACGATCCGCGGGAAGCCGAGCTTGCGCGCCTGGGCCTCGTCGTTGTGGTAGTTCGCGCCGGGGCCGGAGAACATCCAGCAGCGGCGCTGGTCGATCGTGTGCGCGATCGGCGGGAGGTCCTCGCCCGTCGCGGTCGGGAACGGCGGGCGCGCCTCGCGCTGCTTCCGGCGCGCCGTGTCCTCGTCGACGACGAAGCCCGCGCCCGCGTCGGCGGCACCGCTCGCCGCGTCCGGCGCCGCATCCTGCGGCGGGAGGAAGGACTGGTGCGTGCGGCTGCGCACGAGCAGCCGTCCTTCCTCGGCATCGACGTAGTCGGTCTCGTTCACGACGTAGTCGCGGCCGCGCTTCGCGTAGCGGTCCACGATCGTCGAGCGGGTGCGGATCGCGCGCCCGACCTCGATCGGCGCGAAGCACTCCCAGTCCTGCTGCGCGTGGAGGTTTCCGAACAGGTTCTTCAGGTACCACTCGCCGAGGTAGCGGAAGCACTCCGAGTGGTGGAGGAGCGGCGGCGCGAAGCGCTCGTAGAGCGGATGGTGGTCGTCGAGCGCATCCTCGTAGAAGGCGACGACCTCGGGCGTCACGTCGTAGCGGCTCGCGCCGCAGTGGCGGCCGACGGTGGCGGGCTGGCCGATCAGGTTCACGCGCGTCCTCCCGGTCGAGCCCTCCTAGCGTAGCGGCGCGGGCGCCGATGGCGGGCGCGCGCGCCGTCGTCTATCCCCCCGCCCCGTGTCGAGCGCGGTGCACAACGTCGGCGGCTGGACGTCGCGGTGGGCGGCGACGGCGCCGCGCCGTCTCGCGATCGTCGACGGCC
Organism: Myxococcota bacterium; assembly: GCA_041389495.1. Classification (NCBI taxonomy): domain Bacteria; kingdom Pseudomonadati; phylum Myxococcota; species Myxococcota bacterium. The sequence goes on along the minus strand of JAWKRT010000004.1, from coordinate 171,702 downwards.
GCCTGCGCCTCGACTGGGCCGCGTTCGACGAGCGCGTCGGCCGCGCGGCGGGCTGGCTCGCGGCGGCCGGCGTCGCGCGCGGGGACCGGGTCGCGCTCCTGCTCGGGAACCGCGCCGCGTACCTCGAGCTCGTCCTCGCGAGCGCGCGCCTCGGCGCGATCGCGGTCCCGACCAACACCCGGCTCTCCGCGCGCGAGATCGCGTTCCAGGTCGACGACGCGCGCCCGCGCGTGCTCGTCGCGGAGCGCGCGTTCGCATCGCTCGTCGCCGACGCGCTCGCGGCGGCCGCGCACGCCCCCGCGCGCGTCGCGCTGCTCGGCGACGATCCCGACGACGCCTTCGAGCGCGAGCGCGCCGCAGCGCCCGCGATCGACGCCCTCCCCGTCTCGCCCGACGCGCCGATGATGATCCTCTACACCTCGGGGACGACCGGCGCGCCGAAGGGCGCGCTGCTCGCGCACCGCAAGACGCTCTTCAACGCGCTCAACGCGCAGCTCTACTTCGGCATCCGCAGCGGCGCGGAGCGCGTGCTCGTGGCGGTCCCGCTGTTCCACTCGCTCGGGCTCAAGATCCTCTCGCTCCCCGCTCTCTACGCGGGCTGCGCCGTCGTGCTGCAGCGCGGCTTCGACGCCGACGCGGTGTGGCGCGCCGTCGAGCGCGAGCGCATCACGTACCTGGGTGGCGTGCCGACGCAGTACGAGCGGCTGCTCGGCGCGCTCGACGCGGGCGCGTGTCCGCCCGGCGCGCGGCCGGCGCTGCGCTTCCTGTTCACCGCCGGCGCCGCGATCGCGCCGGACACGGTGCGCGCCTACGAGCGCCACGGCCTCGTCCTGAAGCAGGGGTACGGCCAGACCGAGACGTCGATCCTCTGCTGTCTCGACGAGGCCGACGCGCTGCGGAAGGCGGGCAGCGTGGGCCGCCCGGTCTTCCATGCGGAGCTGCGGGTGGTCGACCGCGCCACCGTCGACGCAGCGCCCGCCCACTGGCGCGACGTCGGCACGGGCGAGACCGGCGAGATCGTCGTGCGCGGGCCGATCGCGATGCTCGGCTACTGGGAGCGACCCGCCGAGACGGCCGCGACGCTCCGCGAGGGCTGGGTGCGCACCGGCGACCTCGCCCGCATCGACGACGAGGGCTTCGTCACGCTCGTCGGGCGCGCACGAGAGATGTACATCTCGGGCGGCGAGAACGTGTACCCGGCCGAGGTCGAGGCTGCGCTGCTCGCGCACCCGGCCGTCGACGAGGTCGCGGTCGTGGGGGTTCCCGACGCGACGTGGGGCGAGAGCGGCTGCGCCTTCGTCGTGCTCGCACCCGGGGCCGAGCTCGACCTCGCCGCGCTCCTCGCGTGGTGCGGCGATCGCCTCGCGCGCTACAAGCAGCCCCGGCACCTCGTGGTCGCGGCGGAGCTCCCGCGCACCGCGAGTGGCAAGGTGCGCAAGCACGAGCTGCTCGCGCAGCTCGGCGCGGCCGCCGGGACGGACGGCGCGCTCGCGTCGTCCGCGCTCGGGAGTTGAGCCCGCCCGTGCGTCGTGCCGAAGGAGGTCCGCCGCGCGGCGCCCGGGTACGGTGCGCCCTCGACCTCGGGAGGGGCCCTTGCTCCGCTACGTGCTGATCACAGGCAAGGGACGCTCCGGCACGACGTGGCTGGCGCAGATCCTCAACAGCCATACGACCTGCTGCTACAAGCACGAGCCGTTCCCGGAGTGGAAGCGCGCGCCGTACGCGGCGTGGAAGCGCGACCTCGCGAGCGGCGGCGACCGCGCGGCCCTGCGCACGCGCTTCGATGCGATCTGCCGCGGCTGCCATCACCAGGTCGACCTGCCCCCGTTCCCGCCGAAGACGTTCGAACGCGGCCACCCGCGCGTGCTCCACTTCCTGCACGGCCTCGGCTCGCGCGTGCCCGCACTGCGCGGGCTCTACGAAGCGTACGGTCGGCCGCGTCTCGCCGAGGACGGCGAGGTCCTGATCAAGGACGTCAACTTCGAGACCGCGCTCCTCGCGCGCCTGTGCGAGGTGATCGAGCCGGTGCTGCTGGCCGCGGTGCGCAACCCGTTCGCGAACGTCGCGAGCCACCTGTCGGGCGTCGCGAAGGGGATCTTCGACGCCGATCGCGAGCGCGACGCGCGGCGCGCTCGCGACGTGATCGAGGCGCCGGGCGGCGAGGCCTACCGCGCCTTCCTGCCCGATCTCGCGACGATGCCCGAGGCGATGTTCGAGGCCCTGCGCTGGCGCATCCAGGTCGAGCCGCTCGTCGCGGTCACGCGCGCGCAGCCGCGCGGCCGCGTCGTCGTCTACGAGGACCTCTGCGCCGACCCGCTCGCCGAGACGACGCGCATCTTCGAGTTCATCGGCTGGCAGGTCGGCCCGCAGACGCGCGCCTTCGTCGAGGCGTCGATCTCGGGCGAGGCCGAGGGCATCGACGCGCGCCGCGCCTACTTCAGCGTCTTCCGCGACCCGCGCGAGAGCCTCGAGAAGTGGCGCGAGCAGCTCTCCGAGGGCCAGCAGCGCGAGATCGCCGAGGTCATGCGCGACTCGCCGCTGCGCGGCCTGTGGAGCGGATTGCCCGCCTAGCGTCTAGGTGTCGGCGCGTGCGGCGCGCGTCCGCACCCGCCCTCGCAGGCGCTCGACCGGCCGCTCCACGCCGGCGTGCACGGCGAACGCGAGCGCATGGACGGCCGGGAGCGTGAACAGCAGGAGGCGGCCGTCCGGCGGCCGCGCGCCGCCGAGCCACGTCATCGCGACGGCGATCGACGCGACCTGGTGCCCCAGGAACAGCGGATACGAGAGGTCGCCGAGAGCCGCGTCGAGGCGGGCGATCGCACCCGTCGCACGGCGCGGGGCGAGGGCCGCAACGCTGTAGGCCGCGAGGCCGAGCGACGCGTAGAACGCGGCGCCGTCGTACGCGCCCCAGAGCCGCACCGCGAGCATCGCGTGTCCGGCGAACAGGACGGGCGCGAGCACCGCGTGCCAGGGGGCGAGGCGCAGCCGCGACTCCTCCCACTGCAGCGCGCAACCGAGCGCGAACGGCAGGGACGCAGCGCCGTACGGCGCATAGCGATCGGCGAAGGCGGCGCCCGTCGCGACGAGCCACGCCGTGTAGGCCGCGCTTCCCGCCAGCCACGCGAACGCGACGGCGCGCCCGCGCGTCGCGACGGCCGCGAGCACGAGGTAGAAGACGAGCTCCACGTCGAGCGACCACGCCGGGGGCACGAGCCGCACGGCCTCGCCCTCGAGGCCGATCACGAGGACGTTCTGGATCCAGGCGCGCGCGTCGCCCGGCACGCGGATCGACGGGTGCAGGCGCGGCACGTCCACGGGCCAGAGCGCGAGCAGCCCGAGCGTCAGCGCGAGCACGGCCCAGTAGGGCGGATGGATGCGGAGCGCGCGGTTCGCGAGGAATCGCACGACGCCCGCGCTCGATCCGCCGTAGCGACGCCGCAGCACCTTCGTCATCAGGAATCCGCTCAGCAGGTAGAACGCGAACACCGCGTAGTAGCCGCACCAGCTGCTCCAGAGCGGAGCGAGGTGGCCGACCATCACGAGCAGGGAGAGGACGTAGCGATGGATCCCGAACACGCCGCCCTCCCCGATCGCCGCCGGCCGCGCCTAGCGTCCGAACGCCCCGAGCTCCTCGATCACGCGGCCGTCGGCGAGGTAGAGGTGGCTCTCGCGCGTCGCCGTGACCCGACCCGAGCGCGGGTCGATGTACGGCCGCACGACGACCACCTCGACGCCCTCGCTCGGCGCGAGCGCGTCGCGCACGAGCCGCGCGAGGCGGTCGGGGCGCGCGAGCAGACCGCAGTGGTGGCTCGACGCGCGCAGCCGCCGCCGCTCGGCCTCGGCCTCCGGCAGCTCGCGCTCGGGGATCGGAAGCGCGAGACGCCGTCCGCCGTCGAGCGCGTAGACCTCGACGGCGGGCTTCAGGACGTGCGTCGTGTACATCGCGAAGCCGAAGAACTTCCACGGATTCATGCGGAAGCGCTGCACGAGCGCGTGCTGTGCGAGCGGCCAGAGGGAGAAGACCAGCAGCATCGCGGCGACGGCGCGCTTGCGGGCCCGCGACATCACACGAACCGCCAGTCGGTGACGAGGTCGACGACCGCGAGCAGCGCGTACCACGCGTAGAAGACGAACTGCGCGCGCGCGAGCAGGTCGCGCGGCCAGAACAGGAGCACGCACGCGACGAGCAGCGTGCCGAAGAAGATCTCCGTCGCCCCCGACTGGATCGCGAAGACGAACGCGCCGACGGCGACGACGGCGAGCCGCCGCGTGCGCTGTGCGAGCAGCAGCACGGGGATGGCGATCTCGAACAGCCAGACCGCGTTCGACGCGAGCAGGAAGAGGGGCGCCGTCGTGCGGAAGGGGCCCGCGCCGACGCGGTCCGGAAGCTGCCCCAGCACGCGCGCGAGCTCGTCGGCGGGGAGCGTCCACCCGAGCACGGCGGCGAAGGTCGGCTTGATCGCCATCTCGACGAGCAGGTACTGGCCGTGGAAGTAGGTGCCGTAGAGCGCCTTCTGCACGCCCGTGTAGAAGAGCAGGACGGCGATGCTGATGCGCGTCGCGGCGAGCAGCACGCGCGCCTCGTCCTCGCCGTCGAACCCGACCACGAGGAAGAGCACGAGCAGCCAGAGCTCGACGAAGAAGTGGTTGGACGTCGCGGGGAAGCTCGCCTCGAGCACGACGAGCATCGCGCAGATCGCGATGCCGAGCGCGAGTGGCGCGAGCCGCCGCACGAACGTGAGCCCGAGACACAGCAGGAACGTCCCCGCGAGCGCCTCGCTCGGGACCGCCGGCCCGCGCTCGACGGGGAACCGCTCGAGCGCGAATCGCACGGAGAGGTGGAAGAGCAGGACGCGCTCGAACGCGAGCAGCCCGGCGCGCCGATCCGACGGCTCGCGATCGCCCGCGAGCCCGAAGACGCGGTCGATCGCCGCATCGATCCATCGCTCGCGGTCGCGCATCGCGCGCAGCCTAGCGCCGCGCCGCCGCGCCGTGGCGCGGTTCGACACGCGGAGGAGGTCGCGGGGAGCGGCGAGCGGGAGGGGAGTGGTAGCGGTGCAGGGATTCGAACCCCGGACACGCGGATTATGATTCCGCTGCTCTAACCAACTGAGCTACACCGCCACGGTGAAGGCGCCGCAGTCTAGCCGCGCGCCGCGCGGCCGGCACGCCCTAGCGCGCCTTGGCGCCCGCCTGCGCGCCGGCCTTCTTCGCGACGTCCTCGAGCTCGCGCCGCAGCTCCCGCAGCTCGCGCTCGAGCCCGTCGACCCGCTGGCGGAGCTTCGCCTCGGACGGCCGCGCGCGGTCGGCAGCCGCGGCGACGGCGTCGCCGCGCCGATCCTCGAAGCCCTCGACCGCGAAGCGCGTGACCTTGCCGACCAGCTCGTCGAGATCGGGGATGACGTCCCCGATGCTGCCCGAGTGCACGAAGATCTCGCGCAGCGGCTCCGGCGCGGGGCCCGCCTCCGTCGACGCGCACTGCATGTCGAGGCTCGCTCCCTGACCGAAGCGCGTGAAGCTCCCGAACAGCACGAAGCGCGCGCCGGCGGCCCGCCCGGCCTCGAGCGCGCGACCGAGATCGGTCGTCGCGGCCTCACCGTCCGCCACCCGCCGGATCTCGAAGGCGCCCGTCTGGTCGAGCCGCGAGACGAGCATGTCCGCCAGGCCCGCTCTCAGATAGGCCGGATCCTCCGCGCTGTGGACGACGAGGGGAAGCAGTGCGATCGAGACCTTGCTCGCGGGCGGCTCGGCGCCGACCGGCCCCGCGACCAGGGCGACCGCGACCGCGCACGCCGAGGCTCGCGCGACCGACGCCGCGAACGCACGGAACGTCACGAGGGCCAAGAGGGATCTCCGCTGCCGAAGGCGCCGCCCGAGCGGCGGGAGGGGCCGGCGAGTCTCTGCCAAACCCTTCGGAGCGTCAACCGGTGGTGCGGAGCGAACCGGCGCTGCGATCGCGCGCGAGGCGCACGCGGAGCGTCGCGGTGTCGGACGCGTCGTCGGTGCTCACCTCGAGCGTTCCGCCGAGCTCGCGCACGAGCTCGTGCGCGACGCGCAGCCCGAGACCTTCCTCGAGCGAGGTGGCATCGCTCGTCGCGAACGGATCGAGCAGGCGCTCGACGTCGTCGGGATCGACGGCGGCGCGCGCGCCGACGACCTCGAGGCGCGCGACGCGCGCCTCGCCCGCGTCGGTCCCGCTCCGGATCGCCACGTCGCCCCCCGTCGGCGCGCGACGCAGCACGTGCATGACGAGGTTCAGGAGCACCTGACGGATCTGGCCGGGCGCCGCGAGGAGCTTCGGACACTGCGCATCCGCCTCGACGTGGAGCGCGATGCCGGCCCGCCGGGCTTCCCCCGCGAGCAGCGTCGCGACCTCCTCGGCGATCGCGCCGGGTGCCACCTCGCAGATCGACGATTCGTCGGCCTGCGCGCCGAGCTCCGCGATCGCGCCGACCATCCCGCCGAGGCGGTCCGCGAGACCGGCGGCCTGCGGCACCGCCGCGCGAAGCTCGGCGACGGCATCGCCCATCTCGCGAACGAGCCCGAGCGCGAGCGCGCCCACGGTGCCGAGGCGGTCGACGCGTTCGGCGAGCGCGCGCGAGCCGCGCAGCGCGGCCACGGTGCGCGCGTTCTCGAGCGCGATCACCGCCTGCGTCGAGAGTCCGTCGAGCAGCGTGCGGTCGTCGGCGCCGAAGCGCCGTCCGCCGCTGCGGTTGTCGATCGCGAGCGCGCCGATCACCTCGTGCTCGCCGGGCAGGGGGACGACGACGAGATCGTCGGCCGAGACCTCCGCGACCCACTCGCGCACGGGCCCTTCGAGCTCCTCCCAGTGGTCGACCGAGAGCGTCTGCGCCGCACCGTCCTCGAGCGCCTCGAAGAAGCGCGGCGCCGTCCCGCGCGACAGCTCGATGCGGCGCACGCGCTCCGCCACGTCGTCGTGCGGGGCGACGCCGATCCAGTGCAGGCGCGAGCGGTCGGCCCCGAACAGGAGCACGGCTGCGCCATCGAACCCGAGCTCGCGGTGCGCGGCGCCGATCAGTCGCTCGACCACGCGTTCGGGCCGCAGCTCGCGGTGCAGGCTCCGCGACAGACGGTTCAGCAGCGTCAGCTCCGAGAGCAGCGTCTCGCGCTCGCGGTCGAGCGCGTAGCGCTCGATCGCGCGGCGCAGCGTGATCCGCATGTCGTCGGGGTTCCACGGCTTCGCGACGTAGCGGTAGATGCGTCCGTCGTTGATCGCGGAGCCGAGGATCTCGGCGTCGCCGTAGGCCGTGACGAGGATGCGGATCGCCTGCTCGTCGATCTCGCGAACGCGCGCGAGGAAGTCGACGCCCGTCATGCCGGGCATCTTGTGGTCCGAGAGCACGACCGCGACGGGGTTCTCGTTGAGGGCGCGCAGCCCGTCCTCCGCGCTCTGCGCCGTCAGCACGCTGAACTCGCGGCGGAAGGTCAGCTCGAAGATGCGGAGGTTCTCGATCTCGTCGTCGACGTAGAGGATGGGGAACTCGCGCGGGTCGTGGAGGCGCAGCGGCCTAGGTCGCATCGCTGCCCTCCCCTCGCTCCGTCATCGCGGGCAACCGCAGCGTGAAGCAGCTGCCGCCCCCCGGCGCCGAGTCCACCTCGAGCGAGCCACCGTGCGCGTCGGCGATCCGGCGGCACATCGAGAGGCCGAGACCCGTCCCGCTGCCCGCCTTCTTCGTCGTGAAGAACGGCTCGAAGAGCCGCTCCTGTACGGCGGGCTCGATGCCCGGGCCGTCGTCTCGCACGCCGATCCACACCTCGCCATCGGCCGCGCCGACCTCGATCGCGATCGAGCCCGGCGCGCCCGCGAACGCTTCGGCGGCGTTCTTCACGAGATTGAGCAGAACCTGATTCAGCGCGCCGGGATCGCCGTCGACGTGCGCGGGCGCTTCGGGGAGCGCGAGCGCCAGGACGACGCCGCGGCGCTCGAGGTCGTGGCGCACGAGCTGCGCGGTCGCGCGCACGCACTCACGGGCGTCGACCCGCTGGAACGCGCCCCCGCTGCCCGGCGCGGCGAAGTCGCGGAGGTCGACGACGAGCCGGTGCGTGCGGTCGAGGCCGTCCGAGACGATCTTCGCCAGCTCGCCGAGGTCGGCGGCGAGCCGCTCGACCTCCGCGTCGTCGATGCGGTGGCGCAGCGCGAGCCCGTCGCGGGCGAGCGCGTCCGCGTCGTTCCAGTCGAGCCGCGCGGCGGAGGCGGCGATGCCGCACAGCTCGTCCACCAGCCCCGCCATCGCACGCACCGCGTTGAGTGCGTAGTTCACCGGATTGTTGACCTCGTGCGCGATGCCCGCCGCGAGCTCGCCGACCGCGGCGAGCCGCTCGGCCTGCACGAGGTGCGCCTCGGCGAGCCGCAGCTCGCGCAGCGCGCGCTCGAGGTCGGTGTTGCGCTGCTCGAGCTCGCGCCGCGTGCGCCGCAGCGCGGCGTGCGAACGCGCGCGCGCGAGCAGCTCGCGCGGGTGGAAGGGCTTCGTCACGTAGTCGTCCGCGCCGAGCTCGAGCCCCTCGATCTTCATCTCGCTCTCGGCCTTCGACGACACGAGCATCACCGGCACGCCGGCGAGCCGCGGGTCGGCCTTCACGGCGCGGCAGAGCTCCGTGCCGGTGACCTCGGGCATCATGATGTCGCTCACGACGAGGTCGGGGACGAAGTGCTCGAGCGCCTCGAGCGCCTCCCGCCCATTGCGGGCCGTGCGCACGCGGAACTCGCGACCGAGGATGAACGACACGAGCTCGCGCATGTCCTCGTTGTCGTCGACGACGAGGATCTCGGAGCGCTCGTCGTCGGGCGCGTGGCCCGCGCCGTCGGGACCCGCCGCGGGCTGCGCGTGCTGCTCGAAGCGCGACACCGAGCGCTCGATGTCGACGAAGCGCACGTCGGCGGGCTTCCGCGCGTCGGCCGCGAGCTCCTCCTCGACCGCGTCGCGCGAGGCGGCGATCCCGACCTCGCCCGCCGCGCCAGTCGCGACGACCGCCTCGGCCTCCTCGCCGTCCGCCTCGCCCCACGGCAGCGCGACGTGCATCGTCGCGCCGTGTCCGAGCCCCGCGCTCTCGGCCCAGATGCGCCCGCCGTGCAGCTGCACGAGCTCCTGCGCGAGCGACAGCCCGATGCCCGTGCCCTCGTGCCGGCGCGATGCCGTGCCGTCGGCCTGTGCGAAGCGATCGAAGATGCGTTCGAGCTGGTCCGGCGCGAGGCCCGCACCCGTGTCGCGCACGAAGAGCGCGACGCCCTCCTCGCCCGCGCGCGCGCCGACGACGACCTCCCCGCCGGCCTCGGTGAACTTGAGCGCGTTGCCGAGCAGGTTGACCACGACCTTCTCGATCGCGTCGCGGTCGGCGCACACCTCCGGCAGCCCGGCGAGCCCCTCGCCGCGCAGCCGGATGCGCTTGCGCTCCGCCATCGCGCCCGCGCCGTCGACGATGCCCGCGGCGAGCGCGCCCACGTCGAGCGGCGCGCGCCGGATCTCGAACTGCTGACTCTCGAGCTTCGCGAGGTCGAGCAGGTTGTTGATCAGCTTGAGCAGCCGCTGCCCGTTCGTGTGCATCGTCCGCAGCGTGCGCCCGACGACGTCTCCGACCTCGCCGTAGTCGCCGGCGAGGAGCCCGTCGAGCGGCGCGAGCATCAGCGTCAGCGGCGTGCGCAGCTCGTGGTGCACGTTCGCGCTGAAGCGCGTCTTCAGCTCGTCGAGCTGCGCGAGCTCGTCGCGCGCCTGCTCGATTTCGCGTCGCCGCAGGAAATCCTGGAAGCGCGTGCCGTCGAGCGCGTGCGCGGCGGCCGACGACACGCCGGTCGTGAGCGCGAGGAAGACGAGATGGAGGCCGAAGGTGCGCAGGTCGTCGGGCTGCGCGTGCAGCACCGGGAGCAGCGCGAAGCCCACGACGAGCAGCGCGCTCACCGACAGCGTCTGCAGCCAGGTGAGGGGCGCGACGACCGGGGTCGCCGCGAGCAGCAGCATGAGACCGCTGTAGTAGGGGCTCGTGGCGCCGCCGGTCGCCGCGATCACGGTGAGCAGCGTGCCCCCGGTGACCGCGATGATCGCGAAGAGCCCCGCCTCGCCGTGCGAGCGCGGCGTCGCGTAGCCGAGCGCGACCACGACCGCGGCGCACGCGAAGCGCAGCAGCCAGAACGGCTTCCACAGCGCGGGATAGAAGACGAAGTCGACGGGGAGGAAGGCCAGGATGCCGAGCGCCGCGATCCAGCCGCTCGCGACCAGGTGGACCGGGAGCACCTCCGCCCCGATCCACTGGCGGTACTCGCGCCACGCCGCCCCGTCCTGCGCCATCGCCGGTCGTTCGGAACGGCCCGTCAGGAGCTTGAGGCGGCCCCCGGCCCGTCGGCGGCCTCCCTGGCACCCGTCGACGCCCCGCCCCGCCCGAACGCCAGCAGCAGCAGGGGCGGCAGGAGCAGGAGGTCGGCGAGCAGGCACGCGACCATCACGGCGCTCGTCAGCACGCCGAGGTTGCGCACGAGGACGAAGGGCGAGATCGCGAGCGCCGCGAACCCGGCGCCGACCGCGATCGACGTGAGCGCGATCGCGGGCAGCGTCTGCGCGAGCGCCGCGCGCAGCGCCTCGCGCGCGCCCCGCGCGACCCCCGCGCGGAAGCGCTCGAGCAGATGGATCGTGTCGTCGACGGCGATCCCGAGCGCGAGACAGCCGATCAGCACCGTGCCCGCGTCGAGCGGCACGCCAGCGAGCCCCATCGCGCCGAAGAGCAGCACGATCGGCACGACGTTCGGGACGAGCGCGAGCGCCGCGAGCCGCGCGCTGCGGGTCACGAGCACGAGCAGGCCGCCGATCGAGCCCAGCGCGAACGCGAGCCCGACGAGCTGCCCGCGCGCGATCTCGTTCTCCGACACGGCGTACTCGTGCATGACGCCCGTCGTCGACGCCGCGAAGTCGGCCGGGCCGTGATCGCGCCACCACGCCTCCGCGCGCCGCGCGAGCGAGACGAGCGCGTTCGAGCCGTTCTCGTCGACGCGCAGCAGCACGTTCGCCGAGGCGCGATCGGATGCGACGAGGTCGCGGATCGAGTCGACCGACTCGAGCAGGAGCAGGTACTGCTCGGCCTGCGGCCGCGTCGTGGGAAGCGGCTGCGACGCGTCGCCGAGGAAGCCTCCGTGGAGCTGCCGGAGCGGGTCCGCGAGCGAGATCGCGCGGCCCATCTCGGGCTGCGCCTCGAGGAACTCCGTCAGGCCCGCGAGTGCGCGCACGACGTCGGGCTCCGTCACCGCGCGCCCCGCGCGGCTCTCCACCACGACGTTCATCGGGCTGATGCCCGCGAGCGCCGCGCGGATCGCCTCGTAGTCCTCGCGCACCGCCGATCCGCGCTGGAACCACAGGACGACGTCGGTCTCGACCTCGAGGCGCGCGATGCCGACGCCGACCGCGGCCGCGACCGCGAGCCAGGCCGCGATCGTCGCGCGCGGACGCGCCGCGACGAGGCGGAAGACGCGCTCGGGTGCGCGGCTCGCGAGCCAGCTCCACACGCGCGTGGGCGCGCGTCCGTGGAGCCCGCGCAGGCACGCCGGCGCGAACGTGATCGACGCGAGCATCACCACGAGCGTCCCGACCGCGCCGAACACGCCCACGTGGCGCACGACGTCGATGTGCACGAAGGACATGGCGACGAAGCCGATCGCGGTCGTGGCACCCGAGAGTCCGATCGGACGCACGAGCCCGCGCAGCGCCTCGGCGCGCGCGTCGACGTCGTCGTCGCACGCCCGGAACGCGGCCATGACGTGGAGCGCATACGCGCAACCGAGCGCGAGCAGCACCGAGGGCAGGATGGCGCCCGTCAGCGTCATCGCGACGCCCGCGCGCGCCATCGCGGCGAGCACGACGACACTCCCGAGCCCTCCCGTCAGGAGCGGCACAGCGACGTGCCACGACGCGCCGAAGACGATCGCGACGAGCAGCGCGATCGTCGCCGCGGTCGCCGGGACGAGCCGCGCGAGCTCGTCCCGCGTCCACTCGCTCACGCGCGTGCGGAAGACCGGGCCGCCCGATCGCCACGTCGGCAGCCTCGGCGCGGCGGCGGCGATCGCGGCGAGCACGGCCGCGTCGTCCTCGGACGTGATGTCCTCGACGATGCAGGTGACGGAGAACGCGCGCGCGTCCCGCGACACGAGCAGCCCGGGCGCGAGGCGATCGCCCTCGACCGCCGCGCGTGCGCGCGCGGCGCCCGCGGCGTCGACGGGCGCGCCGTCCGGGAGCGCGGGGTCGAGATCGAGCGTGCCGTCGGGCCGGCCGCGGATCACCGGCACCGTCGCCAGGCTGTCGACGCGCCGGATGCCGGGAGCGGCCTCGAGCTCCTCGGAGAGGCGCGCCACCTCGGAGAGCGCGCGCGGATCCCACGCCGTCTCGCCGCGCACCGCGACGACGACGACCTCGTCGCCGCCGAAGCGCTCGACGCTCTCGCGGTACGCTTGCCAGCTCGGGCCTTCGCGGTCGAGCACGCTGTCGGTCGAGGTCTCGATGCGCAGGTCGAGCGCCGCGAGTGCGCTCGCGAGCGCGAGCGCCGCCCACGCGGCGATCGAGAGGCGGGGGCGGCGCAGCGCGGCGAGGGCGAGCGGCTCGAGCCAGCTCGCGCGGCGGCGCGCGGGGGCGGGAGGGAGCGGGCTCGCGGGAGCGGGAGGCGGAGCGGTCAGCGACGCCGCCCCACGACCACCCACGCCTGGGGCGGCGTACCGAAGGCCGCGCTCGTCGACTCGACCTCGAAGCCGGCCTCGGCGAGCAGCGACGCCAGCTCCTCGCCGTCGTAGAAGCGGAACGCCCCGAGCTCCTCGAGGTCGACGAGCCGCGCGCCCGCGTTCAGGAAGGAGCGCGCCGCGTCGCGCACCTCCGCGCTGCCGAGCCCGAACGTCTCGCCCGCGAGCACGCCCGCCTCGAGCTCGGCGATGCCGCTCTGGAAGATCTGCGAGATGTCGGCGTCGCGGCGCAGGCTCGACGCGACGAGCCGGCCGCCCGGCGGCAGCGCGGCGCCGATCGCGCGCAGCAGCGCGGCGGGGTCGTCGACGTAGGAGATCACGAGCGACGCGAGCGCGGCGTCGAACGGCCCCTCGGCCGCGAGCGCCGCGGCGCCTTCGGGCGTCGCCAGGTCGGCGCGCACGTAGCGCACGCGCGTGCGCTCGTGCAGGCCGAGCGCCTCGATGCGCTCGCGCGCGCGCTCGAGCGCCTCGGCCACGAGGTCGACCTCGACGATCTCCGCGGGGAGCGCGCCCGCGCTCCGCGCGAGCGCGCGCGGGAACGCGCCGGTCCCCGCGCCCACGTCGAGCACGCGCTGGCCCGCGCGCAGGTCGAGGCCGCGCGTCTGCGCCTCCATCAGCTCGCGATAGCTCGACGTCTCGTTCATCAGCTCGATGCCGACGGCGCGCCCGTCCTCGTCGGGCGAGCCCAGCAGGTAGGCGCGCCAGAACGCCTCCGCGTCGAGCGCGGGACGCGGCAGCCGCCGCCGCTCGGCGCGTCCGCGCGCGGCGAGGTCGGCGAGGTCGGGGAGCGCGGGCGTCACGATGCGCCCGAGCGCCGTGCGCGCGATCTCGGACGCGACGAGCTGGAAGGTCTCGAGCGCCTCCGCACTCGACTTCAGCTGGTGCCCGGTCGGCACGTCGAGGATGCGCCGCTCGCGCGCGTCGCCGACGCTCAGCACGTCCTCGATGCGGGAGCGGTCCATCCACGCGTCGTGGAGGCCGCGCAGCCAGACGATCGGCACGTCGATGCGCGCGAAGTCGGCGCGCGCGTTCTCGAGCGACCAGAGCTCCGTGTCGATGGCGTCGCGCGCCGCGCGGTCCATGTCGACGACGACGCCGAGCACCTCCTGCAGACCGAAGCGCACGCCGCGCTGCGCGCCGCGCAGGTAGTCCACGCCCCCGGCGATGCGGCGCATCATCGACTGCAGGTCGGCCGTCCCGACGACGCAGATCCAGGCGGCAGCGCGCCCGCGCGCGCGCTGCGCCAGGAACTGGCGCGACTCGATCGACGCGGCGCTGAAGCTCACGAGCACGCTGCGCTTCGGGCGGAAGCGCTCGTCGCGCTCGAGGAAGTCGAACGCCGCCTCGAGATCGCGCACGCCCTGCGAGAACGTGAAGTGGAGCTGCTCGCGGCCGGGCGCCGCGCACTCGGGATCGTTGTGCGACTCGCCGCGCTTGCGGATGCCGTCGTAGCGGAGCACGACGACCGGCTCGCGCAGCTTGCGGAACGTCGCGACGATCGTGCGCGCGAGCGGGAGCAGCGTCTCCTTCGTCCGCCCCCACGCGGGCGGGATCACGACCGCGGTCGCGCCGCGCGGGTCGCCCCAGCCGTCGACGATGCCGCGCAGCCGCTCGCCGTCCGCGGACGCGAAGTCGACGACCTCGACGCGCGGCGCGCGCGCGAGCCCGACGCGCTCGGCGACCGCGCCGCGCGCGGCGCCCGCTGCGACGCGCACCGTGCGCCACGCGCTCGCGGCGACCGACCGCTCGGCCGCGGGGTCGACGCGCTCGGGCACGACGGGCGTCGAGCGCGGGAACGGCGTCACCGTGAGGCCCACGCGGCGCCAGCCGCCGCCTTCCGTCGGTGCCGACGACGCGCTGCGCACGACGCCCACGCCGCGCTCGTCGCCTCGGAGCACCTCGAGGCGCGCGCCGACCGACACGAGGTGGTCGGCGCCGTCGCCGACGCGCACGGCGACGCCGAGTCCGCCGGGCGACTCGTCGAGCACCGACGCCGCGAAGCGGTGTCCCTCCGCCGCGACGAGCGCGATCTCGCCGTGCGAGCGCACGCGGTCGTGGTCGCGCCGCTCGAAGTGGTGGATCGCCTTCGGCACCGCGATCGCGAGGCCGCCGCGATCCTCGTGGCCGATGCGGTCGGCCGCGAAGAAGTACGGCTGCCCGTCGAGCACGAAGCTGAAGTAGATCTGCGTGCGGCCGGTGCGCGCGAAGTTCTCGGTCTCGAGCTCGACGCGGTCGCCTGCGAGCGAGCGGATGCGCGCGCGCTCGGGGAGGATCATCCGGTTCATGCCCCGGTGCAGCCACACCTGCTCGCGCTCGAGGCGGTGCAGCATCTCGCGCACGCGCTCGTCGTCGGTCACGGCGTGCGGGTGCAGCTCGGCGATATCGCGCCCCGCGAGGCGGGCGGACGGGAGCACGAGATGGGCGGAGGACGACATCGGAACCTCGTTCGGCGGGCGTCGGGACGAGCGGGCTCAGCCCGCCCACGCCCAGATGCGGCTCGCGATGCCCTCGACGAGACCGTGTTGGTCGAGCCAGCGGCGCATGCGCGCCACCGACGAAGCGCGCAGGCGCGCGCGCGAAGGAGAGCGCGTGGCGCGCATCCACAGGCGCCAGGACGCCCACGTCCCGCCCGCCACGCCGCTTCGCTCGTAGACGCGCGGCGAGACGAGCAGCGTGAAGACGAGCAGCGCGAGCATCGGCGCGGCGACGCGCATCGCGGCGCGCTCGACCGCGCCGGCGCGCGTGTACCGCTCGAGGATCACCTCGCGCATGAACTCCATGTGCCGCGACTCCTCGACGCGGTGGATGCGCGACACCTCGGCGACCGTCGGATGCAGCTCGGGGTGCTCGAGCGCCGCGGCCATCACGAGGTCCGTGACGTCCTCCACCGCGAGCACGCCGAGGAAGAAGAGCGACGGGCTCGTCCAGATCAGCGCCGCGCCGAGCGCCTCGGCGCGGCCGAATAGCCCGCGGCGCGGGTACGGCCCGGTGCCGAGCTCGTCGACGGCGCGCGCGAACATGCGGCTGTGGCGCGCCTCCTCCTCGACGACGTGCAGCGCGTACGGGAGCAGTGGGTCGTCGGAGGCACACTTCTGCGCGTAGCGGGCGAGGTAGGCGTTGATCACGGCCTCGAAGCGCACGAACGTCGAGAACATCGAGGCGAGCTCGTGGCGCGCGAGTGCTTCGCGTCCCGCCGCGTCGAGCGCCGCGTACTCGGGGAGGTCGCGGAGCGAGACGACCTCGGAGGGAAGCGCCGGGTGCGCACTCCCGTACGGGACGCCCCAGCCGACGTCCTTCTCCGGGAGGTAGGACTTGGTGACGGAGGCGCGACGGAGCCTGTCGATCTTGGCGAGATCCATCTCGTCGTCCCCCTCGCGAATTCCGACCCGCAGTCAGCCGACGCCAGTGCGTTCCGCGACGGCTCGAGCCCCTGCAAACGAGGTTCTATTACAGCATGCAGCGGGCTCGCAACAATCCAGCGAAGGCCCCGAAACACCTCCGCGGATCCCGGTCGCCGCGCGGGCGCACGCGCGCGCGCGTCCGGCGGCCTGCGCGCACGCTACGCCGAGCATGTAGCGAATTGCAACCATGTCGGAGAAGGTCGCGAGCGATCAGCCCGGGTCGGCCACCCGGCGCACGGCGACGCCCGCCTCCGCGAGCAGGTCGAGGGACGTCTCGCCGAGCGGGTAGCCGGCGTTGTAGACGACCTCGACCAGCCCCGCGTTGATGATCATCTTCGTGCACTGCAGGCACGGCGAGCACGTCGTGTAGATGGTGCCGCCGCGCACGCTGACGCCGTGATAGGCGGCCTGCGTGATCGCGTTCTCCTCGCCGTGCGAGCACAGGCACTCGTCGAGGCGCGTCCCGCCCGGCGCGAAGGCGTTGCAGCGCGGGCAGCCTCCCTCGTTGCAGTTGCGCGTGCCGCGCGGCGTCCCGTTGTAGCCGGTCGAGATGATGCGGCGGTCGCGCGTGATGACGGCCGCGACCTTGCGCTTCACGCAGTTGCTGCGCGACGACACGACGCGCGCGATGTCCATGAAGTAGACGTCCCAGTCGGGCCGTTCGAAGTACTGCACGCGTTCGAGCACGCGCTGCACGGCGTCGTGGAGCAGCGCGAGGTCGCCGTCGTTGTGCAGCGTGGTGTCGGCGAGCTCGCGCACGGCGAGCAGCTGCTGCGCGGCCGGATCGGCGCTCGCCAGCTCGCGCCCCTCGAGCTCGCGCAGGCCGTCGAGCGTGGCCGGGTCGCCCGCGCGCCCGCGCGCCCGCATGCGCTCGAAGCGCTTCGCCTCGTCGGCCTCGATCCACAGCAGGTGGAACGGCCGACCGCTCGCGCGCAGCGCTTCGACCTCCGCCGGGTGGCGGATCGAGTCGATCACGTAGTTGCGCTCGGGCAGCAGCCGGGCGACGAGCCGGTCGGCGAGTGCGCTCGGCCCGCCCGCCGCGCGCAGCTCGCGCCCGAGATCGATCATCCGCTCGCGCGACTCCTCGAGCCCGCGCTTGCGCAGCTCGTCGCGGATGACGTCGGAGAGCGAGAGTGCGTAGAAGCTGCGCTCGGCGAGGTAGTGCACCACCTCGCCCTTCCCCGCCGCATTGCGGCCCGCGACGCCGATCAGCATGGGGCATCGGTACCGCCCGCGCGGCCCGCGGTCAACGGCGCCGGCGACCGCCGCGCGCGATTGCAGCACCCGGGCCGGTCTGCGAGGTTCGCCGCATGCGCGTGTACGTGACCGGCGGGCGCGGCTTCGTCGGCCGCCATCTCGAACGCCGCCTGCGCGCGCTCGGGCTCGACGTCCTCGGCTGCGACGCCGGCGCGGCCGAGGTCGACGTCACCGACCGCGACGCGATCCGCCGCGCGCTCGACGAGGCCGCGCCGGACGCCGTCGTCCACCTGGCCGCCCAGAGCTCGGTCGCCCGCTCGTTCGCGGAGCCCGCGTCGTCGTTCCGCGTGAACTACCTCGGCGCCGTGAACCTGCTCGACGCCGTCGCCGCGCAACCGCGCCGCCCGCGCGTCCTGCTCGTCGGCTCCGCCGACCAGTACGGCGGACGCGCGCCCGGGAGCCCTCCGCTGCGCGAGTCCGACGCGCTCCGCCCCGCCTCGCCCTATGCGCGCTCGAAAGCCGCCGCCGAGCTGCTCGGTCGCGCGGCGATCGCGCGCGGCGCCGACGTCGTCGCGGTGCGCGCGTTCAACCACTCGGGGCCCGGACAGGCGCCGCACTTCGTCGCCGCGAGCTTCGCCGAGCAGCTCGCACAGGTCGCCGCCGGGCGGCGCGCACCCGTGCTGCGCGTCGGCAACCTGGCGAGCGTGCGCGACCTCCTGCACGTCGACGACGTCGTCGATGCCTACGCCGCGCTGCTCACCCCGGACGCACCGCCCGGCGTGTACAACGTCGCGAGCGGCCGCCCGCACGCGATCCGCGAGCTGCTCGACGCGCTCGTCGCGGCCGCGGACGTCGACGTCGCGATCGAGGTCGACCCCGCGCGCGTGCGGCCGACCGACCAGCTGACGGGCGACGCCGCGAAGCTGCGCGCGGCGACGGGCTGGGAGCCCGCGCACGACCTCGCCGCGCTCGCGCGCGCGCTCACCGAGGACTTCCGCGCGCGCGTCGCCGCGAGCGCTGCGTGAGTCGCGTGAGTCGCGCGGCGCGGCGCGCTCAGCCGCTCGCGCGCTCGAGCACGAGCCCGACCCAGCACTCGCCGTCGGCGTCGATGCGCTCGCGCCGCGACGCGATCGCGAGCGGCGGCGTCGTCCGCGCGAAGCGCGCGGCGACGGGCGGCGCGTCGCGATCGAGCAGCCCGGCGAGCACGAGCGCGCCGCCGGGCGCGACGCACGCCGCGACCTCCTGCGCGATCGGGAGCAGCTCGCCGCGCAGCAGGTTCGCGACGACCAGGTCGAAGCCGCGCGCGCGCGCGCCGAGCGCGTCGACACCGCCCGTGAACACGTCGAGCCGCGCGTCGAGCCCGTTCGCGCGCGCCGCCGCGCGCGCCGCGGGCGCGGCGAGCGGGTCGAGGTCGAAGCCCACGGCGCGCGCCGCGCCGAGGCGCAGCGCGCACAGCGCGAGCACGCCGCTCCCCGTGCCGACGTCGAGCACGCGCGACGCGGGCGCGCGCGCCAGGCGCTCGTCCATGCACGCGAGCGCGAGGAAGGTCGAGGCGTGCGCGCCGGTGCCGAACGCCTGGCCCGGATCGATCGCGACGTCGACCTGCCCCGGCGCGAGGGGCGCGCTGCGGAACGACGGCCGCACGACGAGCCGCTCGGAGACGACGATCGGCGCGAGCCCTTCCTTCCACGCTTCGCTCCACTCGACGTCCTCGATCTCGACCGGCGCGTCGACGCGCAGCGCCAGTGCTTCGCTCGCGACGGCGGCGAGCGCGCGCGCGATCGCGGGCGCCGCGGCGCGCGGGGCGTAGACCGTGAGCGACAGTCCGTCCGCGCCCTCCTCGACGCCGCTCGCGCCGGCCTCCCACGCCTCGGCCGCCGCGATCTCGGCCGCCTCGGGCGAGCCCGCCTCGACGCGCAGGGACACGAAGCGATCGCGATCTCGGGCCATGCGGGCCGCGCTCCTCGCCGCGCTCGTGTGCGCGAGCGGCTGCTACTACGGACATCTCGCGCGCGGGCAGGCGCGCCTGTGGCTCGAGCGCAAGGCGGTCGACGACCTGCTCG
Source organism: Myxococcota bacterium (assembly GCA_041389495.1). NCBI lineage: Bacteria > Pseudomonadati > Myxococcota > Myxococcota bacterium. The sequence goes on along the minus strand of JAWKRT010000004.1, from coordinate 152,314 downwards.
CCGACCCCGGCGTCGACCCCGCGCTCGCGCGCCGCCTCGCGCTCGTCGCGTCCGTGCGCGCGTTCGCGGCCGACCTCGGGCTCGCGGTCGGCCGGCACTATACGAGCTACGTCGCGTGGCCGGGCGATCGCATCGTCACGACCGTGGTCGCGACGCGGCCGCGCGAGGTCGAGGCGCGCGGCTTCTGGTTCCCGATCGTCGGTCGCGTTCCGTACAAGGGCTGGTTCGATCGCGCGCGCGCCGAGCGCGAGGCCGAGCGGCTGCGCGCGGAGGGGCTCGACGTCTGCGTCTCGCCGGTCGCGGCCTACTCGACGCTCGGCTGGCTCTCCGATCCGCTGACCGGGCCGATGCTGCGCGCCGACGACGCGGAGCTCGTCGAGGTCGTGCTGCACGAGCTCGTGCACGCGACCGTGTACGTGGCGGGCGACGCCGACCTCTCCGAGAGCGCGGCGACGTTCGTCGGACAGGAGGGCGCGATCGCCTACCTCGCGCGCCGCGGGCTCGCGGGCGACGCGCGCCCGCCCGCCGAGCTCGCGGCCCGGCGCGCCGAGCGCACGCGCGAGCGACGCGCGCTCGCGCGCGCGCTGCTCGCGCTCCGCGACGAGGTCGGCGCGCTCTACGCCGCGCTGCCGCCCGACGCGCCCGCGGACCTCGTCGCGACGCGCCGGCGCGCGCTCGAGGTCGCCGCGCGCGAGCGCATCGCGCAGGACGTCTACGGAGGCGGCGAGGCGGGACGCGCGGCGGCCGCGCCGCTGCGCCTCGGCGATGCGTGCCTCGCCCTGCGCGGGACGTACGCGGCCGCCCTGCCGCTGCACGAAGCGACCTTCCACGCACTCGGCGACGACCTCCGCGCCTTCGTCGCCCGGCTCGTCGAGGCGGCCCGCGCGCCCGACCCGCGCGCCGCGCTGTTCGGCGACGCGAACGCCCTCGCCCGCCCGCGCGACTGACACCTGCGCCTCATGCCCCCCGCGGCCGAGTCCGATGAAGCCGCATCCGCGGCCGGACCCGGCGAAGCCGCCTCCGCGGCCCGGCCCGCGGAGGCCGCGGACGCGGTGCCCGACCACGCGCGCGGCCGCCGCGCGCGCTCATCGCCCATGGAGGCCCCCGATGCTCGATCCGGACCCGCGCGCCGGAGGCGACGCCCCGCTCCCGACCGCGCGCGCGAGCGAGCTCGCCGGCGCCCTGCTCCGCAACATCGAGCGCGTCTTCCAGGGCCAGCCCGACGTCGCGCGCCGCGTCGTCGTCGCACTCCTCGCGCGCGGCCACGTGCTGCTCGAGGACGTCCCCGGCGTCGGCAAGACGACCCTCGCGCGCGCGCTCGCGCGCTCGATCGACGGCCGCTTCCACCGCATCCAGTTCACGAGCGACCTGCTGCCGAGCGACATCACCGGCGTCGGCATCCCGGCGCGGCGCGGCGACGACGGCGTTCCCGAGATGCGCTTCCAGCCCGGGCCCGTGTTCGCGAACGTCGTGCTCGCGGACGAGGTGAACCGCGCGAACCCGAAGTGCCAGAGCGCGCTGCTCGAGGCGATGGCCGAGGGCACGGTGAGCGTCGACGGCGAGACGCACGCGCTGCCCGACCCCTTCTTCGTGATCGCGACGCAGAACCCGCTCGAGCACGCGGGGACGCACCCGCTCCCCGACTCGCAGCTCGACCGCTTCCTGCTGCGCTCGTCGCTCGGGTACCCGACGCGCGCACACGAGGCGCGCGTGCTGCGCGACGACCCGGCCGCGCACCTGCTGCCCGCGCTCGCGCCCGTGCTCGGCCTCGACGACCTGCGCGCGCTGCAGCGCGCCGCCGCGGCGGTGAAGTTCGACGACCGCCTGATCGCGTACCTGCTCGACATCGCGGAGGCGACGCGCGCGCACGAGCTGCTCGCGCTCGGGCTCTCGCCGCGCGGCGCCGTCGCGCTCCGCCGGGCCGCGCAGGCGAACGCGCTCGTCGACGGCCGCGACTTCGCGATTCCCGAGGACGTCCGCGAGCTCGCTCCCGACGTCGTCGCGCACCGCATCGCGCTCGACACGCGCGGGCGCGGACACGCGGGCGCCGACGAGCAGCGGCGCGTCGTCGAGGACGTGCTCGCGAGCGTCGCGGTCCCGCTCTGAGGCGCGCGCGCGTGCCCGGCCGGCGTCCCGTCCCGCCCGCGCCCTCGCGCGCGCAGCGGCTGCGCCGCGCGGTGTCGCTCGCGCTGCGACCGCCGCGGCGACTGCGCCCGACGCGCGCCGGCTGGTGCTTCTTCGCGATCGCGCTCGGCGTCGGCTTCGCCGCGCTCAACACGGGCAACAACCTGCTCTACCTCGTGCTGTCGCTCCTGCTCGCCTTCCTCGTGCTGTCGGGCGTGCTGAGCGAGTCCGCGCTGCGCGGCATCGAGGTGCGCCGGCGCCTCCCGCGCGAGCTGCACGCGGGCGCGACCGCGCACGTCGCGATCGAGATCCGCAACGCGCAGCGCCGCGTGCCCGCCTTCGCCGTCGTCGTCGAGGACTGCCTCGGGAGCGACCCCGACGCGCGCCTCGAGCGCGCGCCGCGGGCCGGTCGCTGCTTCGCGCTGCGGATCGCACCGGGTGCGGTGGAGCGGCGCGGCTACGGCTTCGTCCCGGAAGCCCGAGGGCAGCTCGACTTCGCGGGAATCCGGGTGTCTACGCGCTTCCCCTTCGGACTCTTCTCGAAGGAACGGACGGTCCGGCTCCCGGGCTCGGCGGACGTCTTCCCCGCGCTCGAGCCGGGCGCGCCGCCCGCACCGCCCGCCGCCCTCGCCGACGAGGACGGCGCGCGCGCGAAGCGCGCGCGCGCGGGCGGTGAGGTGAGCGCGGTGCGCGAGCTCGAGCCCGGCGACTCGCTGCGGCGCGTGCACTGGAGGGCCTCGCTGCGGCGCCAGCAGCTGCTCGTCCGCGACCCGGAGGCGAGCGAGTCGGCCCGCGTCGTCGTGCGCCTCGCGACGGCCGACGGACCGCATGCCGACGTCTTCGAGGCGCGCGTGCGCCGCGCGGCCGCACAGGTCGTCGCGCACCTCGAGCGGGGCGACGACGTCGGCCTCGCGACGGACACCGAGTCGATCGCCCCCGCATCGGGCGACGCGCAGCGCCTGCGCCTGCTCGGCTTCCTCGCCTTCGTCGAGCCCGACGGCGCGAATGCCGCGCCCGCCTCGCCCCGCAGCGCGGGCGGGGAGCGCGCGGCGTGAGCGCGCGCGTCGCCGACGCGCGGCCGCTCTCGGCCTGGGTGCTGGTCGTCGTCGCGAGCGCCGCGCTCTGGATCACGGGCCAGCTCGCGCCCGGCGTCGTCGCCGTGCAGCTCGCCGCCCTCGCGTTCACGGCGCACTCCCGCACCGCGCCGCGCGCGCTGCAGCGCAACGACTGGCTGCTCAACGTGCTGATGATGGGCATCACCGCCACGACGATCGCGGTCGCGCTCCGCGGTCGCGCGACGACCGTGGCGCTCGCGCACTTCGCCGCGCTCACGCAGGTGCTGCAGCTCTTCGATGCGCGGCCGCGCAAGAGCGAGTTCCTGCTCGTCGCGCTCGCGCTCTTCCAGGTGATCCTCGCCGCCAACCTGACGGACAGCGTGCTGTTCCCGCCGCTGCTCGTCGTGTTCACGGTCTCCGCCACGTGGACGCTGCTCGTGCACACGCTGCGCACCGAGGCCGTCGCCCACGGCGCCGCGCGCGCGCCCGATGCCGCGATCTCGCCCGCGCTCGCGCGCACGACGTTCGTCGCGACGCTCGCGTCGATCGCGCTCGCGCTCGTCTTCTTCGTCGCGCTCCCGCGCATGCGCACGTCCGTCTGGAGCGGAGGCGGCCGCGGCGCGATCGCGCTCTCGGGCTTCCGCGATCGCGTCGAGCTCGGCGCCGTCGATCGCATCGAGCGCGACGAGACCCCCGTACTGCGCGTCGAGACGCTCGAGGGCCCGCCGCCCGCGCCCGCCGACGCGTACTGGCGCGGCCTCGCGTTCGATGCGTTCGACGGGCGGCGCTGGTCGGTCTCGCACGTCCGGGGACGGCCGCCGCGCACGCTCGTCGCAGGCCCGCCGCGGCTCGGCGTCGACCTCGCGGGCGGCCCTTCCGCCCCGCCGCGGGCGACGCTCGTGCAGCGCGTGCTGCGCGAGCCCGTCGCGGCCGGCGTCGTCTTCGCGGCCGGGAGCGCGCGGCGCGTCGAGGGCGCGCTCGACCGCCTCGAGCGCGACGCGAACGGTGGCCTCTACGCCCCCGGCCAGGCCGCCGACCGCGTGCAGTACACGATCTGGACGGCCCTCGCGCCGCGCGACGATGCGGCGCTCGCCGCCGACGTCGCCACGCCGCCCGAGCGCGACGGCTCCGCCGCGCGCTTCCTCGCGCTGCCGCCCCTCGACCCGGCGATCGGCGCACTCGCCCGCGACATCGCGCGCGACGCGCCGAACGACGCCGCGCGCGCGGCCGCGCTCGAGGCGTGGCTGCGCGCGAACGGACGCTATGCGCTGTCGCCGCCCGTCGTCGCGGAGGGCGGCGCGCGCTCCCCGGTCGAGGTCTTCCTGCTCGAGAGCCGCACCGGCCACTGCGAGTACTTCGCGAGCGCGATGGCCGTGCTCGCGCGCGAGCTCGGCCTCCCGGCGCGGCTCGTCAACGGCTTCGCGGGCGGGCGCCCGAACCTCCTGGGCGGCTTCACGACGGTGTCGCGCGCGGACGCGCACGCGTGGGTCGAGGTGCACTTCGCGCGCGCGGGCTGGGTGCGGTACGACCCGACGCCGCCCGATGCGCGGCTGCGCGCGGAGGGTCCGCTCGGCCTGCGCGAACGCGCCGCGCAGCTCGCCGACGCGCTCGAGACGTGGTGGTTCCGGCGGGTCGTCGAGTTCGACGCCGCAGACCAGATGTCGGCCGTGCGGCGCGCGCTCGCAGCCTGGGCCGGATTGCGCGAGCGCGCGCACGGCGCGCGCGCGGACGCGACCGGCGCCGTCGCGCGCTGGCGACCGTCGCGCGAGGCGGCGGCCGGTGCGCTCGGCGCAGTCGCGATCGCCGCGCTCGTCGTCGCGGCGGCCGTCCAGCGCCGGCGCGCCGCGGCGTGGGGCGACGTGCCTTCGAGCTACCGCCGCGCGCTGCGCCTGCTCGCGCGGCGCGGCCTCGCGCGCGGCGCCTCGCAGACCGCGCGCGATTTCGCGCGCGCCTGCGCACCCGCGCTCGACGCCCCCGCGGCGCGCGCGCTCGACGAGCTCACGGAGTCCTACCTCGCGGAGCGCTTCGGCGCGCGCGCGGACGCCGCGCTCGCGGCGACCCGCGCACTCGCGCGGCTCGAAGCGGCGCTCCGCGCCGCGCCCGGCCGCGATGCGCGACGCGCGACGGGCGGGCACCCGCCGGCCGCGGGCGACGCCGCGGGAGCGCGCGGCGCCTAGAGCGCGCCGTAGGCGCGGTGCGTCTGCGGAATGATGCGAACGTCGGCGAGCCACTGCGCGCAGCTGCGCTGCAGGCCGAGCATGCGCGCGGCGCTCGAGCCCTCGCGCACCTTCGCGAACGGCGTCACCGGCTGCAGCACGAGCAGCACCTCGGGCGCCGTCCGCGCGATCGCGCGGCACGCGCGCTCGACCTCGTCGTCGCGCGTGTTCGGCGAGACGACGATCTTCACGTACACCTCGCCGGCGCGCTCGGCGGCGAGCGCCAGGAAGGCCGCGTGCGCGGCATCGAAACCTTCGAAACCTTCGACGCCTTCGCGTCCGACGGTCGCGACCGCGGAGGCCTCGCCGCGCGGCGCGGGCGCGCGCGCGACGTCGCTCGCGAGCTTCCAGTCCATCGAGACGACGTCGATCGCGTCGACGACCTCGCGCAGCGCGTCGACCGCGAGGCCGTGCGTCTCGAGGTAGGACGCGAGCCCGCGTGCGCGCGCGCGGAGCGCGAGCGCGCGCACGGCCGCCGGCTGCAGGAGCGGCTCGCCTCCCGTCAGGCTCACGAAGCCCTCGCCCACCGGCGCGAGGGCACCGATCGCCTCGTCGATGCGCTCGATCGCGAGCGGGTTCGGCGCGACGTCGAACTCGCCGGTGCCGGGCGCGCGCTCGATGCGCGCCTCGCGCGCGGGCCGCCAGGTCGTCGGCGAGTCGCACCACGCGCAGCGCAGGTCGCACTCGCCGAGCCGGACGAAGACCGTCGCCGCGCCGACGTAGGGCCCCTCGCCCTGCGCCGACGCGAAGATCTCGACGACGTTCGCCTCGACCGCCGTCCCGCCGGCCTCGGCCCTTCGCCGCTCGCGCGCGTCGCTCGCTCCGACGGCCATCGCGCCGCCTCCCGCGGCCTAGCCTTCGAGCAGCGAGCGGCCCATCGCGATCTCGCCGATCACGTCGTCGAGCCGCTCGGGGTGCTCGGCCAGGCCGCGCACGCGCAGGCGCGCCACGTGGTCGTCGTCCGCCAGCACCTCGGCGTGCGCGAGCTTCTCGCCGATCTGGTCGGCGAGCGCGCCCACGTCGAGCGCGCGCTTGCCGCTGACCTCGTCGGCGCCGAGGAGCACGAGGTCTCCGCCCTCGGGCACGGCGAGCGAGAGCGGGGCGCCGTAGCGCTCGCGCGCGATGCGCGCGCACAGCGCGAGGTCGAGCGACGCCGGCACGACGAGCACGACGAGCGAGTAGCCCGCGAAGTGCACGATGCGGAAGTCGCGCTGCGACACCCACGCGACCTCCTCGGGGATCGGCGGTGCCTCGAGCCGCGCGGACTCGCGCGCGAGGTCGCTCGGACGGCCCACGAGCAGCGCGTCGACGTCGGCGCGCCGGTCGCCGGTGCGCTTCGCGATCTCGCCGAGCCGCCACCACCACAGCCGTCCCCAGCGCTCGTAGTCGTGCTGCGTGAAGCGGCCGGCCGCGAGGTCGACGAGCTTGTCCGAGAAGCGGCTGCGCCGCGTCGACGGCCCGAGCACGGTCGGCAGCGACGAGCCCGCGCCGGGCGCGACGTGGAGCGCGTCCTGCGAGAGCACGCTCCGCATGGCGCCGAGGTCCTCGGGCGCCCAGTCGTGGTGGTCGTACCAGAAGAGGCGGTTCGCGTAGAGCTGCGCGGTGCGCAGCACGTCGACGGCCGGCGACGGCCGGAAGCCCACCACGTGGATCGGCGCGTCGTCGCGCAGGTCGGGCGCGACGCTCCGGAAGAACGTCATGAGCTCCGACTGCGGATAGACCCAGATGCCCTCGAGCAGTCGCACGTCGCGCGCGAGCAGCACGGCCGCGAACAGCGAGTCGCGGTCGTCGCAGGCGACGATCGCGGCGCGCCGGCGCGGCGGCCGCGCCGGCTCGGCCGGCACCTCGGCCGCGGCCGCGGCCTTGCGCGACAGCCGTCGCTTCTCCCGGGCGCGGCGGCGCGCCGCCGATTCGGCGTCGTCGTCGCCCTCCGCCTCCTCGTCCTCGTCGTCGTAGGCGGGTTCGGGGAGCTCGGGCTCGAGATCGGGCGCGTCGTCGGCCAGCAGGTCCGAGACGTCCTCGACGTCGACGACGTCGTCGTCGTCGGCATCGCCGTCGGCGGCGGCCGCGCCGGTATCGCGCCCGCGCGAGCCGGCAGGTGGCTCGCCGTCGAGCTCGGTCGCGCGGCGCCCGCCGCGCTCGTCGCCGGCGTCGCCTCCCGCGCGCTCCTCGCCGCCGCCGTTGCGGCCGCGCCGCCCGCGGCGCCGGCCGCGGCGCCTTCCGCCGCGGCGCGACTCGCCGTCGCCGTCGTCGGAGTCGTCGCGCGCATCGTCGTCGAGATCGAAGAGGACACCTCGAGCGGGCCGGCGTCGTCGCGTCCCGCGTCGCGCGCCCGCTCGCGACCCTCGTCGCGCGTGTCGTCCGCGTCGGCGTCGAGCCCCCTCGTGTCGCCCGCGTCGTCGTCGCCGTCCGCGACGAGGTCGAGCGGGCCGAGGTCGTCGCCTTCGGCGTCGAGCGACGCGCGGCCGCGGCCGCCTTCGTCGTCGCGCCCGCGCCCGCCGCGCCGGCGGCCGCGCCGCCGCCGTCCGCGCGCGCCGCGCTCGTCGCGATCGTCGCGGTCTGCGCGCTCCTCGCGTTCGCCCCGCGCGTCGCCGTCCTCCCGCGCGTCGCGCTCGGCGGCCGCGCTCCGGTCGGCGCGCCCGTCGCGGTCGTCGCGTTCCGCGGCCGCGCTCCGCTCGGTGCGGGGCGCGCGGCCGCCGCGCTCGCGCGCGTCGGCGTCGTCGCGCTCGCTCTCGCGGCGCGCTTCGTCGTCCTCGCGGCGCGGCCCGCGATCGGGCCCGCGGCGCGGCGCGCGGCGCGCCACCGCGCGCTCGATCGCCTCGGACGCCGACAGGCTCTCGAGCTCGAGCCCGCGGCTCGTCGTCCGCAGCTCGAAGAGCTCGTGGCCGAGCGACAGCGCGCCGAGCACGCGCGCCGCGGCCGGCGTCGTGCGCTGCGCGGCGACGACGAGGCGCGGCTCGCCCATGCGCACGGGCGGCTCGGCGCTGCCGAGCAGGAGCGGGAGGACCGGGGCGAGCGCGACGCCCACGTCGACGAGCTCGCCGACGCCGTCGAGATCGAGCTCGGCGCGGACCGCCGCCGCGACGGGCCGGCCCTCGCGGTCGATGCCGACGAGGTCGATCACCTCGCGGTCGCCACCCGCGACCGGCCAGGGCGTCACCGTGCGCAGACCGAGCGCGCTCGCGACGAGCGGCAGCGCGCGCGCGCGCAGCCCTTCCTCGCCGTCGCGCACGTGGCGGTCGTTGATGCGCTTGCGCAGCTGGCCCTCGAGCCGGTCGAGCGCACCCGCGAGGTCGTCGCTCGTGAGCCGCAGGCTCGAGCGCTGCGGCTGGAGCGTCTCGAGCACGACGCCGCCGTTCGCGGCCAGCAGCGCGACGCGCCGCGCCATGATCACGAGCTCGAGCCCGCTCGCCGTGCCGCGCACGCAGCCGCCGTGCTTGCTCGCGAGCCCCTCGAGCGCGCTCGCCGCGCGCTCGAAGAGCGAGCGCTCGTCGGTGCGCACGATCGCCGCCGCGACGCGCTCCCGCGAGAGCGGGATCGGCGGTGCCCAGAACTCCGGCTCGATCTGCCCGCCGTTCGCACCGACGCCGTTCGCGCCGAGCGCGGGGGCGACCACGGCGCGCACCGGGAACGGCAGGTCGCCGATGCGCGCGAGGCGCGCGAGCCCGGCGGCCGTCCAGGTCGGCGCGACGACCACGACCTCGCCCGCGAACGGCGCGTCGTCGGCACCCTGCTCGTGCAGCGCGGCCGCGATGCCCGCGAGCAGGGCATCGCCGCCGTACGGCGCGAACGCCACGACGACGCGGCCGCCGTCCTCGCGCGCGCCGCGCCCGAGCGCGGCGTACGTGTCCGGCACGTCCTCGCGCCCGAACGGCTCGAGCGCCTCGACCTCGACCAGCTTCTCCTCGACCACGCGCGCCAAGACGCGCGGCGCGTCGATCGGAGCCCGTCCCTCACTGCCTCCGCGCCGGCCCCGGCGCGAGAATCGCCTTCGCATGTCTTCCTCCGCGGAGCCCCTCGCTCCGCCGTTCGGACGCGGCGCCTCGCGGCTGCGGCGCGTCCGTCGTGGTTCGTCAGTCCAGGCCGACGTCGACGACGGCGAGCGCGAGCCGGCCCTTCTCGATCAGCACGGTCGTCGCATCGAGCACGACGCGCTGGAAGTCGAAGTAGACGCGGTCCTGCGCGACGGCCGTCGCGACGTACTCCTTGTGTCGGGCGAAGTCGAGCAGGATGCCGCCGATCAGCTTGCGATCGGTCCACACGTGCTTGACGACCCGGTTCCACCGCTCGAGCGGCACCTCGACGACGAGCTCGGGAAGCGCGTCGCTCTGCGCATCGCGCGAGAGCGCGATCACCACGGCGGGGCCCGCGAGCCTAGCCTCCCAGAACCGTCCGCGCGCGAGCCGCACCGATCAGTCCCCGGCGCCTTCGGCGGCGACGGCGCCCTCGCCCGCCTCGGGTGCCGGCCCCTCCGCCGCCGCACCGGGTCCAGCCAGCAGCGGGGCCACCCACACCTCGACGAAGGCGAGCGCGACCGGGTTCTCCGCGAGGCCGTCCTCGAAGGCGGCCGCCGCCGCGAGCGCGGCGCGGGCGTCGTCGTCGCGCCCCCGTCGCCACAGCACGAACGCGGTCTCGCGCAGCCGCGACGCGGCGACGGCGGCGAAGCCGTCGCTCCCCGCGCCGAAGACCTCGCGGGCGGCCTCCGCGAGCAGCGCGCGCGTCGCCTCCGTCTGCCCTTCGCCCGAGAGCACCGCACCGGGCGCGAAGCCCTCGCGCACGCGCTCGCCGAGCTTGCGGAGCGCGGCGAGATCGGGCGGCCAGGGGCCGATCGCACCGGTGCGCACCCGCTCGGCGACCGCCTCGAGCGCGGCCGCGCCGGCCGCGCTCGCGGCGCCGAGCTCGTCGCGCGCGCGATCGCCGGGCGTGCGCGCGTGGCCCGCGAGGGCGAGCTGCGAGCGGTGCTCGATGAAGGCGCGCGGCGCGGGATGGTCGGCGGACTGGCGCTTCGCGGCGCGGGCGACGAGCGCGCGGAGCTCGCTCGTCGCGACGTCGAGCAGCGCGCCCGCGCTCTCCTCCGCCTGCGACGCGCGCGCGCTCCGCAGGAAGGCGCGCACGCGGCTGCGGCCCGCGCTGTAGACGCGGAAGTCGACGATGCCGCGCGCGTCGTCGAGCACGGCCTCGTACATGCGCGCGCCGCCGGCAGGGTGTGGCTCGACGAGGTAGGCCATGCGCGCGCCGCGCCGATCGAGCGGCGACACGAGCGCCGCCTCGAACGCGTCCTCGACGGCGCGCGGGCGCGCGACGACGGGCGCGGGCGCGCGCGCCTCGACCTCGACGCCGCGCGAGCGGAGTCGGTGGAGCGCCTTGCGCACGACCTTGCGCCCGGCCTTCGGCAGCTCGGCGCCTTCGAGCGCCGCGATCGGCGCGGCCCCGGCGTCGCGGTCGGTCCACGCGAGCGCGAGCTCCTCGCCGGCGGCGGGCTCGTGCGCGAGCAGCCAGCCGAGCAGCTCGCTCGCGGGCGCGGGCGCGAGCGTCTCGAGCAGCCGGTCGGGGTCGCCGTTCGCATCGCGGATCGCGTCGGCGTGGGGGGCGAGCTCGCTCGCGGCGCGCTCGAGGGCGTCGGCCAGGCTCATCGGTTCGTGCTCTCCGCGCGCACCCACGCGAGGTAGGCGTCGCTGCCGCCGGACGCCGGCAGCGCCAGCGTCTCGGGAAGGTCGTAGGGATGGATCTCGGACACGCGCCGCGCGAGCGCTTCGACGCGCGCGGCCGCGGTCTTCGCGATGAGCAGCACCTCGGTCGCGTCCTCGACCGCGCCCTCCCACCGGTACACGGACCGTACGCCGGGCACGAGGCTCACGCACGCGGCGAGCCGCTCGTCGACGAGGGCGCGCGCGATGCGCGCGGCGACGGCGTCGTCGGGCGCGGTGACGAGCACGACCGACACGTCCTGCGGCGACTCAGAACGGCTCATTGGGATCCATGAGCTTGCGGTGCTCGGACATCGCGTAGCGGTCCGTCATGCACGCGATGTGGTCGGCGACGGCGCGCTCCGGTCCTTCCTCGTCGAAGCGCGCGCGCACGTTCGCCGGCAGCAGCAGCGGGTCCTCGAGGTAGGTCGCGAAGAGGTCGCCGACGACGCGCGCCGCCTTCCGAGTCATCTGCACGACGCGCGGGTGCTGGTAGAACTCGCGCAGGAGGAAGCGCTTGAGCTCGAGCTTGCTGCGCTCGCACGCCGGCGAGGTGCGGATCATGCGCTCGGGCGCCTCGCGCGCCTCGCGCGCGGACGCGGGACGCACGTCGGCGAGGCGCGCCGCGCTCGTCTCGATCGCATCCGTGACGAGCCGATCGATCAGCCGCACGACGGTCTGCGCGCGCCGCACGTCGCCCTCGGCCTTCGGCATGCGCGCGTCGACGCGCGCCTCGGCCTCGCGCCACAGCGTCGAGTGCGCGAGCTGCTCGATCGACAGCACGCCCTCGCGCAGGCCGTCGTCGAGGTCGTGGTTCACGTAGGCGATCTCGTCGGCGAGGTCGGCGACCTGGCCCTCGAGCGACACCTGCGCGAGCAGCTCGGGGAGCGGCACGGGGTGCGGCCAGCCGGCGCCGTGCTTCAGCATGCCGGCGCGCGTGTCGCCGGTGAGGTTGAGGCCGCGGTAGTCGGGCGAGCGCCGCTCGATCCAGTCGACGACGCGCAGGCTCTGGCGGTTGTGGTCGAAGCCGCCGTGGTCCTCGAGCAGGCTCGCGAGCACGCGCTCGCCGGCGTGGCCGAACGGCGTGTGCCCGAGGTCGTGCGCGAGCGCGATCGCCTCCGCGAGATCCTCGTTGAGCCGCAGGGCGCGCGCGATCGTGCGCGCGATCTGCGCGGCCTCGAGCGTGTGCGTGAGCCGGTTGCGGTAGTGGTCGCCCTCGGCGTGCACGAAGACCTGCGTCTTGTACTCGAGCCGCCGGAAGGCGCGCGCGTGTACGACGCGGTCGCGGTCGCGCTGGAACGCGGTCCGGTAGGGGTGAGGGAGATCCTCGACGACGCGCGGCATCGCCTCGTCGCTGTGCGTCGCGTAGGGAGCGAGCCGCTCGTGCTCCTCGCGCTCGGTGTCCTCGCGCGTCCGCAGCGCCGGGTGTCGCGTCATGGCTTCTCCTCCCGCGAGCCGTCCGCCTCGCGGAGGAGCTCGCGGAGCTCGGCGCGAGAGGCCGCGTCGATCTCGTGCGGGTCGTCGTGGGTCGCGACGGAAGGGCCTCCGTTCGCACGTCGTCCGCTCGGCGTGAAGACACCCGTCACGAGCGCGTAGATCGCGGCGAGCGCGAGCGCGACGCCGAGAGCCGCCAGCATCCACGGTCGCACGCGCGCACCTCCTCGCCGGCGGGCGCCGCCGGGCGGGATCCCTTCGTTCGCGGAGCGCCGGCCCGACGCCCGGGCGGCGTCGCCGCCGCGCGCGCCGCGCGCGTTCGGGCTCGAGAGCCAGCGGGCGGAGAGCGCCCGTCGACTCGCGCGGCCCGCGGACGCTCGACCGGACCCGTCCGCGCGCCGTCGACGCGCTCGCGCGCAGCGCCCTCGCGCGAGTCGGCGAGCGCGGATGCGCGAGCGGTCCCTGGGGGGTGGGACGCCTCAAGCTAGGCCACGCCCCGCGAACGTGTCAACGCGCGCCGCTACCCTGCGGCGCATGTCGGACACGCGAACGCTCCCGCACCGTCTGCTGCTCGGCCCCGGCCCCTCGAACGCGAGCCCGCGCGTGCTCGCGGCGATGAGCCAGCCCCTGCTCGGCCACCTCGACCCGCTCTTCCTCGCGATCCTCGACGAGGCGCAGCGGAGCCTCGCGACGCTGTTCGGCGTGAGCGGCGGCCTGACGGTCCCGATCTCGGCGACCGGGAGCGCGGGCATGGAGGCGTGCCTCGTCAACCTGCTCGAGCCGGGCGACGCGGTCGTGGTCGGCGTGAACGGCGTGTTCGGCGGGCGCATGTGCGAGGTCGCCGCGCGCGCGGGCGCGAACGTCACGCGCGTCGACGCGGAGTGGGGGCGCGAGCTCGACGCCGACGCGATGCGCGACGCGATCGCGCGCGCGCGTCCGCGCGTCGTCGCGTTCGTGCACGCCGAGACGTCGACCGGCGTGCTCCAGCCCGTCCCCGCGATCGCGCGCGCCGCGAACGACGCGGGCGCGCTCGTCGTGCTCGACTGCGTGACGTCGCTCGGCGGGCTCCCCGTCGAGCTCGAGCGCTGGGGCGTCGCGGCGGCGTACAGCGGCACGCAGAAGTGCCTGTCGGTGCCGCCCGGCCTCTCGCCCGTCCACTTCTCGGAGCGCGCTCTCGAACGCGTGCGCGCGCGCTCGCGCCCGGTGCAGAGCTGGTATCTCGACGTCGGCCTGCTCGCCGGCTACTACGGCGGCGAGCGCGTCTACCACCACACCGCGCCGATCAGCGCCATCTACGGGCTCGCCGAGGGGCTGCGGATCGTCGTCGAGGAGGGCATCGAGAAGCGCGCGGCGCGCCACCGCGAGGCCGCGGCCGCGCTCGTCGCGGGCCTCGCCCCGCTCGGCTTCGAGCCGCTCGTGCCCGCCGCCTCGCGCCTCCCGATGCTGACGTCGGTCGCGTTGCCCGAGCGCGTCGTCGCCGCCGGCGAGGCGAAGCTCCGCCGGCGGCTCCTCGACGAACACGACATCGAGGTCGGCGGCGGCCTCGGCGCGCTCGCGGGCCGCATCTGGCGCATCGGCCTGATGGGCGAGAACGCGCGCGTCGAGAACGTCGACCGCCTGCTCGCGGCGCTGCGCGACGTCCTCGCCGACGGCTGAGCCGAGGGGCGGCGCGCCGCGCCGATCAGCCGCCGAGCTCCTCCGCGAACATCGCGAACGTGCGGCGCCAGGCGTCGCGCGCGGCCGCTTCGTCGTAGCTCGCGCGCTGGTCGCAGTGGAAGCCGTGGTCGGCGTCGTAGACGACGACCTCGCTCCGCGTGCCGGCGGCCGCGAGTGCGCGGCGCACCTCCTCGACCTGCTCCATCGGGATCATCGCGTCGCGGCTCCCGAAATAGCATTCGATGCGGCCGCGGATGCCGGGCGTGCGCGAGACGGTCGAGCGCCCGCCGCCCGGGCCCTGCGGTGCGGCGATGCCGCCGCCGTAGTAGCTCGCCGCCGCCGCGACGTCCGTCTCGCACGCGGTCAGGTACGTCATGTGGCCGCCGATGCAGAAGCCCATCGCACCGATCTTCCCCGTGACGTCGGCGCGCGCGCGCAGGAAGGCGATCGCCGCGCGCGCGTCCTCGACCATCGTGTCCGCCTGGAGGCGTGCGAGGTGCGACATCCCCTCCTGCATGCCGGCCTCGTCGTAGCCGAGCTCGATGCCGGGACCCGTGCGGTGGAAGTAGTCGGGCGCGAGGGCGACGTAGCCCTCGCGCGCCGCGCGCTCGACCACGTCGCGGATGTGCGCGTTCACGCCGAAGATCTCCATGTACACGAGCAGCCCCGGCCGCGGCTTTCCGTCCGAGGGCCGCGCCAGGTAGCCCGCCATCTGTGCGCCGCCGACCGGGATCGACACGCGCTCCGTCCGAATCTCCATCGAGATGAGTCCTCCTGGTGATGTCCTGGTGGTGGGAACGAAGACGCCGCGCGCGCGACCCGCCGTCGCGCGGCCGACGTCACGACGAGTGCAGCCGCACCGCGCGCGACGGCGCCCCGACGATCTCCGCCTCCGCGCTCGCGAGCTCGCGAAGGCGCGCCGCGACCTCCTCGGCCGCGCCGCCCGCTGCGCTCTCGGCGAGCTTCGCGTACGCGCGGTGGTGGCGCGCTTCGCTCGCGACGAGGTCGCGATAGAGCGCGCCGAGCGGGTCGTCCGCGAGCGCATCGGCGAGCAGGCGGAAACGCTCGCAGCTGCGCGCCTCGATCAGCGCGGAGATCAGCAGCAGGTCGACGAGCCGCTCGGGGTCGCTCGCGCGCACGAGCGCGTGCAGGCGCCCGCCGTAGGCGCTCGGCTTCTGGCGCGCGAAGCGCACGCCGCGGCGGTCGAGCTCGCCGAGCACGCGCTCGAAGTGCACGAGCTCCTCGCGCGCGAGGCGCGACAGGGGCTCCTGCAGGAAGCGCTGCTCGGGATAGCGGAACAGCATGCGCACGGCCGCGCCCGCGGCCTTGCGCTCGCAGTGCGCGTGATCGAGCAGCACGTCGTCGATGGAGCCGACCGCGCGCGCGGCCCACTCGGGCGGGGTCTCGGAGGCGAGGTCGAGCACGGCCGCGCAGTGTACCGCCGGCCGGCCGCGCGGCGAATGCGGTTAGAATGCGCGCATGCGAACCCGGCGACTCGGCGACTCCGGCCTCTCCGTCGGCGTCGTGTCGCTCGGCTCCTGGCTCACGTTCGGCGAATCGGTCGACGTCGCGGCGACGAGCGCGCTCGTCGCACAGGCCGTCGAGCGCGGTGTCGACCTGTTCGACACGGCCGACGTCTACGCGAACGGCGAGGCCGAGCGCGCGCTCGCGACCGCGCTGCGCCACGTGCCGCGCCACCGCGTCGTGCTCGCGAGCAAGTGCTTCTTCCCGATGTCGCACGGTGCGAACGACCGCGGCCTGTCGCGCAAGCACGTCTTCGAGAGCGTCGAGGCGAGCCTGCGCC
Source organism: Myxococcota bacterium (assembly GCA_041389495.1). Classification (NCBI taxonomy): domain Bacteria; kingdom Pseudomonadati; phylum Myxococcota; species Myxococcota bacterium. Next base: position 136,338 of record JAWKRT010000004.1, on the reverse strand, counting down.
GGCTCGGCACCGACTACCTCGATCTCCACCAGTGCCACCGCTTCGATCCGACGACGCCGCTCGACGAGACCGTGCGCGCGTACGAGGACCTGATCCGCCAGGGCAAGGTGCTCTACTGGGGCACGTCGCTCTGGAGCGGGCAGCAGATCGCGCGCGCGTGCGAGATCGCGGACGCGACGGGCGGCTACCGGCCGATCTCGAACCAGCCCGTCTACTCGATCCTGCGCCGCGGGATCGAGAGCGAGGTGCTGCCGCGCTGCCGCGAGCTCGGAGTGGGCCAGATCGTGTTCAGCCCGCTCGGCCAGGGCGTGCTGACGGGCAAGTACAGCGGCGGCGCGCGCCCGCCCGGGAGCCGCGCGACCGACGAGCGGCTCGGCCGCTTCATGAAGCGCTACCTGCACCCCGACACGCTCGCGCGCGTCGACGCGCTCGCGCCGATCGCGGCCGACCTCGGCCTCGGCCTGCCCGCGCTCGCGCTCGCGTTCTGTCTGCGCGACACCTCCGTCGCGAGCGTGATCGTGGGCGCGACGCGCGCCGCGCAGCTCGACGAGAACTGCCGCGCGGCGGAGGTCGACCTGCCGGACGACGCCGTGCGCGCGATCGACGCGCTCTTTCCACCCGGCAGCGAGAGCCTGCCGGCCGAGGAGGCTGCGCCGTGAAGCCGATGCGCCTCTACACGCAGCGCGTGAACCCGTTCGCGCACAAGGTCGCCGTCGGCCTCGACATCAAGCGGCTGCCGTTCGAGTACGTGACCGTCGACGACCCGACCGAGGTGCGCCGCATCAGCCCGGTCACGGGCCAGCTCCCGGTGATCGAACACGGCGGCCACCGCGTCGCGGACTCGACCGCCATCCTCCGCTACGTCGACGAGCGCTTCCCCGAGCCCCCGCTCTGGAGCCGCGACCCCAAGACGGGCGCCGCGCAGGACCAGCTCATGCATTGGGCCGATGCGTCGTTCCTGTTCTACTGGGATCGCTGGCGCGCCGCGCGCTATCCGCGGCCGGGCGACGACCTGCCCGCGAACCCGTCGCTCCTCGCGCAGCTCAAGCGCCGCATCGAGCGCAGCTTCGGCCGCCCCGGCCGCGACCCGACGCCGCTCGAGCTGCGCGAGCTCCAGGTGCTCGACGAGCTCGCGAACCGGATGGACGACCTCGTGGGCATGCTCGGCAGCCGCGACTTCTTCCACGCCGACCAGCCGAGCGTCGCCGACGCCTCGGTCTACGGGATGCTGCGCATCATCCGCGACGGCCCGATGATGGGCGGCCGCGAGATGGTCGAGCGCCGACCGCCGCTCGCGGAGTACGTCGAGCGGATGGCGCTCGTGAGCCCCACGGTGAGCGGCTCGGCCCTCCCGAGCTTCACGGACTGACGCGCTCTGCGGTGTGCGCGCGGCCGCGCGCCGCGCTCGCGCCCGGCCCGCCGACCGGGAGCCGCACGCGCAGCACCGATCCGCGGCCGACCTCGCTCTCGAGCTCGATCTCGCCGCCGTGCGCGCGCGCGATCTCGCGGGCGAGCGGCAGCCCGAGGCCCGAGCCCGTGCGCGAGGCCGAGCCGTCGACGCGCCGGAACGCCTCGAACACGCGCTCGCGCTCGTGCGCGGGGATCCCGATGCCGGTGTCGCTCACGTCGGCGACGGCCTGCGCGCCCTGCTGCGCGATCGACACGACGACGCTCCCGCCGGCCGGCGTGAACTTGATCGCGTTGTCGACGAGGTTCGCGAAGAGCTGGTGCAGCCACGTCGGGTCGCCGACGACGACGACGTCGTCCGGCGCGGCGAGCGCGAGCGAGACCTCGGCGTCGAGCGCGAGCGGCTCGAAGAACTCGACCACGCCCTCCGCGAGCTCGCGCAGCGAGACGCGGCGCAGGCGCTCGAACTCGACGCCCGCCTCGGAGTGCGCGAGGCGGAGCATCGCGCGGATCGTGCTCGAGAGGTGGTCGATGTCCTCGAGCGTGCGCTCGAGCAGGGCCTGGTCGCGCTCGGCGTCGCGCGGCGCGTCGGCGGCCGCCTCGATGCGGTTGCGCATCAGCGTCACCGGCGTGCGCAGCTCGTGCGCGGCGTCGGCCGAGAAGCGGCGCATGCGGTCGACGCCGGCGCGGATGCGATCCGTCATCGCGTTGAACGCGGAGGCCAGCCGGTCGAGCTCGTCGCCCGTGCCGGTGCGCACGACGTGGCGGGTGAGCTGCGTCGCCGAGACCTCCTCGACACCGGCGATGATGCGCGCGATCGGCCGCAGGCTCGAGCGCGCGAGCGCGACGCCGATCGCGCCGGTCAGCAGCGCGACGATCGGCAGCGACACGACGAACAGGTTGCGGATCTCGCGCGCGCTGCGCGCGAAGAGCTTCGTGTCGACGGCGACCTGCACCCAGCCCCCGGCCGGCGCGCGCACGACGAGCGTGTAGAACGGGAACGTCTCGCCCGTGTCGACCTCCTCGACGACCTCGGGGTCGCCGGCCTTCGGCAGCACGCTCGGGAGCGGGATGGGGCTGTTCTCGAGCGAGCCGCGCTCGACGACGATCGCGCCGTCGGGGTCGAGGACGCGGAAGCCGAGGCGCAGCACGCGGTAGCCGAGCGCCGCGGTGCGATCGATGTAGCGCTCGAGCCGCTCGACGTCGGCGCCGTCGCGCTGGATCTCGCCGACCAGCTCGTTCGCCTGCAGGCGCAGCAGGAGCTGCGCATCGCGCTGGAAGCGCTCGCGCGTCTGCACGTAGTGGAAGGAGAGCACGCCCGCGACGACGACGAAGGTCGCGAGCGCGTAGCGGATCGCCCAGCGCGTGCCGAGCGAGCGCTCGCGCGCCACCCGACGCCGACCTCAGCCGCGCGAAGCGGAGGCGGCGGCGCCCGCGCTCGCCGCGACGTCCGCGGCGAGCGCCTCGCCGCTGCGGTCCTCGAGGATGTACCCGACGCCCTTCACCGTGTGGATCAGCTTCGGCTCGTAGTCGCGGTCGACCTTGCGGCGCAGGTGGTTGACGTGGACGTCGATCGCGTTCGAGTACGACTCGAAGCCGTGGCCCCAGACCTTCTCGGTGATCATCGCGCGCGAGACGACGGAGCCCGTGTTGCGCGCGAGGTACTCGAGGAGTCGGAACTCCTTCGGCGTGAGCTCGATGCGCAGGTCGTCGCGGAAGACGGCGCGGCGCTCCGGGTCGACCTTGAGGTTCGCGACGACGACCTCCTGCGCGCGCGCGGCGCCGCCGCGACGCCGCGCCACCGCCTGCACGCGCGCCAGCAGCTCGGCGAACGCGAACGGCTTCGAGAGGTAGTCGTCCGCGCCGAGGTTCAGCCCCTCGATGCGGTGCGCGACCTCGCCCTGCGCGGTGAGGAACAGGACGGGCGTGTCGACATGGGCGGCGCGCATGCGCTCGAGGATGTCGAAGCCCGAGATGCCCGGCAGCATGACGTCGAGGATCGCGACGTCGTAGTCGCCCTCGAGCGCGCGCGCGAGCCCGCTCGGCCCGTCGCTCGCGACGTCGACGTCGATGCCGTTCTCCTCGAGCGCGCCGCGCACGAAGGAGCGGGCCTCGACGTCGTCTTCCACGTACAGGATCCGCATGGCACGGGTTTTTACCGCTCGCGGGCGCGGACCGCCACGCAATGGGCCACGCGGGAGGCGCCTCGCGGCCGCGCGCGTGCGCCGGCGCGGCCCGCGGCGCGGGCGTCTAGAACGGGAGGTTGCCGGTCGCCGCGCGCACGTTGCCGTCGCGCGCGTACGCCTCGATCGAGCGCTGCGCGATGCGCCACTGGTGCACCTCGTCGGCACCGTCGGCGAAGCGCGCCCAGCGCGCCTGCTTCAGCATGCCGGCGAGCGGCGTGTCGGTGGAGTAGCCGAGCGCGCCGTGCACCTGGATGGCGCGGTCGATGATGCGGTTGAGCGCGTTCGCGACGAAGTGCTTCGCCATCGACACCTCGCTCTTGAAGTCCTCGCCGCGGTCGATCTTGTACGCGGCGTGCAGCACCATGAGCTTGCACTGGTAGAGCTCCATCGACGAGTCCGCGATCATCCACTGGATGCCCTGCTTCTCGGCGAGGTAGGAGCCGTGCGCGTAGCGCGTGAGCGCGCGGTCGATCGTCATCTCGAGCGCGACCTCGGCCTGTCCGATCCAGCGCATGCAGTGCGCGAGCCGCGCGGGGCCGAGACGCGCCTGTCCGAGCAAGTGCCCCTGTCCGCGCCCGCCGAGCCGGTTCGCGTCCGGCACGCGCAGCCCGTCGATGCGGATCTCGCAGTGGTTGTGCGCGCCCGACATCGTCTCGACGTCGCGCACGATCTCCCAGCCGTCGCTCGGAAGGTCGACGAGGAAGGCCGTGTTCGCGGCCTGCGGGAGCGCCGGGTCGGTCTCCGTGCGCGCGATGAGGATCGCGAACTGCGCGCCGCGCGCACCGGAGATGAACCACTTGTGCCCGTGGATCACCCAGGCGTCGCCGTCGGGGACGGCCGTGGTCTGGATCAGCGTCGGGTCCGAGCCCGCGACCTCGGGCTCCGTCATCGCGAAGCACGAGCGCGCGCGCCCCTCGCACAGCGGGACGAGGTAGCGCTCGCGCTGCTCGGGCGTCGCCCAGTGCAGCAGCGTGTGCATGTTGCCTTCGTCGGGCGCCTGCGCGTTCAGCGCGAACGGCCCGAAGCGCGTCTTCGCCGCCTCCGCCGAGACGGCCGCCATCGCGACGTGGCCGAGCCCCATGCCGCCGAGCTCCTCGGGCATGTGCGGGAGCCACAGGCCTCGCTCCTTCGCCGCCTTCCGCATCCGGATGATCTGCGCGACGAGCACGTCGCGGTCGCCCTCGTGGGCCTCGATCTCCGCCTCGGCGGGCCGCACGACGTCGGCCAGGAACCGGCGCACCTCGGCGAGCACGAGCTCGATCTCCTCGGGGAAGCTGAAGTCGATCGGCATCGGGGCTCCTCCTGCGCGCGACGGGGTGCGCGACGGGGTGCGGGACGCGGCGCGGCCGCACACGGTAGCCTGCCGCACGGCGCGCGGTCGCCGCGAAGGAGGGAGCCATGCCCGGCCCGATCCCGCACGTTCCGTTCGGACGCACCGGTCACGCGAGCTCGCGCGTCGTCTTCGGCGCGGCCGCGCTGATGGCCGACAACCCGAAGATCAACGAGCGCGCGTTCGCGCTGCTCTTCGAGTACGGCATCGACCACATCGACGTCGCGGCCTCGTACGGGCGCGCGGAGGAGGCGGTCGGGCGCTACATGCCCGCCCACCGCGACGCGTTCTTCCTCGCCACGAAGACGGGCGAGCGCGGCTATGCGGGCGCGCGCGACGAGATCCGCCGTTCGCTCGACCGGCTGCGCACCGATCGCATCGACCTGCTGCAGCTCCACAACCTGCGCGAGCCGGCCGAGCGCGCGCTCGCGCTCTCGGAGGACGGCGCGCTGCGCGCCGCCGTCGAAGCGCGCGACGAGGGGCTCGTGCGCTTCCTCGGCGTCACCGGGCACGGCCTCGGCATCGCGCGCGCGCACCTCGACTCGCTCGAGCACTTCCCCTTCGACGCCGTGCTGCTGCCGTACAACGCGCCCGTGCTCGCACAGCCGGGCTACGCGGCCGACTTCGAGGCGCTCGCCGCCGTGTGCCGCGCGCGCGGCGTCGCGCTCCAGACCATCAAGGCGGTCGCGCGCCGTCGCTGGGCCGACCCGGCGCGCGCGACGCGACGCTGCTGGTACGAGCCCATCGAGGACGAGCGCGCGCTCGAGCTCGCCGTGCACTTCGTGCTCGCGCGACCCGACGCGTTCCTCAACACGTCGAGCGACCTCGTGACGCTCGAGCGGACGCTCGCGGCCGCGGCGCGCTTCGACCCGGCAGAATGGGCGGCGCGCCCGGATGCCGCGGGCGAGCTCGCGCGCGCGCTCGCGGCGATGGACGCGCGCTCGCTGTTCGAGCCCGGCCTCGACGATCCGCGCATCGCGCCCGCGCCCCCCGCCTAGCGAGAGGCGCGCCTGCGATCACGCCTGCGGCGTGTAGCGCACGCGCATGTGCTGGAAGCTGCGGACGAGCGCGGTCGGCGCCATCTGCGGGCCGCCGTCGACGAACTCCATGTCGGGCATGCGCCGCAGCACCTCGGAGAGCGCCACGCGCAGCTCCATGCGCGCGAGGTTCGCGCCCAGGCAGAAGTGGTTGCCGATGCCGAAGGCCAGGTGGTGCGGGTTGCGATCGATGTCGAGCCGGTCGGGGTCCGCGAACTGGCGCTCGTCGCGGTTCGCCGCCGGGTAGAGCATCAGCACCTTCTGGCCCTGCTCGATCTTCTGGTCGCGCAGCGTCGTCGTCTCCGTCGCCGTGCGCACGAACGAGACCACCGGCGAGGTGAGCCGCAGCGTCTCCTCGATCGCCGGCGGGACGAGCGACGGGTCGGCGAGGAGGCGCGCGCGCACCTCGGGGTGCTGGATCAGCAGCATCATCGCGCCCGAGAGCCCGTTGCGCGTCGTCTCGTTGCCGGCGACGAGCAGCAGCGTGCAGAACATCAGGAGCTCGTCGTTGCTGAGCTGCTCGTGGATCTCCTCGCCGAGCACGCTGCGCACGCCCTCGTGCTTCGTCGCGTTCTCGTGCAGCAGCCCCTCGTCCTTCGCGTGCACGAGCACCGAGATCAGGTCGTCCTGCGGGTCGCGTCGACGCGCGGCGATCACGTCCGACACGTAGGCCGCGTACTCGGCGAACGCCTGGCCCGCGCGCGCCATCACGTTCGGGTCGCCCATGTTGCCCTGCGCGAGGATCATCGCGTCCGACCACTCGTGGAAGCGCTCGCGGTCCTCGCGCCGGATCCCGATCATCTCGGCGATCAGCAGCAGCGGGAGCGGCACTGCGATGTCGTCGACGAAGTCGCACTCGCCGCGCCGCGCGACGGCGTCGAGCGTCTCGTCGGTGATCGCGCGGAACGCGATCTCGAGCTTCTTGACCATGCGCGGCGTGAAGCCCTTGTTGATGAGCCGGCGCAGCTGCGTGTGACGCGGCTCGTCCTCGTCGATCAGGCCGATCTTGGCCGGGTTCCCGGGCAGCACGCCCTGCCCCGAGCAGAACTGCGCGTTGTGCTTCGAGACGAAGGCGACGTCCTCGAAGCGCGACAGCACGAAGAGCTGGTCGGGCTCCGACCAGTGCACGGGGTCGGAGTCGCGCAGGTGGCGGAGCGCGTCCCACATGGGCGCGTCCCACGTCCAGAATCCGGAGGCGCCGAAGCGCGCGGCGTCGACCCGCTGCTGCATGTCGCGAACCTGGGAAGTCATCGTCTCGTCCTCGTCGCGCGCGCCGGGCGCGGCGCGCGCGGAAATCGCGTGGCGCGGCGGCGCGCCTAGCGTGCGGCTCCGGGTGCGCGGATCGCCTCCCACACGAAGGCGGCGGCGCGCGGGAGGCGGTCGGCGATCGGGTAGTCGGGGTCGGCGAGCCAGTGCGTGACGGCCGCGTTGAGCGCGCCGACGACCATCTCGGCCAGGAAGTCGGCGTCGCAGTCGGTGCGGATCTCGCCGCTCCGCTGGCCGGCCCGCATCATCTCGGCGACCGGGACGTGCACGCGCGCGAGGTACGGCGCCGTGTCGTCGGGCCGCGACTCCATCCGCATCAGCTCGAGCACGACGTCGCGCGCGACGCCGTGGTTGGCGGCGATCTGCTCGGCCGCGTCGCGCGCGAGGCCTTCGAGCTGCTCGCCGATCGAGCCCTCCGCCCCGAGGTGATGGGCGACGAGCGCGCCGACGTACTCGACGACCTCGCCGGTCATGAGCGCGAGCACCGCGCCCTTGCTCTGGAACTGGTTGAAGAAGGTGGCGGGCGCGACATCCGCGGCCTCGGCGATCTGCTCGACCGTCGTCGCGGCGAAGCCCTGCTTGACGAAGAGCTCGCGCGCGACCTCGTAGACCCGCTCGCGCAGCTCGCGGCGCTTGCGGTCGCGCCGGCCCTCGCCCGCCGGGCGCGGTCGCGCGGCGTCGGTGCGGGGCGCTCGGGGGCGCGGCGTGGCGGACGGCATGCGTGGGCTCCGATCCAACGATGGAGCGCACTCTACTGATGGAGCCGGGTCGACGCAAGCAACCGCGCGCGCGGCGCCCCGCCCAGCACGCGGGCCCCTATCCCTCTTCGGGCTCCTCCCCGCGCTCGATCGCCGCGAAGACCCCCTCGCCCACCACCTGGCGCGCGAGGTCCTCCATGTCCGGGAACCGCCGCAGCGTGTGGCCGCCGTCGACCGTGATGCACTGGCCCGTCACCCAGCCCGACTCGGGCCCCGCCAGGAAGCGCACGAGCTGCCCCTGGTCGTCCGCCTCGCCGCGCCGCGCGAGCGGCTGCTGCGCGAGGAAGCGCCCGAGGAACGCCTCGGCGCCGACGAGGCCCTGCGTCGCGTCGGTCGACGTGAGCCCGGGGCGCACGGCGTTCACCCGCACGCCGAAGCGCCCGAGCTCGTCGGCCGCGACGCGCGCGAGCTGGTCGATCGCGGCCTTCGCCGCACCGTACGCGGCGAGGAACGGCGTCGACATCACCGCGGCCGTCGACGAGACGAGCACGATCGAGCCGCCGCCGCCGCGCACCATCGCGAGGCCCGCGTACTTGAGCACGAGGAAGGCCGGCCGGAGGTTCAGCGCGACGTCGTCGAGGAACCGGTCGACGTCGTAGCCGAGCACGGGCGCATAGCCACCGCCGCCCGGGACGGCGAGCGCGGAGTCGAGCCCGCGGTCGCCCGCCGCGAACGCGACCGCGTCGCGCACGCTCGCGGCGTCCATCGCGTCGCAGGCCGTGCAGCGCACCGAGCCGCCGCTGCGCGCCGCGATCGCGCGCAGCGCCTCGCTCGCCGCTTCGAGCTTCGCGACGGTGCGACCGGCGATCGCGACGTCCGCACCATCGGCGACGAGCGCGCGCGCGCTCGCGAGCCCGATGCCGCTCCCGCCGCCGACGACGAGCGCGCGGTGCCCGCGCAGACGATCCGTGGTCGTGACATCGCCGCTCATGAAGCCTCCCGCGCGAGCAGACGCGTCGCGCTTCGTCGAGATGGATCCGGGAGCCTATCCGGCGTGGCCTGCGCAGCGACGGACGAATCGCGCGCAGCGTGCGATTCTGGGCCGCGTCGACCGCGCTTCGACCGCCGCGAACGGCGATGCGGACGCGCTCGCCCGGGCTCCTTCCGACCCGCGGAGGCCGATCGCCGATGATCTCCGCGCGCCCGAGGAGAGGCCTCGTACTCGCGGCCCTCTCCGCCGCCCTCTGCGCAGCGGGGCCGAACTTCGCGCGCGCGGACGCCGGCGAGGAGCGGCTCCTCCGCGAGCAGCTCACCGAGCGCGAGGACGAGAACCGCACCCGCGAGCCGTTCACGCGGACTCCGTTCGGCCACCTGCTCACGCTGACGGCGCAGTACGTCGTCGGCGTCGAGGGGACGCGCCCGCTTCGCGAACACGACGCGCCGGACGGCGAGTCGCGCGCGCTGCTCTCGAGCGAGCTCGAGACCGAGCTGTTCTTCTCGACGGGCGAGCGCTTCTCGTTCCTCGCCCAGGTCGTGGGCGTCTGGGACCGGGATCTGCTCGCGTCGACGCGAGCCGGAATCTCGGACGCCTTCGTCGAACGCGGCGAACTGTGGCTCCTGAGCGAGGGCGTCGCGGGCCTGCCCCTCCAGCTCGAGATCGGACGCCTCGACTTCGAGGACGACCGCCTGTGGTGGTGGGACACGGACCTCGACGCCGCGCGCGCCACCGTCGAAGTGGGCTCCCTGGAAGTCGCGCTCGCCGCAGCGCGCGAAGTCGCCGCCGAGCGCTCCGGCGCGGGCGGCATCGCCCCCGAGCACGAGGGCGTGCTGCGGCTGCTCGCGGAGATCTCGTGGGACTGGGCCCCCGAGCACGCGCTCCAGCTCTTCGCACTCCACCACGACGACCGCTCGCGCACCGAGTCCGTCGGGACGCGCGTGCTGCGCGCGCGCGAGGACGACTCGGACGCCCGCCTCACATGGCTCGGTGCGCGGGCCTCCGGCGCTCTCGACCTCGACGGGCATGCCGTCGGCTACTGGCTCGACGCGGGCTGGGTGCACGGCCGCGAGCAGCGCCTCGATCTCGCCGCCGTCGACGCGCGCGTCTCGGTCGTCGACGAGCGCAGCACGCGACGCGTCGACGGCTGGGCGATCGACCTCGGCGCGACGTGGCGGCTCGCCGCTCCGCTCGACCCGCGTCTGACTGCGGGGTTCGCAATCGGCTCCGGCGACCGCGACCCGGACGACGAGCGTGATCGCGCGTTCCGCCAGACGGGGCTCCACGGCAATGCGCCCGGCTATGGCGGCGTGCAGCGATTCTCGGGCTACGGGATCCTGCTCGACCCCGAGCTGTCGAACCTCACCGTGGCGACGCTCGGCGCCGGCATCTCGCTGCTCGACAACAGCTCGATCGACGTCGCCTACCACGGCTACTGGCAGGTCCACGCGAGCGACGAGCTTCGCGACGCGAGGCTCGAGGCGTCGCTCACGGGCGCCAGCCGGCGGCTCGGTCACGGGATCGACCTCGTGCTCGGCATCGAAGAATGGGACGCGCTCGAGCTCGAGGTCTCCGCGTCCGTCTTCCGCGCAGGCCGCGCGTTCGCCGTCGATGCGGGCGACTGGGCCTACGGCGGCTTCGTCGAGCTGCGCTTCGCGTTCTGAGGCCGCGGCGCTCAGTCGGTCGCACGGGCGCCGTCGAGCGGGAGCAGCAGATCCTCGAGGAAGAACGCAGAGAGGGCCGCGCGGCCGGACAGGTTCGCCTTCGCATAGATCGCGCGTGCCTGCTGCCGCACCGTGCGCTCGCTCGTGTCGCGGACGACGGCGATCTCCTTGTGGCTGAGCCCCTTGAGCATCAGGAGCGCGACCTCGCGCTCGGCGGGCGTGAGATCCCAGCGATCGAACTGGGCGTCGATGGCCGTGGAGAGCCCCTTCAGCAGCTCGCGCATGTCGCTGCGCCACTGCGCCCCCTCGGAGCGCGCGACCTCGAGATCGCGGATCAGGGCCATCTGCTCGCGGTGCTGGCTGCGGGTGCGCCCGAGAAGGTGCACCACGCCGGCCGCGGTCATCACGAGGAGCGTGGGCTCGACGAGCTCCCGCAGGATCTCCGTGAACGTCATGTCCGGCTCTTCGAGGATCTCGAGCCCGATCAGCACGCCGATGCCGACGACCACGAGCGTGACCGCCCACGCGGGGTGCATGCGTCCATCCTGGTCGAACACCGCCTCGCCTCCCCGGCGCGCCGCCTCGACGGCGCACCGCGCTGGGGGCGGAGCCGCGCGCAGCGCGACCCCGCCCCGATCGATCGCCGCGATCTCGCGGCGCGCGCGCTCCCTACGGCTGGTAGTCGATCAGCCGGAGCTCCTCGCCCGTCTCCGGGTCGACCTCGAGCACCATTCCCACGCCGGGCACGTAGAACTTGTACTCGTACTTGCCGGGCTCGGAAGGCAAGTAGTCGCGCGTCTGCAGCACCGGGCTCCCATTCGCGAACGGGAACGTGTAGCCGGTGGCGTCGACGCTGATCACCTCGACCATGTCCTCGGCGTCGCCGGGCAGCCATTCCTGGCGATAGAACTGCCCCACCTGCGGTGAAGCGATCATCCAGAAGCCCGGCTTCGCACCCTCCTTGCCGATCTCCCACGAGCCCGAGAGGTCCGCGAGCCGTCCGTCCTCGAAGTTCTGCGCGATCTCACCGAGGTACCAGACGTTGCCGTCGACGTCCTGTGCGACCCAGTCGGTCGTGTCCTCCACGACCACGCCGTCGAGCGTCACGCGATCCCGGATCGACGTGGCGACGATGCCGTCGAAGTCGCGCGTGTCGGGCAGGATCTCGAAGACGATCTCCTCGAGGCCTTCGCTCGTCTGCTTCTGATAGGTCCAGACCGACCCGACCGTGAACGGCGTGTACGGGTTCGAGACGCCCGCGACGAAGTCCGCGGGATCGAGCTGCGGGTCGTAGCGGGTCTCGCCGAGGTCCTCGCAGATCTGCTCGCGCTCGTCGCGCACCTCGGCGCACTCCTCGAACAGCGCACGCCGCTCGGCCGCGGCGTCGTCGCGACACTCCTTGCGGTCGGTGCCCTCGCTCAGGTTCTCGCACTTGGCGAACTCGACGTACATGTCCTCGTTCGTCTCCAGGCGGCACGACTTGTAGAGGAAGCGCGCCGTCTCCTCACATGCGCGGTCGGGGCGCGCGGCGCGCGCCGCCGGGGCGGCGGCCGCCACCAGCGCGAATGTGGCCGCGAGGCTCGCGACCGCGCGGGCATCACGTCGCCGCGAGCGCCAACGGCGGGACGGAGCGAAGGTCAGCGGCCCCCGGCGTGCATGGGCGGTGGGATGGGTCATGGGAGTCTCTCCTCGATTCGCTCCCGCGGAGCGCGCCCGGCGCCGTGCCCGGCGCGCGCTGCGCGAGCGCGCGACCGAATGCGGCCGCCGCGCGCGGATCTCCATCCCGTTCATGGCCTAGGTCATGCCCCGCGCGTCGCCCTGTCCGCATGCGTCGGATGGCGCATGCCGCGCGAGACGCGACGAGGGGCGTCTCGCGCGCAACCGGCGCGCGCGCGCGCTTCGTCGCCGTGGCGCGGCGACCGTGCAAGTGCGCGGTCATCGGTGCGTTTCGCGTCCGTGCGCCGGATGGCGCATGCGCGTGCGGCCGGCGCTCGCCTATTCGACGGGAGCGCCCGGCTCGCGGGGGCCGCGGTGTCCTGCCCGACTCCCGGGGTCGCCGCGGGCCGGGCCACCGCGCGGCAGCGCGCCGTCGGGAGGCCACCTCCGCTCGTCGGCGCGCCGCCGCGCGGCTCCAACCTCGCCGCGCGGCGCCCGCGCCTAGCGCGCCGCGTTGCTCGGCCACTGCGGGCGGACGTACTCGACGAAGTCGAGCTTCTGGTCCCGCAGCTGCCAGATCGTCAGGAAGTCGCCCTTGTAGCCCTTGTGGTCGCCGGGCCCGAACTGCACGTAGGTGGCCGGCCCGCCGTTCGTCGCGGGCATCCAGCGGATGCGCTCGATCCCGAGCTTCACCTCCTTCGGCGTCGGGATGCGCGCGTTCGCGATGCCGTGGATCGCCGCGCGCGCCGTGTCGTACGCGAGCGCGACGACGACGTTGCGCGACTTGCGGTCGAAGCGCTTCTCGTAGCGCGCGATCATCGCCTCGTAGTTCGGGTTCGTGCCGGGCTCGGCCAGCTGGTCGATGCCGTGCCAGCCCTCGATCCCCTCGCCCCACGCATTCGTGTTCGAGTAGAACATGAACGCGGTGCCCATGATGCGCAGCGGGTCCCAGCCGAGCTCCTTGAACGCGCGGCCGAAGTGCATCGTGGCATAGCCATAGCCACCGTAGTAGACGCCCTCCGTTCCCATCGCGCGCATCTCGCGAAGGTGCTCGACGAGGTCGCGCGGATTCGGCTCGAGCCGCACCTCGCGCGTCACCGTCATGCCGAGGCGCATCGCCGTCTCGCGGAAGTAGTCGGCGTAGTCGCGGCCCGACGAGCCGGCCTCCCAGAAGAGGCCCACCTTCCTGCAGCCGCGGCCGTAGAGGAAGTTCGCGCAGATCACGCCCTCGGAGGCGATGTCGCCGTTCGCGACCGTGAAGCAGGAGTCGGTCGCGAACGGGTGCGCGCCGGTCCATCCGATGCACGGGACGCCCGTGCGGTCGATCGTCTCCTGCAGCACGAACGAGTTGTCGGAGATCATCGGCCCGAGGACCACGCAGCAGCCCTGCTCGACGAGCCATTCGTAGCCGGCGATCACCTTGCGGTAGTTCTCGCGCGGGAGGCCGCGCGCGTCGGCCGTGACGATCTGCACGGGCGAGCGGCCCCAGACGCCCTCGTTCAGCGCGTCCTCGATCGCGAGGATCGTCGGGTCGATCCAGTCGGCGAGCAGCTGCCCGAGATCCATGTCGATCAGCACGCCGATCTTCACCGGCTCGAACGGGTCGCCCTGCGTCTCGAGCCCGCGCGTCGGCGGGTAGATCACGATGTCCTGGACCGCGCGCTCGCCGATGGCGCCGCCGCCGTGGAACCAGGCCTCGCCGTCCGTCTTCGCGCTCTTCCCCTGGTTCGAGCTGGTGCCGTGCGTGACCGAGCAGACGGCGCGATCGGGCTGCGCGATGCCGTGGTCCTTCGGCTCGGGGAACATGCGCTCGGCATAACGAAGATCGTCGGACATGGTCGCCTCCTCGCGTGCGGGGGAGGCATTGGAGCACACGCGCCGCGTCGCGCGCGAGCGCGAATTCGCCGCGCGCGCACGCTCGCGACGCGCGTACGCGCGTGCGGCGCTCGCGCGTACGCGCGCCTACTTCGGCTGCATGCGGATCGCGCCGTCGACGCGGACGACCTCGCCGTTCAGGTAGTCGTTCGTGAGCAGCTCCTCGATCATCGACGCGAGCTCGTCCGCGCGACCGAGGCGCTTCGGGAACACGACGCTCTGCCCGAGGTGCGCCTTGAACTTCTCCGCGCCCTCGCCCTCGCCGTAGATCGGCGTGTCGACGAGACCGGGCGCGACCGTGTTGACGCGCACGCCGATCGACGCGAGGTCGCGCGCGATCGGGAGCGTCATGCCCACGACGCCGCCCTTCGACGCGGAGTACGCCGCCTGCCCGATCTGCCCGTCGAAGGCCGCGACCGACGCGAGGTTCACGATCGCGCCCCGCTGCCCGTCCGCATCGACCGGCTCCATGCGCGCCATCGCGGCCGCGGCGAGCCGCAGGCAGTTGAAGGTGCCGACGAGGTTGATGCGGAGCACGCGCTCGAACGCCGCGAGGTCGAACGGCCGCCCTTCCCGGTCGACCGTCCTCATCGCGTGGCCGACGCCCGCCGCGTTCACGAGCGCGCGCAGCGGCCCGAGCGCGAGTGCGGCGTCGAGCGCGGCCTGCACCTGGTCGGCGTCCGCGACGTCGACGCGCGCGAAGCGCCCGCCGATCGCCTCGGCGACCGCCCCGCCCTTCGTCTCGTCGAGATCCGCGACGACGCAGCACGCGCCGCTCGCGGCGAGCCGCCGCGCCGTCGCGGCCCCGATGCCCGACGCGCCACCGGTGACGACCACCGACGCTCCCCGCAGCTCCATCGCTCCGACCCTCCCGACCGCCGCGCGCCGTGCATCGCGCGGGCGGCGCAGCATCGCATAGCGACGCGAGGCGGCGACCCCGCCCGCAGCGCGGCGGCGCGGGGGCCGGCGGGCGCGAAGGCGAGCGGAACGAGCGTTCCGCTGCCGCGGAACGGCCGTTCCGCGCGAGCGCCGCGCGGCCTTCACGCGCAGCCGGCCCGGGACCCCTCGGAGCCCGATTTCACCTGTGAGCGCGCGGACCTGCCTCGCGTGAACGGCCGTCGCCGCTTCTTCGCCGCGAGTCGGAACGGAGCTTGCTTCCCTACCGGGCCACCTGGGAGGTTGCAGCTGTGCACCCGTACGTCCGCTGTGCGTTGCTCTCGATCGCGCTCGTCGCCGCGGCCGCGCCCGCCGGCGCCCTTCCGACCGGCTACGACATCCAGATCGCCGTCGCGAACAGCCAGACCGGCGCCAGCATGGGCGGCGCCGACCTGGCCTCGCTGATGTCGGCGGGCGTCCTCACCGAAACCGTCGACCCGGTCGCGGGAACGACGACCCTCGCGCTCAACACCGTCGTCGCCGGCCCGTCGGGCCTGTGGACGATCGACGAGTGGGACTCGACGATCGACCTCGACCCCTTCATCACGAACAACTTCACGGTCACCAACAACACGGCCGCGACGCTCACGTACACGATCGCGGTGTCGAGCCCGATCCCGGCCTTCAATGCCGACGAGATCGTGCAGTCGACGATCCAGCTGCGGCTGCTCGACTCGAACGGCATCGGCGGCGCGCTCGTGACGTCGTCGGCGGGAACGGACGTGTACGAGGCCTTCGTCAACGGCTCGAAGGCGCTCGGGCTCCTCACCGACCCGTTCTCGCTGTCGTGCACCGACCCGATCGACTGCACGATCAACGGCACGGCGGCGGCCGGCGTCGCGAGCCAGGCCTTCGGCCCGGCCGTCGCGACGAGCATCGGCCTCACGATCACGTTCGATCTCACGCCCGGGAACTCGGCCTCGATCCTCTCGCGCTTCGAGCTCGTGCCCGAGCCCGGAACCGCGCTGCTCGTCGGCATCGGCCTGGTCGGGCTCGCCGGCGCGCGGCGCCACCGGCGCGCGTAGCGCGGCCGCGCGTCCGCCGGTCGCTCTCGGAACGCTCGTTCCGCATCCGCGGAACGAGCGTTCCCAATCGTCGCGCTGCCCGCCGGCGCGCGGCGCGCCCTCCGCCTCCGCGCGCGGCGCGATTTCCCCTGCGATCTCCGACCGTTCGCGCCCGCGGCCCGCGCGGGCGCGCAGGTCGCACCGGCCCTGCAACCGCTGGAACGGGAATTGCTACTTCCCGAGTACGCAACGGGAGGGTCCAGCTGTGCGCCAGCTCCGCCACGCCGCCATCGGTCTCGCTTCCGCGTTCGCCCTCGTCCTCGCCGCCCCGGCCGCCGAGGCCCTTCCCGTCGGCTACGACCTGCAGATCACGGTCGACGACGCGTCGGGCGGCGGGAACATCGGCTCGATGAACCTGCAGGGGCTCCAGACGATGGGGCTCGTCAGCGAGACGACGAACCCGGGCGCCGGCACCACCACCGCCGCACTCACGGGCCCGATGATGGGCTCGGGCGGCCTGTGGACCCTCGACTCCTGGGACTCGACGCTGAAGGAAGACCCGTGGATCACGAACAACTTCGTGGTCACGAACAACACGGGCGGCGTCGCGACCTTCACGATCACGGTCTCGAGCCCGATCCCCGCGTTCAACGCGAACCAGATCGTGCAGTCGACGATCCAGCTCTCGATCCTCGACGACGACAACGCGGGCGGCGCCTCGGCGAGCTCGGTCGCGGGCATCGACGTCTACCAGGGCAAGGTGAACGGCACGACCGCGCTCTCCCTGCTCGACGACCCGTTCGCGATCTCGTGCACCTCGCCCGTCGACTGCGTGATCAACGGGAACACGGCGGACGGCGTCGCGAGCCAGCCGTTCGGCCCGGCCGTCGCGACGAACATCGGCATCACGGTGACGTTCCAGCTCTCGAACGGCGACTCCGCCTCGGTGCTGTCGCGCTTCGAGATCGTGCCCGAGCCGGGCACGGGGCTGCTGATGACGGCGGGGCTGCTCGCGCTCGCCGGCCTGCATCGCCGACGTTAGTCGACGCGCTCCGGTGCGCGCGGGCGCGCGCATGGCGTCCCCAGCGGGAATCGAACCCGCCTTGCCGGCTTGAAAGGCCGGTGTCCTGACCGATAGACGATGGGGACGCGCGATGCGGCGTTGCGGGCCGCAGTATGCCGCAGGCGCAGCCGCGCTTCACCGCCTTCGCGGCCCCGAAGCGCGTTCTTCCGCGATCTCCTCGTGCGCGAGCTCCGCGATCGCGTCGTGCCTCCACAGGTACCAGGCGGCGACGCTGCGGTAGGGCTGCCATGCGCCCGCGATCGCCTCGAGCTCGCGCGGCGCGGGCAGCGCATCGAGCCCGTAGAGCTGCTGCGCGCCCTTCCGCACACCGTAGTCGCCGACCGGCAGCACGTCGGGGCGGCCGAGCGCGTGCATCAGCACCATGTGCGCGGTCCACGCGCCGACGCCGTGGATCGACGACAGCGCGCGCACGACGGCGTCGTCGTCGAGGTGCCAGAGCCTCCGCTCGCGGACCGCGCCACTCGCGAAGGCCTCGCCGATCGACCGGAGCGCGCGCGCCTTGCCGCCCGAGAGCCCCGCGCTGCGCAGGCGCGCGTCGCCCGCGCGCGCGAGCGCTTCGGGGCGCGGCGTGCGGCCGTCGAAGAGCGCGAGGAAGCGCCGCTCGATCGCCGCGGCCGCGGCACCGGCGAGCTGCTGGTAGAGCACCGATCGCACGAGATACGCGTAGGGACGGCCCGTCGCGCGGAGGGGACACGGGCCGACGCGGCGCACGAGCGCGCGCATGCGCGCGTCGGGCGCCGCGCGGTGCGCGAGCGCGCGCGTCGCGGCGGCGGCGGCGCGCGCGTCGAGCTTCGCGATTCGCGAGGCGGGCCGAGCGGCGGGCGACATCAGCCGGGCAGCGTAGCGGGCGCCGGCCCGCGCCGGTCGCGCGGCGGGTAGACTCCGCCGTCATGGACGAACAAGCGATCCGCGCGCAGAACCTGTGGTCGAGCTTCGCACGCAAGATCGATCCGCTCGACAACGGGATGGAGCTCGTCGCGACGCCGGCGCTCGATGCCGCGGACATCGGCGGCCTCGACGGCCCGAAGGAGGAGGTCGCGACGTACGCCTGCGCCGCGACGAGCCCGCACATCTACCAGAGCTGGGGCACGCAGCCGCCGTCGGGGATCCTGTTCATGGGACAGCGCGGCTCGGGCAAGCGGCTGCTCGCCGAGGCCCTCGCGACGCAGACCGACACGTCGTTCCTCGTGATCGACGTCCCGCGGCTCGTGCTCGACGTGATCCACGCCGGCAAGAAGGCCTCCGAGCTCGTCCAAGGATGGAGCGACTTCCTCGAGGAGATGCCGCGCCTCACGGTGTTCTTCGACGAGCTCGAGTTCTCGCAGGCGCAGGAGATCGGCGAGCGCCGTCCCGACCTCCCCGTCGGCCCGATCATGGACTTCCTGCTCGAGATCATCGATCGCACCATCCGCGTCGACGGCCACCTCGTCGTCGCCGCGACGTCGCACCCCGACTCGCTGCGCGAAGCGTTCGTCGTGCCCGGGCGCTTCGAGCGGCTCGTCGAGGTGCGGCCGCGCATGCCGGAGGACGTCGTCGCCGCGCTCCAGATCCACGCGCGCGCCGCCGAGAAGCGCGCGGGCCGCTCGCTCTTCGAGTCCGTGCAGTGGGAGCGCGTCGTCGTCGCCGCGCGCGACGCGTCGATCGGCGACTGGGTGCGCATCCTGCACGCGGTGCTGCGCCGGAAGGCGCGCTGCGAGGCGGCCGGCGAGGAGACCGGGTTCGTGACGACCGTGGACGTGCAGAACGAGGTCGAGCGCTTCACCGAGGCGCGTCGCCAGATCCGCAGCGGCGGCGGCAACTACGTGTGACCACGTTCCTCGTCACCGGCGGCGCGGGCTTCATCGGCTGCAACTTCGTGCGCGCGGCGCTCGCGCGCACCGACGCGAAGGTCGTCGTCTACGACAAGCTCACGTACGCCGGGAGCCTCGAGAGCCTGCGCGACGTCTCCGACGACCCGCGCTTCCACTTCGTGCGCGCCGACATCGCCGATCGCACGGCCGTCGAGCAGGTGTTCCGCGACCACCCGCCGACCGCGGTGCTCAACTTCGCGGCGGAGAGCCACGTCGATCGCTCGATCGACGGGCCCGAGGCCTTCGTCCGCACCAACCTCGTCGGCGCCTTCGTGCTGCTCGACGTCGCGCGCGAGCACGCCGCGCGGCTCGGCGCGAGCGACCGGGAGCGCTTCCGCTTCCTGCACGTCTCCACCGACGAGGTCTACGGGTCGCTCGGCGACACGGGGCTGTTCACCGAGGAGACGCCCTACGCGCCGAACTCGCCGTACTCGGCCTCGAAGGCCGGGGCCGACCACCTCGTGCGCGCCTACTTCCACACCTACGGCCTGCCGACGCTCACGACCAACTGCAGCAACAACTACGGCCCGTACCACTTCCCCGAGAAGATGATCCCGCTGATGATCCTCAACGCGCTCGAGGGCGAGCCGCTCCCGATCTACGGCGACGGGCGCAACGTGCGCGACTGGCTGTACGTCGAGGACCACTGCGAGGGCATCCTCGCCGCGCTCGAGCGCGGCCGCCCGGGCGAGAAGTACAACCTCGGCGGCAACAACGAGCGCGCGAACGTCGAGATCGTCGACCTCGTGTGCCGCGAGCTCGAGCGGCTCGTGCCGGCCGCGCAGAACGAGGCGCTCCGCGCGCGCGGCGTCGCGCGCTACGAGGATCTCAAGACCTTCGTCGCCGACCGCCCGGGCCACGACCGCCGCTACGCCATCGACGCGAGCAAGGCCCGCCGCGAGCTCGGCTGGACGCCGCGCCACGACCTCGAGGGCGGGCTCGCGCGCACCGTCGAGTGGTTCGTCGCGAACCGCGACTGGTGCGAGGCGGTCCAGCAGGGCAACTACCGACGCCAGCGCCTCGGCCTGCGCGAGGCGGCCGAGGCGCGGTAGGCCACCCGCGCGGTCCCGGCGTCTCGCCGTCCCGCGCCGGGGCCCTCGAGGCGAGACCATCCCGGCCGCGGGATGGCGTCCCGCCGCGGCTCGCGCAAGCGCTCGGAATGGCAGCGATTCTCGCTCCCCTGCCGCCCGGCGCAGGGGTCAAGAAAGCGCGCGAAAACCCGAAAACGTCCCCCACGACCGGGGGAGCCACGTGCACGACCACACGGTGTTGTTCGTCGACGACGAGGTGAACATCCTCAAGGCGCTGCAGCGCCTGCTCCGCAACGAGCCCATGAACGTGCTCACCGCGTCGCGCCCCTCGGAGGCGATCGCGCTGGTCGAGCGCGAATCGCCCCAGGTCGTGGTCTCCGATCAGCGCATGCCCGAGATGAGCGGCGTCGACATGCTGTCGACGATCCGCGAGCGCAGCCCCGACATCGTGCGCATGATGCTCACCGGCTACACGGAGATGACGATCGCCGTCGAGGCGATCAACCGCGGCGAGATCTTCCGCCTGATCACGAAGCCCTGGAACGACGACGAGCTCAAGGCGACGCTGCGCCAGGCCTTCGACCACCACGACCTGAAGCGCGAGATCAAGCGGCTCAACCAGGTCACGCGCGAACAGAACTTCAAGCTCCAGGACATGAACCGGAACCTGGAGAACAAGGTCCGCGAGCGCACGCGCCAGCTCGCGGAGAAGAACCTCGAGCTGCGCACGGGCTACGTGCAGACGGTGCGCGCCCTCGCCGAGGCGATCGACGCCAAGGACGCGTACACGCGCGGCCACTCGGAGCGGGTCGGCGTCTACGCCTCGCGCATCGCGCGCCAGATGGGCATGCGCAAGGAGATGATCGAGCGCGTCTACATCTCCGGCATCCTGCACGACATCGGCAAGATCGGCATTCCCGACGCCATCATCACGAAGCCCGCGCGCCTCGACGACGCCGAGTACGAGGAGATCAAGAAGCACCCCGAGATCGGGGCGCGCATCCTCGAGCCGGTCGAGTTCCTGCGCGAGATCGTCCCCTGCGTGCGCCACCACCACGAGTGGTTCGACGGCTCGGACAGCGGCTACCCGTATCGCCTGCGCGGCGATCAGATCCCGCTCCCGTCGCGCGTCATCCTCGTCGCCGACACGGTCGAGGCGATGACGAGCAACCGCCCCTACCGCAACGCGCTCCCGCTCGACGTCGTCGTGCGCGAGCTCCACAAGTACTCCGGGAGCCAGTTCGACCCCACGGTCGTCGAGGCCTTCCTCACGCTGCTCGAGGACGAGGGCGAGACCTTCATCCAGACGCACCAGAAGTTCGACATCTACGCATTCCTGGAAGGATGACCCCCCCACAGTGACGTGCCCCCCCGACGAGTCGCGGGACCTCGCGACTCTGGCCGCCCTCGGCTTCGGCCCGGAGGCGACCCTGATGACCGAGCCGAAGCTGTTCCTCGACGGACGGCTGCTGGCCGCGCTGCTGGTCGAGCTCGAGGACGAGCTCGGCTACGACCGCGCGGCGCGCACGCTGTTCCAGATCGGGCTGATGCACGGCCTGCGCGACGCCGATCGCGCCGTCGCGCGCGGCCTGCTCTCGACCGCCCCGCACGACGCCGGCAGCGGCGGCCGCATGTTCCCCGCCCTCGAGATGGAGATCGCCGCACCGAGCGGCGCGGGCGCGGGCTGGTGCGTCACGGGCCGCTGGCCCGAGCGCCACGAAGCCGGCGCCTGGCTCGCGAAGCTCGGCCCTGCCGACGCGCCCACCTGCTGGCTCTCGTGCGGCTACACGTCGGGTTGGCTCTCGGGAACGCTCGACGCGAACGTGATCGCGGTGGAGCACGCGTGTGCGGGCTGCGGCGAGGGCGAGTGCGCGTTCGTCGCGCGCGAGGTCGACGCGTGGGAGCAGGCCGCGAGCGCGGCGGCCGCCTCGCCCGCGACGCTCGCGTTCCTGGACATCGTGAGCGGCATCGACCTCGACGTCTATCGCGCACTCGCGCTGCGCTCGCCGTCCGGACCGCGCCCCGACATGATCGAGAGCGAGGGCGAGTTCGAGCCCGACGCGCCGCTCGTGCACATCTGGGGGCCCGTGATGATCATGCCCTTCACGAACGCCGACGAGCTCCTGCGCACGACGGAGGCGCTCTCGCGCGACGTCGGCATCCGCGAGATCCGCGCCGTCGTGATCGACCTGCGCGACCGCATGATCGACGAGGCCTTCGACGCCGCGGCGATCGAGCGCGCGATCGAGACGGTCGAGGCCTGGAGCGCGGAGCCGATCCTGACGGGCGTCGCGCCGCTCGCGGAGCCGGTCGTCGCGGGGCTCGAGGCCGGACACCTGATCGTCCGCAAGGACCTGTCCGAGGCGATCGCGGCCGCGTTCCTGATCGCCGAGGTCCAGCGACACGCGGCCTGACGACGCCGGCGTCGCGCGCCCGCGCGCGCGGAGGGAGCAGCGAGCGCGCCGATGGAACCCGCCGATCTCGCGAACCGACCGCTCGCCGAGCTGCTCGTCGAGCTGCACGCCGCGCGCGCGACCGGAACGCTCCACCTCGAGCGCGCGCGCACGACCAAGCAGCTCGGCTTCGCCGACGGCTTCCTCGTGGCGGCCGAGTCGAGCCTGCCGCGCGAGGCGCTGATCGCGCGCCTCGAGGACGCGGGCGAGATCGGCGCCGAGGCCGCGACGCGCGCGCGATCGCTCGCGAAGGAGCGCCGCTCGAGCGAGGCCGCCGCGCTCGCCGCGACGAAGGCCGTCGAGCCGAAGCGCCTGATCGCGGCGATGCGCGAGCGCATCGCCGCGTGCGCGCTCGACGCCTTCGCATGGCCGGACGGATCCGCGCGCTTCGAGCCGGGCACCGCCGCGAACGCGGCGGAGGCCCGCGCGCTGCGCGCCGACCCGCTCGCCCTCGCCCTCCGCGGCATCGCGCGCACCTGGACGCCCGAGCGCATCGCGCTCGGGCTCCACGCCGATCGCGCGCGCCACGCGAGCGCCGCGCCCGCGTTCGGCGAGGCGCTGCGGCGCCTGTGTGACGACGAGGTCGCCGTCCTCCAGCTCGAGCGCGTGCTCGACGGTCGCCGCACGCTCGAGACGGTCGTCGGCCTCGTGTTCCGCGAGCCGCTCGCGCTCGCCGGCCTCTGGGTCGCACACCGCGTCGGCCTCGTCGCGCTCGCGGACGCGCCGGCGGACGACGCCGCGCCGCGCGCGGGCGCAGGCGCCGCGGGCGACGAGGCCCCGCCCGAGATCGAGATCGAGGTCGTCGGCGCCGCGGACTCCGCCGCCGCGCGCGGTGCGGCGCGCGCCCGCGCGGCCACGGCCGCGAGCGCGTCGCGCGCCGACGGCGCGAGCCCCGAGGCCGAGGAGATGCGCAAGCGCGTCCTCGACCTCTACGAGAGGATCGAGTCGGGCGACCACTACGCGCTGCTCGGCGTGCCCGCCGACGCGAACGCCGCGACGATCAAGAAGGCCTACTTCAAGGCGGCCAAGCAGTTCCACCCCGACAAGCTCGCGCGCCTCGGCCTCGGCGACGTCAAGGCGCAGGCGGCCGAGGTGTTCGCCGCGCTCGCGGAGGCGAACGAGGTCCTCTCCGATCCGAAGCGCCGCAAGCAGTACGACGACGCGGTCGCATCGGGCGGCTCGGACGACCAGGTCGACGTCGCGCTGCTCGCGCAGGCGGAGAGCTTCTTCCGCAAGGGCGAGGTGCTCGTGAAGATGGGCGACTTCCGCGGCGCGGTGGAGCTGCTCGAACGCGCCGCGAAGCTCTGGCCCAGCGAGCCCGCCTACCACGCGCTGCTCGGCTTCGCGCTCTTCAAGCGCAACCCGCCCGACCTCGACGCCGCGCGGTCGTCGCTCGAGGTCGCGATCGGCATCGCTCCCGAGGATGCGCGCGCCCACATGTGGCTCGGCCTCGTGCTGCGCGCGCAGGGCCACGTGAACGACGCCAACTCGCACGTCGCGAAGGCGCGCAAGCTCGACCCGTCGGTCAGCTGAGCGCCGCGCCACCCCGGGTCACGGCGGCGACGCCGCGCGCCGCGCCCGCTCGCGGATCGCCGCGCGGGCGGCGGCATTGGCGCGGAGCGCGAACGGCCGACTCCACGCGGCGGACCCCGCGGCGCGGAAGCTGCGGAGCGCCGCGCGCGCGCCGTCCGGCGCGCGCCACCACACCTCGCTCGACGCGTCGCCCGCGCGCGAGCGGAGCTCGGCGCCCTCCGCCCTCGCGTCGGCGAAGACGCTCGCCGTCGCAGCCGTGACCTCGTCGACCGGCGCGCGCGCCACGATCGCGCCGCTCGGAAGCGCGTAGAGCGCGCGCAGCGTCGCGTCGCGCAGCGGCCGCCCGGCCGCGACGCCGCGCGCGATGCGCCGCACCTCGACCGGCGCCCCGCGCATCACCGTCTCGCCCGCGCGCGCGTGGCCCGCGAATCCGAGCGCGGGCCCGAGCTCGTGCAGCAGCGCGCCGAGGAGCTCGTCGTCGTCGAGCGCGACGACGCGGCCGAGCGCATCGGCGCGCGCGCGCGCAACGCGCACCGAGGCGGCAACGAGCTCCGCCGGGAGCGCGCCCTCCCCCGCCGCCTCGCGGCCGCCGAACGGCGGCGCGCGGACGGCGCAGTCGGCCGTCGCATCGCCGCTGCGCGCGAGCGCGCGCTGCGGATCGTCCGGCGACGGCCCGTCCGCGATCGCGAGCTCGATCGCGCGCGCGCCGGGCGCCGCGGGGGCGGACTCGACCCGCAGTGCGAGCCCGGTGGCACCCGCGAGCGCCTCGACGGCGCGCGCGACGAGTGCGCGCTCGCGCGCCGCGATGGCGCCGGCGACGTGCACGCCCACCGGCGCGTCGCCGCGCCAGCGACACGCGAAGTCGATGCGCTCGCCGGCCGCCACCCAGAAGTGCGGCGCGAGGTCGCCGAGGCGCGCGGGGCCGACCGCGCGCAGCCCGGGGTGCGCGCGCGCGAGCGCGCCGACGTCGAAGCCACCCGCACCGGGCGCGCAGGCGAGGAGTGCGCACGCCGCGAGCGCGCACGCGGCGAACGCGCACGAAGCCCGCGCGCGCCCCGGCATCGCGGGCCCCCGAGATCGCACGCCCCGAGCTCGCGCGCCCCGAGCTCGCGCGCCGCGGGGCCGCGCCGTGCGGCGCGCCCCGCACGCGGCCGCGGGCGCGCGCGCGCTCCTCCGCCGCCGCACGCGTCTAGGGACGCCGCGCGGCCGCGCGCGCGAAGAGCGCGTGCGCGAGCGCATCCATCCGCGCGAAGCGCGCGTCCTGCGTCTGCCCCTGCGCGTAGCGGAAGTAGATCTGCTGGATGACGACGCCCATCTTGAAGATGCCGAACACCTGGTAGTACGGGACGACCGCCGGGTCGGTCCCGGTGCGCTCGCAGTAGCGCGCGGCTCCTTCGTCGTCGGTGAGGAAGCCCTCGCCGACCGGCATCGCGCCCGGGTTCCCCTCCGATGCGTCGCCCTTCGCGCGCCACGAGCAGAGCGTCGTGCCGAGGTCGCAGAGCGGGTCGCCGATCGTGCACATGTCCCAGTCGTAGACGGCGACGCAGCGGCCCGGGTCGTCGGGCGCGACGGCCATGTTGTCGAGCTTCCAGTCGTTGTGGAGGAGCGCGGGCGGCGGCGACGCGGGCCGGTGGTCGGCGAGCCAGCGCGCCACCTCGCCCGGCGTCGGATCGTCGCTCGTCTTCGCCCGCTCGTAGCGCTCGGCCCAGCCGCGGACCTGCCGTTCGAGGAAGCCGTCCGGCCGGCCGAGCGCGTCGAGCCCGAGCGCCGCCGCGTCGACGCCGTGCAGCTCGGCGAGCGTGTCGACGACGACGAGCGAGAGCTTGCGGTTGGCGACGGGATCGCGGCCGCCGCCGAACACCGCGGGCACCGCGCCGCGGACGACGACGCCGTCGCGGCGCTCCATCACGAGGAACTCCGCGCCGACGATCGAGACGTCGTCGCTGTAGACGAGCGCGCGCGGCGCGTACGGGAACGCCTGCCACAGGACGGAGAGCGCGCGGTACTCGCGGTGCATGTCGTGCGCGCCCTTCGCGACCGGCCCGAGCGGCGGGCGCCGCAGCACGTACTCGAACGCGCGCGCGCCGTCCGGGCTCGCATAGCGAAGCAGGTAGGTGAGGTTCGCGTGGCCCCCGCCGAACTGGCGCACGGCGAGCGGGAGGTCGCCGCCCTCGACGCGGTCGCGCAGGAAGTCGGCGACGCGCGCCGCGTCGATGCGCTCGTCGGGCCGGACCTCGATCACGTCGCCGTCGGTCGCTGCCATGGCGCGCGAGCCTACCACCCCGCCCTTCGCGCGCGCGGGGCCTCGACGTCGATGCCGAGCACCGCGCCGTAGAAGGCGAGCTCGGTGTCGAGCGCGCACGCGATGCTCTCGGCCCGGCGGAACCCGTGCCCCTCGCCCTCGAACTCGACGTAGGCGTGCGGCAGCCCGCGCTCCGCGAGCACCGCGACCATCTCGCGCGCCTGCGCCGGCGGCACGACGCGGTCCTCGGCTCCCTGGAAGAAGACGACCGGCCGCGCGAGGCGCGCCGCGTGACGAAGCGGCGAGCGCGCGCGGTACGTCGCGGCGCCCTCCGGATACGGCGCCACGAGCCGGTCCGTGTAGTGCGACTCGAACTTGTGCGTGTCGCGCGCGAGCGCCTCGAGGTCGCCGATGCCGTAGTGGCTCGCGCCCGCGCGCAGGACGTCGTGGAAGACGAGCGCGCACAGCGTCGTGAAGCCGCCCGCGCTGCCGCCACTCGCGAGCAGCCGGTCGCCGTCGACGCGCCCCTCGCGCGCGAGCGCGACCGCGACGGCCAGGCAGTCCTCGACGTCCGCGACGCCCCACTGCCCGTCGAGCCGCTCGCGCGCCGCGCGTCCGAAGCTCGTCGAGCCCGCGTAGTTGACGTCGACGACCGCGAAGCCGCGCGACGTCCAGAACTGGAGGGCGGGCCGGTGCACGGGGTGCGCGACGCCGGTCGGCCCGCCGTGGCTCCACACGACGAGCGGCGGCCGCTCGCGCGCCGGCGCCGCGAAGCGACGCGACGCGGGCGCGTAGAAGAAGGCCTGCACGCGCCGCCCGCTCGCGCTCGCGACGTCGATCGACTCGGGCGCGGCGAGGTCCTCGACCGCATCCGCGTCCTCGGCGGAGCCCGCGAGCCGGTGCAGCCGGCGCTCGCGCACCTCGTAGGCGTACACCGCCTCGCCGCTCCGCGGCCCGGCCGCGACGAAGCACGCGAGACCGCGCTCGACGCGCACCGAGTCGACGGACGTGAACGGCAGGCCGAGCGCACGCAGCTCGCCCGTCGCGAGCGACAGCAGCCCGAGCGTCGCCACGCCGTCGCGCTCGGTCGCGCAGAGCAGCGTGTCCGCGTCGACGAAGTCGAAGCGCGACATCCCGAGGCCCCACTGCGGCGCGCCGAACTCCGCGACCATCGGGCCGAGCGGCACGGGCGCGCCACCGCGCTCGACGTCCGCGGCGAAGAGGTTCCACCAGCCGCTGCGATCGCTCGCGAAGACGAGACGGCCGTCGGGTGCGAAGCGCGGCTGGAAGATCGACTCGCCGCTGCCGCCCGCGATGCGGTGCGGCGCGCCGCGCAGCCCGCCCGGCCCGCACGGCGCGACGAAGAGCGACGTCGCGTCCCACGGCATGTGCGGATGGCTCCACGCGAGCCACGCGAGCCACGCGCCGTCGGGCGAGAACGCGGGCGAGCTCGCGAAGTCGTGGCGCGACTCGATCGGCGCGGCGCGCTCGCGCGCGTCCGCCGCGCCGGGCGCGACGCGCAGCGCGACGAGCCGGTTCGAGGGCTCGGCGCCCTCGCGCGCGCGCTCCTCGACGCAGGCGAGCCACGCGCCCGACGGGTGGAGCGCGAGGTCGGCGTAGCGCGCGCCGCGCTCCCCGTAGACGCCGCGACCGGGCTCGCACAGGGTTCCCGTCGCGTCGTCGACGAGGAACAGGCGTCCGCCGCTCGCGCAGTACGCGCCGCCGCCGTACTCGTGCACGCGCGTGCGCACGCTCGCACCGCGCGGCGAGACCTCGCACGGGTCGGCGTCGCGCGTGCTGCGGACGAGCGCGCAGCGGCCGCCCTCCTCGGGGCGCCCCTCGACCCAGTAGACGGCACCGCGGTGCACGCGCGACTCCGCATAGCGCGTGCGCGCGCGCGCCACGTCGTCCGCGCCGAGCGGCGACGCCCAGCTTCCGTAGGGGCGCTCGGCGCGCCCGGCTGCGGTGGCGATCGTCCTCTCCCTTCCGTGCGCGCGGCCGCCCCGCGCGCGGCCCGAGTTGACGCGCGGTGCACGCGCGCCGCATCCTCGCGCGCTCCACGCGCGCGGGCTGGGTGCGCCTCGCGAGCGCGCCCGGGAGGTGGGATGAGCCCCGTCGAGATCGCCGCCCTCGCGGCCGGCGGCGCCTTCGCGGGCGTCGTCAACACGCTCGCCGGCGGCGGCTCGATGCTCACCGTGCCGCTGCTCGTGATGCTCGGGCTTCCGGGAACGCTCGCGAACGGTACCAACCGGATCGGCATCCTCGCGCAGAACGTCGCCGCGGTCTCCTCGTTCCGACGCGCGGGCGTCGACGGGCTCGCCCGCTCGCTGCCCGTGCTCGTGCCCGTCGGCGCGGGCTCGCTGATCGGGGCGATCGCCGTGTCGCGCCTCGCGGACGACGTCTTCGAGCGCGCCTTCGGCCTCGTGATGCTGCTCGTGCTCGCGCCCACGCTGCGCCCGCCGCGCGCGCGCGCGCCGGGCGAGTCGGCGCCGCCGTGGCCGCGCTGGGCGAGCGCGCTCGTGTTCTTCGCCATCGGCCTCTACGGCGGCGCCTTCCAGGCGGGGGTCGGGATCGCGCTCCTCCTCGCCGTCGCGCGCACGGGCGTCGACCTCGTGACCGCGAACGCGATCAAGGTGCTCGTCGTGGGCGCGCTCACGCTCGTCGCCGTGCCGGTCTTCATCGCGAGCGGACAGGTCGCGTGGCCGCAGGCCGCCGTCCTCACCGCGGGCTTCGCGGCGGGCGGGTGGCTCGGCGCGCGCGTGGCCGTGCGCGGCGGCGACCGCCTGATCCGCCCGGTGCTGGTCGTCTGCGTGCTCGCTCTCGCCGGACGGATGCTCGGCGCCTACTGAGCGCAGCCGCCCGGCCTCGGCGCGCCGCCTGCGAGTGGCGATGGCAGCGCGCACATCCGGCTCGTATTCTGACGGCCCCCCAGGCTCGAGATCGGAGACCTCCGCCGCTCGCTCCCGCACGCGCGACGCGCGCTCCGCGGGGCGGTCGCGGAGCATGGGCAGCGCGCGCCGAGCCGCCGGGCGCGCCGCCAGCCGACGGCGCGCCGGACGTGCCGCGAGCAGAGGGCGCGCCCGGCGCGCCATCGAAGGACGGGGAGCCGACCGCACGCATGCGCCTCGCTTCGCACCGCACGGTCGCGCTCCTGCGTCGCGCGCTCTCGGGGTCGGCGGCCGCCGAGCTCGGCGGCGCGCCGGGCTGGCCGGCGCTCGCGCGCATCGCGCGCGCCGTCTGCGCGGGCCCGCAGGGCGCGCCGGCTACGCCCGCGCACCGCCGCGAGCGAGCGCGCGCGCTCGCGGCGCGCGCGCTCGCGCTCCCCGAGGTCGCAGCCGCGGCCGCCGGCAAGGACCTGCCCGCACTCTGGCATCACGTGGCGAGCGCCGTCCTCCCGAGCTGGATGCCGGCCGTCGCGCTGCGCGCGGAGGTCGGAGAGCCCGGCCACGCGCGCCTGTGGGTCGAGCTGCGCGGCGCCGAGGAGCTGCGATCCGACGCGGTCGACGACCTGTTCGAGGTGCTCGCCGCCTTCGCCGAGCGCGTCCCCGCGCTGGCGACCGGCGAGCCTGCGATCGCCGCCGTCGCACGCTGGCCCGATTGCGCGCGCGCGCGCATCGACGTCGCCCCGGCCCACGCGGCGCCGGCAGCCGTCGGGGCCCGCGCGGAGCTCGCCGCCGTGCTCGGCGCGCTCGAGGACGGGATCGTCGAGCTCACCGCGGACGGCCGCGTCCTCTTCGTGAACGACCGCGCCGCCGAGGCGATGGGCTACCCGGCGAGCCACTTCGTCGGCCGCGCGCTCGAGGAGGTCGTCGCACAGGGCGACCGCGACCGCGTGCTCGACGAGGTCAGCGCGCTCCGCGCGCCGGGCACGTCCGCGACGATCGAGTTCCGCGCGATCGACGCCGACGGCGTGCCGCACGACCTCGAGGCCCGCGCGACGGCCTTCGAGAGCGCGAGCGGCGCGCGCCGCATCGGCGCACTGATCCGCTCGGTGACGAGCCGCGTCGAGCGCGAAGCCGTCGCGCGGCGCGAGGCCGAGGCGCTGCGCGAGGCCGCCGGCACCGGCTACGACATCGCGTTC
This sequence comes from Myxococcota bacterium, assembly GCA_041389495.1. Lineage (NCBI taxonomy): Bacteria > Pseudomonadati > Myxococcota > Myxococcota bacterium. The sequence continues at coordinate 106,011 of JAWKRT010000004.1, read as the reverse complement.
GAGACGGACGGCGACGGCGACACGGTCTCGGTGCTCGCGGTGGGCGCGGACTTCGCCGCGATCCCGCGCGATGCGCGCTTCGCGCAACACCTCTTCCAGCGCGCGCTCGACTCGCACGCGCCGCTCGCCGCCGACGCCTGGCTCGCCGCGCGCGAGGGGCGCGGCCCGGCCGAGCTCGACATCCAGCTGCGCACGGACGACGGCGGCCTGCGCTGGTACGCGGCCGTGCTGCGCCCGTTCTCGGAGCGCGGCCGCGTCGCGCGCGTCGCGGTCCGCCTCAAGGACATCACCCGGCGCAAGGAGTACGAGGACGCGCTGCGCGCGGTCGCCGAGACCGCGTTCGACGGCGGCCCGTTCCTCGAGTCGCTCGTCGGCCACGTCGCGCGCGCGATGGACGTCGAGTGCGCGCTCGTCGCGGTGGCGCGCGACGATGGCGCGGCGGAGGCCGTCGCGCTGTGGGCCGACGGCGCGCTCGGCGACGAGCTCTCCTTCCCCGTCGCGGGCTCGCCCTTCGAGACGCTGCTGGCGGGCAGCGCGTGCTGCTACTCGGTCGGCGTCGCGCGGCGCTTCGCGCAGCTCCCGGCGTTCCCGGGCGGCCCGTTCGCGTCGTTCGTCGGCGCACCGCTGCGCGACGACGACGGCGGAGTGATCGGCTGTCTGGCCGCGCTCGGGAGGCGCCCGATCGCGAATGCCGACCTCGCGCGCTCGACGCTCGCGATCTTCGCGCAGCGCGCCGCCGCCGAGCTGCGACGGGCCGCGGCGGCGCGCGCGCTCCGCGAGAGCGAGGCGCGCCTGCGGGCGATCCTCGAGCAGTCGCCGGACCTGATCGTCGACGCCGACGCCGAGCACGGCATCACCTACGTCTCGCCGGCCGTGCAGCGCACGCTCGGCATCTCGCCGCGCCCGGGCGAGCTCGTCGCACGGCTCGACCCCGCCGACCGCGCGCGCGCGCTCGCGCGGCTGCGCGAGGCCTACGACCGGCCCGAGCCCGTGAACGCGCTGCTGCGCATCCGCGATCGCGACGACCACTGGCACTGGATCGACGTCACTGCGCGCGGCTACCGGTCGCAGTCGGGCCGGCGCCGCGCCGTCCTGCTCGGCCGCGACGTCACCGATCGGCGCCTGGCCGAGCGCGAGCGCCGCCAGCTCACGGCGCTCATGGAGCACGGCTCCGACCTGATGGCGCTCGCGTCGCTCGAGGGCGAGATCCTGTACGTGAACACCGCCGGGCGCGAGCTCCTCGGCGTCGCGGAGGGCGAGGCGCCCGCGCGGCTCGACGGCTTCTTCGCCGGTGCCGACGGCACGCCCGAGCCGGCGCTCCGCGCGCGCATCGAGCCGGTGCTGGCGCGCAGCGGGCGCTGGGCCGGCCACCTGACGCTGCTGCCGCGCACGGGCGCCGCGCCCATCCCCGTGCTCGCGTCGTTCGTGCTGCTCTCGGACGAGCTTCCCGGACACGGCGCCGCGATCGCACTCGTGTGCCGCGACGAGCGGGAGGTGCTCGAGACGCGGCACGCGTTCCGCGAGGCCGCGCGGCGTCTCGACCTGATCGAGCGCGGCGCGCACTACGTGATCGCCGAGCTCGACCGCGACGGGCGCATCGTCTACGCGAGCCCGAACAGCGCGCGCGTGATCGGCCTCGAGCGCGACGCCCTGCTCGGACGCGACGCATTCGAGCTGCTCCCGGACGACGCGCGCGCGACCGCACGCGTCGTCTTCGAGCGCGTGCTCGCGGAGGGGGCGGCCGAGCTCGGGCGCACCTCCTGCATCGACGGCGAGGGGCGCCGGCGCCCGGTCGAGGCGGCGATCGCGCCGGCCACGGACATCGACGGCCGCCCGCGCGCGGTGCTCGTCGTGCGCGACCTGTCGGCCGAGGAGCACACCGCGCAGCAGCTCCGCGAGAGCGAGGAGCACCTGCGGCAGGCCCAGAAGATGGAGGCCGTCGGCCAGCTCGCAGGCGGCATCGCGCACGACTTCAACAACCTGCTGACCGCGATCACGGGCCACGCCGACCTGCTGCTCGGCGACCTCGGCGACGACCACCCCTCCGCGCAGGACGCGCGCGAGGTCCTGCACGCCGCGAACCGCGCCGCCGGGCTCACCCGCCAGCTGCTCGCCTTCAGCCGGCGGCAGGTGCTCGAGTCGCGTCCCGTCGACCTGAACGCCCTGGTGTCGCAGCTCGACCGGATGCTCCGGCGCGTCGTCGGCGAGCACTACGCCTTCGTGACCCAGCTCGATGGCAGCCTGTGGCCCGTGGTCGCCGACCCCGGGCAGCTCGAGCAGGTGCTCCTCAACCTCGTCGTCAACGCGCGCGACGCGATGCCGGGCGGCGGCGCGATCACGATCCGCACCGAGAACCTGACGATCGCGAACGCGCTCGAGACGTGCGCGGGCGACGCGCCGCCGGGCGACTACGCGACCCTCTGCGTGGTCGACCAGGGCACGGGCATCGAGCCCGAGACGGCCGCGCGCATCTTCGAGCCGTTCTTCACGACGAAGCGCCCCGGCGAGGGCACGGGCCTCGGGCTCAGCACCGTGCTCGGGATCGTCGAGCAGAGCGGCGGCCACCTCGTGCTCGACTCGGCGCCGGGGCTCGGCGCGTGCTTCACGATCCTGCTGCCGCGGGCGACGGCCGAGGTCGCCGAGCCCGAGGCCGCCGTGCCGACCGTCGCCGAACGCGGCGAGGGAACGGTGCTCGTGATCGAGGACGAGGCCGCCGTGCGCGCGCTCCTGGTGCGCCACCTGAGCGAGCACGGCTACGACGTCATCGAGGCGACGGACGGCGACGGCGCGCTCGAGCTCTGCCGGCGCGCCGCGCGCGTCGACCTCGTGCTCTCGGACGTCGTCCTCCCGAGCTACGACGGCCCGACGATCGCCGAGCGGGTGCGCGAGGCGTTCCCGGGCGCCGCGATCGCCTACATCTCGGGCTTCCCGGACGCCGCGCTCGAGCGGCGCGGGCTCGCCGCGGCCGACGTCGACCTGCTGGCGAAGCCGTTCTCGCGAGCCGACCTGCTCGCCTTCGTCGACCGGGTGCTCGCCGCACACCGCGCGCGCGCGGCCGCGCCGAAGGAACCGCTCAAGCCCGCCTAGACCGGGGACGATGGGCGACCGGGCGCGCGTGTCCGCGCGCCCAGAAGCCGCGCATCTTCTTGCACGTTCGGCTTCAACCCACTGCCAGCATTGAGATGTTCCGCGTGGAACGACTTCCTCACGCGACCCCGAGCGCGGACCGCTCGAGGACGATCGGCACGGACTTGTAGGCGGGCGTGCGACTCCCCTCGGCGAAGCTCTCGAGCGCAACGAGCCCGTTGGCCTCCGGGAAGTACGTCGCCGCGCAGCCGCGCGGCACGGCGTAGCGGACGACGCGGAAGCCGCGCGCGCGGCGCTCGACCCCGGCGAACCGGCTCACGAGATCGACGACGTCTCCCTCGGCGAGGCCGCGCTCGGCGAGGTCGTCGTCGTGGAGCATCACGACGCGGCGCGAGCCGTAGATGCCGCGGTAGCGATCGTCGTCGCTGTAGATCGTCGTGTTGAACTGGTCGTGGCTGCGCACGGTCATCATCAGCAGCTCCCCGGGCGCGACGTCGAGCCGCGGGAGCGCGTGCACGCGGAACTGCGCACGGCCGTCGGGCGTGTCGAACTCCTGCCGGCGCGCTCCGCTCGGCAGCACGAACCCACCCTCGCGCACGCGCCGGTTGAAGTCCTCGAATCCCGGGACGACGCGCTCGATCGCGTCGCGGATGCGGTCGTAGTCGTCGGCGAGCGCGCGCCAGTCGATCCCGCCCGAGCGCTGCGCGTCGCCCGGCGGGATGTCGCCGAAGACGGCCGCGCCGAGGTCGGCGACGATGCGGGGCTCGCTTCTCAGCGCGGCTCCCGCGGGCGCGCGGCGCCCCTGGGAGCGGTGGACGACGCTCATCGAGTTCTCGACGGTGACGAACTGCGGGCCTCCCGGCTGCTCGTCCCGCTCGCTGCGCGCGAGGCAGGGCAGCAGGATCGACTCCTCGCCCGCGACGAGCTGCGTGCGGTTGAGCGTCGTCGCGATGTGCACGGCGAGGCCGCAGCGCGCGAGCGCCCGCTCGGTGCGCTCGCTGTCGGGCGCCGCGACCGCGAAGTTCCCGCCCATCGCCGCGAACACGTCCACCCGCCCGTCGAGCATCGCCTCGATCGCCGCCACCGTGTCGAGCCCGTGCTCGCGAGGGGGCTCGAAGCCGAAGGCGGCCCCGAGACGGTCGAGGAACTCGGGCCTCGGGCGCTCCCAGATGCCCATCGTGCGGTCGCCCTGGACGTTGCTGTGCCCGCGCACCGGGCACACGCCGGCGCCGGGCCGCCCGATGTTCCCGCGCAGCAGCAGCAAGTTCACGATCGACTGGATGTTTGCGACGCCATGTCTGTGCTGCGTAAGGCCCATTGCCCAGCACGCGATCACGCGCTCCGCGGCGACGTAGCGCTCGGCGAGCGCCCGCAGCTCGGCGCGCCCGACACCGCTCTGGCACTCGATCTCGGCCGGGTCCGCCGCCTCGATGGAGGCCCGCCAGGCGTCGAACCCGCTCGTCCGCCCCTGCACGAAGGCCCAGTCGACGACGGCGCGCTGCGCGCCCCGCTCGCGCTCGATCGCGAGCACTTCGCGCGCGATTCCCTGGAAGAGCGCCACGTCGCCGCCGACGCGCACCGCGACGTGCTGGTCGGCCACGGGACCGGCGAGGCCGAGCAGTCCGCGCAGCTCCTTCGGGTGGCCGAACCGCTCGAGACCGAGCTCGCCGAGCGGGTTGACCGAGACCACGCCGCAGCCGCGCCGGCGCGCCTCCTGGAGCGTGGCGAGCATGCGCGGGTGGTTGCTGCCCGGGTTCTGGCCGACGACCAGCACGAGGTCGGCGAGCGCGAAGTCCTCGAGCCCGACCGTCCCCTTCCCGACGCCGATCGCGTCGCCGAGACCGGTGCCGCTGCTCTCGTGACACATGTTCGAGCAATCTGGGAGGTTGTTCGTCCCAAGTCTTCGAACGAGAAGCTGATAGAGGAACGCGGCCTCGTTGCTCGTTCGGCCCGAGGTGTAGAACACGGCGCGGTCGGGGTCGGGCAGCGCGCGGAGCGCCGCCGCGACGCGCGCGAGCGCTTCGTCCCACGAGATGGGCTCGTATCGCTCCGCGCCGCGCCGGCGGACGACCGGCTCGACGAGCCGCCCCTGCTCCTCGAGCCAGCGGTGGTCGCGCTCGAGCAGCTCGCGCACCGGGTGCGCGGCGAGGAAGCGCGCGTCGACCCGGCGGCCCGTCCCCTCGTGTGCGACGTGCTTGACGCCGTTCTCGCAGAACTCGGCGAAGGAGCGATCCGGCGGGTCGGGCCACGCACAGCCCGGGCAGTCGAAGCCGGCTTCCTGGTTGAGCTCGCCGAGCACGCGCAGCGCGTCGGTCGGGCCGAGCGCGCGGAGCGCGTGTCGCGCCGACTCGACGAGCGCGCGCGGCCCGCCGGCCGCGCGCGGCGCGCTCGCCCGCTGCCGCTCGTCGCTCACGCCCCGCGCACCGCGGCCGAGCGCGAGCGGCCCCGCGGTGCGCGCGCGGGCACGCGCCCGCGCGCGCCGTCGCTCGCACACCCGCGCGCGCCGTCGCTCGCGCGCGCTGCCCTCGTCCGATCCCCATCCGCGCATCCTCGCCGAGCGCCGCGCCCGACACAACTCGGCGCGCGGTTCCGAGCGGGTGCGACGCGACGCGCGCGGCCAGCGCGGTGCGCGGCGTCCGTGCCTCTCAGCGCGCTCGGCACGGCGGCGCGCGCACGCGCAGGCGCAGCGGCTCGACGCGCAGCGGTGCCGGGCGCACGAGCACGGCGCCGTCGCGTCCCGTCCACGCGAGCGCGATCCGCGCGCGCGCACGGCGTCGAGGGTCCGCGGCGCGGGGAGCCCCGCGCGGTCGCACGCGGACGACGCGACCGCGAGCACGGGATCGACCGCCTCGAGCCACGCCGGCGATGTCGACCCCGCGCTGCCGTGGTGCCCGAGCTTCAACACGTCGGCGGCGACGGCTCCGCCCGATGCGAGCAGCCGCCGCTCCCCGGCGCGCCCGAGGTCTCCCGTGAGCAGCACGCGCAGGCCGCCGAGGCGCGCGCGCAGGACGACCGAAGCGTCGTTGCGATCGCGCGGCGCAGCGCGCGACGGCGGGCCGAGCACCTCGAGCGCGAGGTCGTCCGCGAGCACCCGCTCGCCGAAGCCGCTCGCGACCTCGCGCGCGCGGATCCCGCGCGCCGAGGCCGCGGCGACGAGCCGCGCGAGCCCAGGTCGTCGCGCGCGCCCGCCGGGATCCAGACCTCACCGACGGGCAGCACGCACGACGCTGGCGAGACCGCCCGCGTGGTCGGCGTCGCCGTGCGTCGCGACGACGACGTCGAGGCGCGCGACGCCGAGCGCCGCGAGCGCGGGCACGACGACCGCAGCGCCGAGGTCGATCGCGGGGGCGGTGCCCGACGGCAGCGCGTCGCGCGCGAGCCCGCCGTCGACGAGCACGGCTGCGCGCGACGCGCGGAGCACGACGGCATCGCCCGAGCCGACATCGAGGAACGCCGCGAGCGGGCCGGGAGCGACCCCGTCCGCCGCCGGTGCGGCGCGCAGCACGGCGACGCCGGCGCAGGCGAGCGCGAGTCGAGCCCGCGTCCGACCGGCCCGCGCCGCCGCCGCCGCGAGTGCGCCGGCGCCGACCAGCGCCCAGGCGGCTGGCCGGGGCCGCGCCGGGGCGGGAGTGCCGCCGCCCCGATCGCACGGGCGGCCCCATCGACGAAAGCGAGCGACCACTTTCCAACCGCCGATCCACCGTCGATCGCCCGCTCCGCGAGTCGGCACGCGCGGGAGCCGGGCGGCGCGCAGATCTCGTCGGCCCGGCGATCGGCCGGTGTCCGCTCCGCCCGGTCCGCGACCGGGGCGGGCACCGACGCGGGTCCTTCTCCGACTTCCGCCGCTCCGACGTGCGCCGCATCGTCCGTTCGCGCACCGCTGCCCGGGGCGGGCGGGGGCGCGAGGATGGCGATGGCCCCCGTCGCGAGGGCGGTCGGCAGCAGCACGCCGCCGAGCCACGGGATCGCGGCGAGGTTGGCGCCGAGCCCCGCGAGCGAGGCCGGAAGGCCGGCCGCCGCGAGCACGGGCGCGGTGGCCGCGATCGCGACCGCGCTCGCGCGGAGCGCCTCTCGGGCGGCGCGCGCGATCCGCGCGACGAGTCGCGTCGCCTCCCGCGGCACGGCCTCCGGTCGCGCGTAGAGCAGTGCGGCCGTCGCCGCGAACGTGAGCTGCGGCCCGAGCTCGAAGAGCGAGCCCGGCGACACGGCGAGCGCGCCGGCCGCGGAGAGCCAGAACCCGCTGCGCGCGCCGCCCGGCCGCCGCAGCGCGAACGCCGCGCCCGCCGCGCCGAGCATCGCGAGGGCGCGCGCGGCAGCCACGCCCGGACCGGTGAGCACGGCGTAGGCCGCGCCCGCCGCGATCGCGGCGCCGACCGAGCGCGCGGTGCGTGTCCGCGCGCGACGCGCGCCCCCACGCGCGGAGCCACGCGCGCGCGAGCGCGTGGACGCCGGCCGCGACGAGCGCGAGATGGAGCCCCGAGACGGCGAGCGCGTGCGCGATCCCGAGCGCGGCGAACGCGGCGCGATCGCCCGGCGCCACGCCGCGCACGTCGCCGAAGGCGAGCGCCGCGAGCAGCCCACCCCCGCGCCGCGCGCAGCCAGCGCACGCTCGCGCGATCGCGGGCGGAATCGACCCGCGCGCGGAGCGCGCGCGCCGCGCCGCGCGAGCGCTCGAGCAGGCCGCGCGGAGCGGGCGTCGCGAGCGGCTGCACGAGCCGGCGATGGAGCAGGGCGGCGCGCGCGACGAGGCCGGACCGCGCCGCGCGCAGCGCGTCGGGCGCGCCGGGTTGCGACGTCCGCGAATCGCGACGAGGCGCGCGCGCATGCGCACGCGCCGGGCGCGATGCCGCGTGCGCGCGCGTCGACGTACCAGAGCGCGCGCGACGGCAGAGGAACGTCGCCCTGCACGCGCCGCAGGCCGGCGAGCTCGACCGCGTCCGTGGTCGCGCGCGCGCGCCGCGCCGCGACGCAGGCATCGAACACGACCGAGGTCGTCGGGCATGCGCGCCGCGTCGCGCGCCGCGTCGGCGAGGCGCGCGCCGTGGACGCTCGCCGACGCGAGCGCGGCCGCGAGCGCGGCGACGGCGATCGCGCCGCGCGCTCTCCCCGCGCGCGACCGGAGCTCCTTCGGCGCGCCGAGGAGCGCGCGCGCGGCGCGTGCGCCGACGCGCACGCCGCGGCGCGCGGCGAGGCCGTGCCGCCAGCGCAGCGGCCGCGAGTGCGGCGAGTGCGGCGAATGCGGCGACCCGGCGGGAGGGCGCGAGCGCCGGCGCGCGATCGACCGCGGCGATCGCGAGCGCCTGCGCGAGCGCGATGCACGCGAGGGGACGCGGGCGGCGCATCGGCGCCGGGCTCCGCGGGACCGGAGAGCGCCCAGCCTAACGAAGCGGCGGTCGTCGCGCGTCCGTCAGTGGAGCGTGTGGCGCGTCGCTTCGCCCGCCGTCGTCCGCATGCGGCGCAGGTAGGCCGACAGCACCTCGACCACCTCGTCGAGCTTGCGGAGCTCGGTCGCGAAGCCGCGCATCAGACGATCGAGCTGGCGCAGCTCGCGGTGCGAGCGCGCGAGGTCGGCGGCGGCGTCGGTCCGCACCTGGTGCGCGAGTCGGATGCCGCGCAGCAGGTCGGCATAGCCGTCGGGACCGGAGGCGAGCAGTGCGTCGACGACGGCACTCGCGAGGCGCGTCCCCTCGTCACCGAGCACGCCCTCGCGCTCGAGGTCCTCGCGCACGCGCGCCTCGAGCGCGTCGCGCTCGGCGTCGCCCGCGCCGGCCGTCGCCGTCGCGCCCGACGCGTCCAGCTCGCCCCCCACTTCGCTGTCGACGCCGGCCTCCTCGCGATCGCGCCGGCCGTCGTCATCGAGGGTCTCCGCTCCGCTTCCGTCCCGCTTGCTCCGCATCGTCCTCTTCCGTCGTCCGTCGTGCGCGCGGGCCCGATCCCGGCGTCGCGCGGAGGAGGAGCAAGATCGATGCCACGGGCAGGCCGCGCGCAGGCGCGGCGCCAAGCCCGCTGCCGCGCGACGGTTCGCCCGCTCGCGACGCGCGCCGCGCGGGCGCTCCGGCGCGCCGGGAGTGGAACGGCGGGGAACGATTCGAGCGCGCGGAGGCGCCGCCCGGACCGGTGCGCTTCGAGCGCGCGATGGCGCGAGCGGGAGCCCGGCGCGCGGAGCGCCGCGCGCTCCCTCAGTCGCGCCAGGCGAAGGGCACCTTCGCGTCGTCGGCCTCGCCCTCGAGGAGGGCGTACTGCCGCTCGACCTCGCCGAGCAGCTGCTGGAGGCGCTCGTGCTCGCGCGTGTGGCTCGACGGCGTCCGCTCGATCTCGGCCTCGATCGCGACGCGGCGGTCGGCGAGCTGCGCGAACTCGGCGCGCCACTGGGCGGCCGAGCGGCCGCCGCGGATGTGCCCCTGCTGCTCGAGGCCGTTCTCCGTGAGCGTCACGATGCCGCTCGCGGGATCGATGCTGTACTGGAAGCGGTTGAAGAACGACAGGCCGAGCAGGCCGATCTCCATGGCGTCGCTCACGGCGGCCGGCACCTGCTCGGCCCGCGCGCCGCCGAGCTCGACGGAGTCGAGCGTGACGAGCGGCACCTCGATCATGCCGTTCGCGGTGCTGTACACGCCGGTGCGCGCGCCCGCGAGGTCGACGCCGGCCTGCTCGACCACCTTGCGCGGGATGGCGACGTCGGACGCGCCGGTATCGATGTAGAACGGCGCCGTGACGGAGCCGTTGATGCGCACGTTCACGCGCATCATCGTGCCCGCGCGCTCGACGCGGATGCGGTGGACGACGAGCGACGAGGCGCTCGCCGGCGCGCTACCCGCCGCGCGCGGCGCTCGGCTCGCCGGCGGCGGCGGCGAATACGTCTGGATGCGACTCGCGCCCGCGCTCCCCTTCGCGGCGTTCGCCTCGGCCTGCGCGCGATGGGCGGGCGGAACCTGGTGGAGCTCCTGCGCGAAGTGCATGCGACCGCTCTCGTCGACCCACTTGTAGATCGCGCCCGCATCGCCGGCCGCGAGCGCGACCGCGAGGGCCGCGGCGAGCGCGAGCGCGCGCCGGCGGCGGCGGCGGCGAGTCGGGTGCGCGGCGTGGCGGAGCGCGGAACCGGTCGGCATGCGCGCCCCATCGGCCGCGGCGCCGCGCCCCTTGACGCCGCGCGCGCACGCGGGCCGCGCCCCGTGCGCAGCTCCCGCCGGGCCGCGCGGGCGCGGAGGCGCGCGACCCGCGGCGTGCAGCCCGCCGACGGAGCGCGGCGTGGCTAGGTGCGGCCCGACGGCGCGCCGTCGGAGTCGCCGGCCCCGTCGCCGGCCCCGACGGCGCCGCCGCCCGTCTCGCTCGCGCCCGCGTCGCGCTCCGCGGCCGCCCCTTCCCCGCCCGCTCGGAAGAACCGGTGCACGAGCCCGGCGTCGCGCCGCGAGATGCCGGGCAGCGCGGCGAGCTCGTCGACCGAGGCCGCGCGCACCGCGCGCAGCGAGCCGAGCCCCTCGAGCAGCGCGCGGCGCTTGCGCGGCCCGATGCCCGGGAGCTCCTCGAGGATCGACGTGAAGTTCGCCTTCGAGCGGAGCTCGCGCTGGTACTCGATCGCGAACCGGTGCGACTCGTCGCGCACGCGCTGCAGGAGCAGCAGCGCCTTCGAGCTCGGCGCGAGCATCACCGGGTTCGCTCGGTTCGGCAGGAACACGCGCTCGGCCTTGAGCCCGCCCGAGCGCTTCACGCGCGTCGAGGGGCTCGCGTCGTCCCGCTCCTTGGCGATGCCGAGCGCGTCGACGTCGAGCCCCGCGTCCGCGAGCGCGGCGCCCGCGACGCCGAGCTGGCCGCGCCCGCCGTCGACCATCAGGAGATCGGGCAGCGGCTCGCTCCCGGCGCGCGCGAGCCGGCGCCCGAGCACCTCGCGGAGGCAGGCGTAGTCGTCGCCCGCGAGCGCCTCGCGGATCCGGTAGCGGCGGTAGCCCGCCTTGTCGGGCACGCCGTCGACGAACGCGACGCGGCTCGCGACGGCGAGGGTCCCCTGCAGCGTCGACACGTCGTAGCACTCGATGCGGCGCGGCAGCGCGCGCAGCGCACACGCGTCGCGCAGCTCGGCGAGCGTCGCGTCGACGCTCTCGCGCTCCGCGAGCCGGCGCTCGAGCGCGAGCTCGGCGTTGCGCGCGGCGAGCGCGGCGAGCTCGCGCGCCGCGCCGCGGCGCGGCTGGCGGACGCGCACCCGGCGCGCGCTCTTCTCGGACAGCCACTCGCCGAGCGCGTCGGCGTCGTCGATCTCCGCGCTGCACAGCAGCTCTCGCGGCACGGCGCGCGCGTCCTCCTCGCCGCCGCTCCCGTAGTACTGGCCGAGAAAGCTCGAGAGCAGCTCGCCGTCGTCGATCGCGACGTCGCTGAACGCGAAGTCCTCGGCGCCGACGACGCGCCCCTCGCGCACGTGCATCACCTGCACGGCGACCTCGCCTCCCCGCCGCGCGACCGCGAACACGTCGCGCTCGACCGGCTTCTCCACGACGATCTGCTGGCGCTCGACCGTGCGCTCGACGTCCGCGATGCGATCGCGCAGACGGGCCGCCTCCTCGAAGTCCTCGCTCTCCGCGGCGCGCTGCATGCGCGCCCGCAGTCGCTCGACGAGCTCGTCCGAGCGGCCGCGCAGGAACAGCGCCGTGCCGCGCACGAGCTCGGCATAGGCGCTCTCGTCGACGAGCCCGCAGCACGGCCCGAGGCAGCGCTTCATCTCGTACTCGATGCAGGGGCGGCCGCGGCGGGCGTAGTCCTTGAACGTGCCCTCGCTGCACGAGCGCAGCGGGAAGAGCCGCCGCAGATTCGACAGCGCGGTGCGCATCGCGACGCTCGACGTGTACGGCCCGAAGTACTCGGCACCGTCGCGCGCGAACTTCCGCACCTCGCGCAGGCGGGGCCACGCCTCGCGCGGGTCGAGACGCAGCGCGAGGTACTGCTTGTCGTCGCGCAGCCGGACGTTGAAGCGCGGGCGGTGGCGCTTGATCAGCTCGTTCTCGAGCAGCAGCGCGTCCTTCACCGTCGGCGTGACCAGCACGTCGACGTCCGCGGCGCGCTCCATCAGCGCGGGGATCCGGATCCGACCGTCACCGCCGCCGACGTACTGCTTGACGCGCGCGCGCAGGTTCTGCGCCTTGCCGACGTAGAGCACCGTCCCGCGCCCGTTCTTGAACAGGTACACGCCGGGCCCGGTCGGCAGGCCCTCCACCCTCTCTGCGAGCGACGTCCCCACGCCCCAACCCTAGCCCGCGCGCCGCTCGCCGCCGCGCCGCGACCGACCCCGGCGCGCGTGCACGCGGGGGGAAGGGTCGATCGCCGCGCCGCGACCCCGTCCGGGCCCCGGCCGCGCCCATGCTAGGTGTTGCGGATGCGGTCCTCTTCGAGGGCGCGGATGCGGTCGCGGAGGTCGGCGGCGCGCTCGAAGTCGAGGGCTGCGGCGGCCTCGCCCATCTCCTTGCGCAGCGCGGCGAGGAGCTTCGGCAGCTCGTGGCGCGGCACGGCGGGCTCGGTGCGCTCGTCGCCGCGGCGGACCGTGACGTAGTCCTGCTCCCAGATCGAGTCGCGCAGGCTCGAGATCTTCTTGACGACGCTCCTCGGCGTGATGCCGTGCTCGCGGTTGTACGCGGCCTGCACCTCGCGGCGGCGCGCGGTCTCGGCGAGCGTGCGGTCGATCGAGTCGGTCCGCTGGTCGGCGTACAGGATCACCCGCCCCTCGACGTTGCGGGCGGCGCGCCCGATCGTCTGGATCAGCGAGCGACCGGAGCGCAGGAAGCCCTCCTTGTCCGCGTCGAGGATCCCGACGAGCGCGACCTCCGGGATATCGAGGCCCTCGCGCAGCAGGTTGATGCCGACGAGCACGTCGTAGCCGCCCTCGCGCAGCTCGCGGATGATCTCCATGCGCTCGACGGTGTCGATGTCGCTGTGCAGATAGCGGATGCGGATGCCGAGGTCCGCGTAGTACTCGGTGAGCTCCTCGGCCATCCGTTTGGTGAGCGTCGTGACGAGCACGCGGTGCCCCTTCGCGACGACGCCGCGGATCTCGCCGAGCAGGTCGTCGACCTGCCCGCTCGCCGGCCGGACCTCGACCTCCGGGTCCATGAGCCCGGTCGGCCGGATGATCTGCTCGACGACGACGCCGGCGCAGCGCTCGAGCTCGTAGTCGGCGGGCGTCGCCGAGACGTAGATGCGCTGTCCGGCGCGCTCCTCCCACTCCTCGAAGCGCAGCGGGCGATTGTCGAGCGCCGACGGCAGCCGCCAGCCGTACTCGACGAGCGTCTCCTTGCGCGCGCGGTCGCCGCGGTACATCCCGCCGATCTGCGGCACGGCGATGTGGCTCTCGTCGAGCACGACGAGCGTGTCCTCGGGCAGGTAGTCGTAGAGCGTGTACGGCGTCTCGCCGGGCGCGCGGCCGTCGAGGAAGCGCGAGTAGTTCTCGACGCCGTGGCAGAAGCCCATCTCCTGCAGCATCTCGATGTCGTACATCGTTCGCTGCTCGAGCCGCTGCGCCTCGAGCAGCTTGTTCTCGCGGCGGAAGTGCTCGAGGCGCTCGCCGAGCTCCTCCTGGATGCCGACGATCGCCTCGCGGATGCGATCGCCGGTCGCCACGTAGTGGCTGGCCGGGAACACCATCGCGCGCTTCGGTCGCGCGAGGACCTTGCCCCGCAGCGGGTCGATCTCGGCGATCGCGTCGACCTCGTCGCCGAAGAACTCGACGCGGATCGCGCGTTCGGCCTCGTACTGCGGGAAGATCTCGACGACGTCGCCCCGGACGCGGAACGTGCCTCGGTGGAAGTCGTGGTCGTTGCGCGCGTACTGCAGGTCGACGAGCTGACGCAGGAGGTCGTCGCGCACGAGCGGCTGGCCGGCCTCGACGAACACGTACATGTCGCCGTAGTTCTCCGGCGCGCCGAGGCCGTAGATGCACGACACGCTCGCCACCACCAGCACGTCGGTGCGCGTCAGCAACGAGTGCGTCGCCGAGTGCCGGAGCTTGTCGATCTCGTCGTTGATCGACGAGTCCTTCTCGATGTACGTGTCCGAGGAGGGGATGTACGCCTCGGGCTGGTAGTAGTCGTAGTACGAGACGAAGTACTCGACGGCGTTGCGCGGGAAGAGCTCCTTGAACTCCGCGTAGAGCTGCGCGGCGAGCGTCTTGTTGGGCGACATCACGAGCGTCGGTCGATCGAGCCGCGCGACCGCGCACGCGATCGAGAACGTCTTGCCCGAGCCGGTGACGCCGAGCAGCGTCTGGTGCTCCTCGCCGCGCCGCACGCCCTCGACGAGCTGCTCGATCGCCTGCGGCTGGTCGCCCTGCGGCGTGTACTCCGAGACGAGCTCGAAGGAGCGCTTCTCGCGCGTCGCGCGCACTAGCGCCGCCGCCAGCGCGAGCCGTCGGGCCCGTCGACGATCTCGACGCCCTCGGCCGCGAGCTCGTCGCGGATGCGGTCGGCGGTCGCGAAGTCCCGCGAGGCGCGGGCCGCTCGGCGTTCCTCGAGCAGCGCGTCGATGCGCGGGTCGCTCTCGCCCGCCTCGGACTCGGGCCGCGCCTCGGCGAGCCCGAGCCCGAGCACCTCGTCGAACTCGAGCAGCAGCGCGCGCTTGTCGACGTCGGCGAGCGCTCCGCTCCGCGCCACCTCGAACGCCACGGCGAGCGCGCGCGGCGTGTTGAGGTCGTCGCAGAGGGCCGCGCGGAACTCGGCGCGGTACGCGTCGCGCGCGGCGGGGTCGCCCTCGCCCGCCGCGCCGAGCGTCGCGGCCGCCGCCGCGCGCAGGCGCTGCCAGCTCTTCTGCGCCGCGCGGATCGCTTCGCGCTTGAAGCTCTGCGGCATCCGGTACACCGCCTGCAGCAGGAACATGCGGTACGCGAGCGGCTCGATGCCTTCGTCGACGAGCGTCTGGAGCACGAGCACGTGGCCCTTCGACTTCGACATCTTCTCGCCGCCGAAGTCGAGGAAGGCGTTGTGCATCCAGTAGCGGACCCACGGATGCACGCCGAGCGCGCACTCGCTCTGCGCGATCTCGTTGGTGTGGTGCACGGGAACGTGGTCCTCGCCGCCGGTGTGGATGTCGAACTGCCGACCGAGGTACTTCGTGCTCATCGCCGAGCACTCGAGGTGCCAGCCGGGGAAGCCGCGCCCCCACGGCGACTCCCACTCCTGCTGCCGCGCGACGCCCGGCTCCGCGAACTTCCACAGCGCGAAGTCGGCGGGGTTGCGCTTGCCCGCCACCTCGCCGATGCGCGCGCCGGCCTCCTGCCCGGAGAGGTCGAGCCGCGCGAACGCCGCATAGCGTTCGAACTTCGACGTGTCGAAGTAGAGGCCGTCCTCGAGCCGGTACGTGTAGCCGCCGCGCTCGAGCGCGAGGGCGAGCTCGATCTGCTCCGGGATGTGCTCGCTCGCCCTGCACAGCACGTCCGGCGGCAGGCAGTGCAGGCGCTCGACGTCGCGCTGCCACTCCTCCGTGTAGCGGGCGGCGATGTCGGCGGCGCGCAGCCCCGCCTTCCTGGCCGCGACCTCCATCTTGTCCTCGCCCGCATCCGCGTCGTCGGTGAGGTGTCCGACGTCGGTGATGTTGACGACGTGCGTGACGGCGTAGCCGAGCATGCGCAGCGTCCGCTTCAGCACGTCCGCGAACACGTAGGGCCGCATGTTCCCGACGTGCTGCGGCGCATAGACGGTCGGACCGCAGCTGTACATGCGCACGCGTCCGGGCTCGAGCGGCTCGAACGCGCGCTTGCGGCGCGCGGCCGTGTCGTAGACCACGAGCGTCGGCGGGGCGGACGGCGTGGACGGGGGAGAGGAATCGCTCACCGGGGCCTCTTGAACTTGGTCGGCGTCGCCTCGAGCAGGACGACGGCCGTGGCCGCGATGCCCTCCTCGCGGCCGAACGCGCCGAGCCGATCCGTGCTCGTGACCTTGATGTTGACGTCGTCCTCGCGCGTCTCGAGCAGCGCGGCCACGCGCGCGCGCATCGCCGGCTGGTGCGGCGCGAGCCGCGGGGCCTGCGCGATCACCGTCGCGTCCACGTTCCCGACGCGGTAGCGCGCGCGCCGCATCGCGCGCACGACCTCGAGCAGGAGCTCGCTGCTCGCCGCGCCGCGCAGGCTCTCGTCGCTCGACGGGAAGTGCGCGCCGAGGTCGCCCGCGCCGAGCGCGCCGAGAATGGCGTCGGCGATCGCGTGCAGGAGCGCGTCGCCGTCCGAGTGCCCCTCGAGGCCGCGGTCGTGCGGCACCTCGACGCCGCCGAGCCAGAGCGCGCGTCCGGCGACGAGCCGATGGGCGTCGAAGCCCTGCCCGATGCGCAGCGGCCTCATCGCGCGCCCTCGGGCGCGCGCGCCGCGTCGCCGCGCGCGAGCCACTGCTCGGCCACGGCCAGGTCGGCCGCGTGCGTGAGCTTCGGGTTCGGCGCGCGGGCCTCGACGACGCGCACGGCGACGCCGAGCCGCTCGACGAGCTCGGCGTCGTCCGTCCCGAGGAACCCGTCCGCGCGCGCCTTCGCGTGCGCCTCGCGCAGGACGTCCGCGCGGAAGACCTGCGGCGTCTGCGCGGCGAAGCACGTCGCGCGCGGCGGCGTCCGGACGACGACGCCGCCGTCGACGAGCTTGATCGTGTCGGTCGCGCGCGCGGCGAGCAGCGCGGCGCCCGTCGCGCGCGCCGCCTCGATCGCGCGCTCGACGTCTTCCGGGTCGACGAGGCACCGCGCCGCGTCGTGCACGGCGACGAGCTCGACGCCGTCCGGGAGCGCCGCGAGACCGCAGGCCACCGAGTCCTGGCGCTCGGCCCCGCCCGGAACGGCCGGCGCGACGCGCGACCACACGGTGCGGCTCGCCGCCCGTGTCGCTGCGCGGCTCGCGGCGTCCGCGGGCGGTTCCGCACGTCGCGCCGCGTCCGCGATCGCCTCGAACCGCGCGACGTCGGCCGCGGGCACGACCGCGACGATGTGCGACACGCCGCGCGCGGCCCCGATGCGCTCGATGGCACGCGCGATCACGGGAGCGCCCGCCACCGGCACGAAGGCCTTCGGGAGCGCGTGCCCGAGCCGCTCGCCCCGCCCCGCGCCGAGGACGATCGCTGCCACTGCTGTCGGCATGCGCCGGAGGATAGGCGCACCCGCGCGGCCCTGCCCTCGCCGCTTCGCGCCGAAGCCCCCGTCATCGCACCGCAAAGCGCACGCTGCCCGCGCGATCCGGTAGAGTCCGCGCCCTGCGCCATCCAGAGGAGTCCGCCATGGGCCGCCGCGCTCGCTCGTCCGCCCCCTTCCGCCTCGCGTTCACCGCGGCGCTCGCGTCGACCGTGACGCTCGCGTCGCCGGGCCGCGCCGAGAGCGACGCGGCGACGGAGCCCGCCGCGTCGGAGAGCGGTGCGCCGACTCTGCACGGCTCGCTCCGCCTGTCGCTCGCCGACGCGATCGCGATGGGGCTCGAGAACAACCTCGACGTCGAGATCCAGCGCTTCTCTCCGCTCATCGCGGAGGAGAGCTATCGAAGCTCGTGGGGAGCCTACGATCCGCGCGCCACGGGCGAGATCGGCCGCAGCGAGAGCTCGCTGCCCGCCGGCAACGCGCTCTCGGGCGTCCCCTTCGACGAGCGGGACATCACCGACGGATCGGCGGGAGTCGCGGGCCTCCTCCCGTTCCTCAACGCGACCTACGCGATCGACTACGCCGCCTCCGACACGACCGTCAACGCGATCTTCGCCTCGAACAGCCCGCAGTACGACTCGGGGCTCACGTTCAGCGGGTCCGTTCCTCTCCTCAAGAACCTCGTCTGGAACCAGGCCTGGACCAACGTACGCGTCTCGCAGGAGCGCCTCGGCGCCGCGCAGGAGGACTTCCGCAAGAGCGTGATGGACACGACGCAGGGCATCGAGGCGGCCTACTGGACGCTCGTCGCTCGCGCGGAGCAGGAGCGCGTCGCCGCCAAGAGCTTCGACACGGCGCGCGCGCTGCTCGAGCAGGTGGAGACGCAGTACGAGGTCGGCGTCGTGTCGCGCGTCGAGGTCGTCGAGGCCGAAGCCGGCGTCGCGGAGCGCGAGGTCGCGTTCATCGAGGCGGAGAACGCCCATCGCGCCGCGCAGGACGAGCTGATCGATCGCGTGCTCGGCCCCCATCTCACGGCCATCTCGATGCTCCACGTGGAGCCCACCGACAGTCCCGACGCCTTCGTCGCGTACGAGGTCGACGTCGCCAACGCCGTCGACCGCGCCTTCGAGAACCGCCCCGAGATCCAGAGCGCCGAGCACGAGGTCGAGCTCCGCGAAGTGCAGCTTCGCTTCGCACGCAACCAGCGGCTGCCCCAGCTCGACGTGCAGGGGAGCTACGGCGTGACGGGCCTCCGCGGCGCGGGCAACACGATTCCGAACCTGCGCGAGGATCCGTTGGTGATCGGCGACGAGACGATCACCATTCCGCCGACCGGCAGCGGCGTCGGCGATGCGAACGACGACTTCTTCGGGTCGCGCGGCGGCGACCAGTGGACCGTGCGAGGCGTGCTCTCGTTCCCGCTCGGGAACGTCTCGGGCCGCCACGACGCGTCGCGTGCCGCACTCGAGCTGCGCCGGGCCTCCACCCAGCTTCGGCGTCTCCGGCAGTCGATCATCCTCGAGGTGCGAAACGGCGCGCGCGACCTGCTCTCGGCCCAGCAGCGCATCGAGGCCGCCGAGCGCCGGCGCGCGGCCGCGGCCGAGCAGCTGCGCGCCGAGCGCGTGCGGCTCGAGCACGGCGAGTCGACTCCCTTCGAGGTGCTGCAGCGCGAACGGGACCTCGTCGACGCCGAGAGCCAGAAGATCTCCGCCCTCCAGCAGTACCACACGTCCGAGGCCAGCCTGCTCCGCGCCCAGGGGACGATCCTCGAGGCGCGCAACGTCGTGATCGACGACGTGCGGGAGCTGCGCTGATCGACCTCGGCGTGATCGCGCTCACACCCGCGGTGCGGCCCGGCGGTGGTAGGGTCGCGCGGCGCGCCGGCGCGGCGCGCGGAGGGGTTTCGTCGTGAGCTTGTTCGGAGGGCGGCGCGAGGCCGACGCACCGCGCGCGGGCGCCGTGCCCGCGCCGGCGGGCGGAGCGGCGCGGAGCGAGGGCTCGGCGCCGGAGCAGCGCATCGCACAGGACGCCGGCGGCCACGTCGCCGCGGCGACGAGGACGGGGGGCAGCGTGGCGAACATCGGCAAGTCGATCGTGTTCAAGGGCGATCTCACGGGCGACGAGGACCTCCAGATCGAGGGCCAGGTCGAGGGCGGCATCCAGCTCGCGAACCACGTGCTGACGATCGGGCAGACGGGCCGCGCGCAGGCGCAGCTCTACGCGAAGGCGGTCGTCGTCGTCGGGCACGTGACGGGCAACATCACGGCGACGGAGCGCGTCGTGCTCGAGGCGACCGCGAGCGTCGAGGGCGACATCCACACGCCGAAGCTCGTGATCGCCGAGGGCGCGGTGCTGAACGGCGCCGTCGAGATGACGAAGGCGCAGCCGGATTCGGCGAAGTCGCTCGCGCGCGCCGCGAGCGGGACGCCGCCGACCGCGGCTCCGCCCGCGACGCCGCCCGCGAAGGGCTGAACGCGCGAGCGCGCGGACGGACGGCTGCGCGCGGCGGCGCCGTCCGTCGCGCTCAGCCCGCCTTCGCGCGGCGCGCCGCGCGCGCCTCGAGCAGCATCAGCGTCGGCGCGGCGATGTAGATCGACGAGTACGTGCCGACGAAGACGCCGATCAGCATCGCGACCGCGAACGGCCGGATCACCTCGCCGCCGAGCACGGCCAGCGCGAGCACGGCGATCAGCGTCGTGCCCGACGTGAGCACGGTGCGCGACAGCGTCTGGTTCACGCTCTCGTTCAGCACGGCCGCGAGATCGCGCGAGGTGCGCGCCTCGAGGTTCTCGCGGATGCGGTCGTAGATGATGATCGTGTCGTTCAGGCTGTAGCCGAGGATCGCGAGCATCGCGGCGAGGATGCGCAGGTCGAACTCGTAGCCCAGCATCACGAAGATGCCCGCCGTGATGATGAGGTCGTGGAAGACGGCGACCACGGCGCCGGGCGCGAATCGCGAGCTGAAGCGGAACGCGATGTAGATCATGATCAGCAGCATCGCGAGGCCGATCGACTTGAAGCCGTCGGCGCGCAGCTCGGAGCCGACGCGCGGCCCGACGAAGTCGACGCTCTGCCGCTCGTAGCCGCCGATCGCGCCCGAGAGCGCGCGCTCGACCGACGACACGCGATCCGCCCGGAGCCGCTCGTCGGCGTCCGTCGACCCCGCCGCCGCCGCGTCGGCCTCGTCCGCCACGTTCTGGAAGCGGATCAGGAACTCGTTGTCCTCCGCGCCGCCGAAGCGCACGACGGACACGTCCTTCAGGCCCGGAACGCCGTTCACGACGTCGCGCACGCGGCCCTCGTCGACCGGCGCGCTCGCGAACTTCGCGTGGAGCTCCGTGCCGCCCGCGAAGTCGATTCCGAGGTGGACCCCGACGACGAACACGGCCACGACGCTCGCGGCGACCATCGCGAGCGAGATCGCGACGCAGAGCCGCGCCTTCCCGATGAAGTCGAGGTGGGTTCCGTGCGGAATGATCTCGAACACCGTCGTCTCCTCGCGCCCGCTAGATGGACAGCGGCTGCGGCCGGTCGCCGGGGTGGAGCTGGAACAGGATCCTCGTGACGACCAGCGCCGTGAAGACGCTCGTCACGATGCCGACGCACAGGGTGACGGCGAAGCCCTTGATCGGACCCGTGCCGTACTGGAACAGGATGATGCCCGTGATGAGCGTCGTGATGTTCGCGTCGAGCACGGTCCAGAGCGCCTTGTTGAAGCCCGTCGCGATCGCGGCGCGCGTCGCCCGCCCCTCGCGGATCTCCTCGCGGATGCGCTCGAAGATGATCACGTTGGCGTCGATCGCCATGCCGATCGTGAGCACGAGCCCGGCGATGCCCGGCAGCGTGAGCGTCGCCTTGGTGAGCGACATGAGCCCGAGCAGCATCACGAGGTTCGCGGCGAGCGCGATGCTCGCGTAGCCGCCGGAGAGCCTGTAGTACCCGATCGCGAAGGCCACTACGAGCAGCAGGCCGACGATCGACGCGCGCACGCCGCTGTCGATCGAGTCCTGGCCGAGCGCCGGACCGACGGTGCGCTCCTCGAGGATCTCGACCGGCACGGCGAGCGAGCCCGCGCGCAGGATCACCGCGAGGTCGGCGGCCTCCTTCGCCGAGAAGCGTCCCGTGATGCGGCCGCGCGTCGAGATGCGGCTCTGCACCGTCGGCGCGCTGTAGACGCGGTCGTCGAGGATGATCGCGAGCTGGCGCTCGATGTTCTTCTCGGTGAGGTCGCCGAAGAGCTTCCCGCCCTCGTTGTCGAACGAGAACTCCACCTCGGGGCGCTGTCGGTTGTCGAAGCCGACGCGCGCGTCTGCGAGGTACTGCCCGGTGATCGGAGCCTGCTTCGCGACGAGGTACGAGACGATCGGCTTCTTCGTCTCCGGATCCTCTTCGTGCACGATCATCTTGTCGTCGGGAAGGCCGTCCGGGTACTTCGCGAGCAGCAGCTCGTCGGTCTCCGCGGCGTCCTCGACGATCTTGAACTCGAGGAAGGCGGTCGACTCGAGCAGCCGGTAGGCGCTGTCGCGATCGACGAGGCCGCCCGGGATCTGCACGAGCACGCGGTCCTCGCCCTGCCGCGTCACCACGGACTCCGGAATACCGGTCTGCGGGTCGTCGATGCGGCGGCGCAGCACCTCGAGGACCTGCGCCATCGTGAGGTCCTTCATCTCCTCCACGCGCCGGGCGGCGAGCACGAGGTCGATCGAATCGTCCGCGGACGACTCGACGTCGAGCACGGAGTAGTCGTCGATCGCCGCGTCCACCTTCGCGCGCGCGTCGGGGCTCGCGATCGCGACGTGGACCGTCGTGCCGACGCAGGTCGCGGTCGCGCCGACGACGCCGTCGTCGCCGAAGCGCGTCTCGAGGCTCGACGCGAGCACGCCGCACTCGCGCTCGAGCGCGGGCTGCATGTCGACGCCGATCACCCAGTGGATGCCGCCGCGCAGGTCGAGCCCCATGCGCAGCAGCTCGTTCGGAAGGAAGGCGCTCGCCTCGCGCGTCTCCTTCGACACGAAGTTCGCGGCGGTCAGCCACCCGAACAGGCCCACCAGCACCGCCACCGAGATCGCGCGCCAGCGCAGGCTCACGACTCGCCTCCCTTCTTCTTGCCGCCGTCCGCCGCATCCGCCTTCGCGACGCTCGCGATCGAGGAGCGCGCGATCTTCACGCGCACGCGCTCGCCGCTCTTCAGCGTCGCGATGTCGACCGTGACGACGTCGTCGGTCTCGCCCGAGATGACGCCGCGGATGCCGCCGGAAGTGGTGATCTCGTCGCCCTTCGTCGCCGCCTTGATCTGCGCCTCCTGCTCCTTGCGCCGCTTGCTCTCCGGCCGGAACACGAGCAGGTAGAAGATCAGGAACACCGAGCCCATCATGAAGAGGAAGCTCGGGTCGAAGGGCGCGGGCTGCGCCTGCAGCAGGACGCCCGCGAGCCCCTCGCCGTGGCCGTGGCCGACCACGGGGAGCCCGCCCGTCGCGCCGTTCATCGTTCGCCTCCGCTCGCGACCGGCGGCAGCGACGCGTGGGCGCCCGCCGGTTCGCGCGAGTCGGCGCGCGCCGCTTCGAGCGTCGCACCGGGATAGAAGGTCGCGAGGATCTCCCGATGGCTCGCCCCGCGCGCCGCCATCCCCTTCGCGCCCCATTGACTCATGCCGACGCCGTGTCCGTGGCCCGAGCCCACGAGCACGATGTCGTCGCCGCGATCGCGTAGCTCGAAGAGCGTGCTCTTCACGACGTTCGGGCCGAGCGCCTCGCGCCAGAGCGGACCGGAGAGGTTCCGCTCCCCGCCCTCGCCGCGCACGACCACGCGCTTGACGCGCCCGCTCGGCCAGCGCTCGGCCACGCGGACGCCCTCGATCCGCCCCACGTCGAGGCCGAGCCCCTCCAGAGCCCGGCGGAGTGTGGTGCGCGCGACCGCGGCGCGCCAGTAGGTGGACGGCGCCTCGTCCTCGTCCGGAACGGCCACGCTCGGCAGGTAGGCGACCGGCCGGCCCCACACCTCCTCGCTCGCGGCCGTCCGTCCGCCGCTCGCCGAGTGGAAGTACGCGAGGATGGGTGCGCCGTCGAAGGCGAGGTACTCGCCGCGCGTCGCCCGCACCGCCTCCCGCACGGAGTCGGTCACGCCGGCCGCGCCGCCGAACACCTGGCTCGCCGTCGTCGCCTCGAGGTCCCAGTCCGGGTCGGCGGGCTCGCGCAGCGCGCGGAGTGCGAACGTCCGGCTCACGATGGCCTGCGCGCGCAGCGCCTCGGGCTCCCACGACGCCGGCATCTCGCGACCGACCGTCCCCTCGACGTAGCGCTCGAGCGCGACGTGGGCGACGACCGCGAGGACGCCGTCCTCGCCGCGCGCGCGCACGGTGCCGTCGATCTCGAACGTGCGGCCCTCGACGTCGACGCGGTAGCGCCCGGTCGCGGCCGGCGCGAACGCGCGCGTGCGGGCGTCGAGGCGCGTGCGCGCTCCGCCGCCCGGGCGCGCGCTCGCCGGCGCGACCACGTCGGCCGAGCCGCGCGTGCGCCCGAGCAGCACGCGGACGACGGGCTCGGCCGCGGCGGGCGGTGCGGCGAGTGCCGCGGCGCAGGCGATCGCAACGAGGAGCGCGACGGCGCGCGCGAGAGCCTGGAGAGAGGTGCGCGGTGTGCGCGCGCGCGATGCACTGCGGACGCGAGCGCCGGGGGCGGACGCGCGGTGCGCTCGCGCGCCGCGGCGCGCCGTCGGACCGTCCTCGCTCTCCACCGCGCTCCCCCTTCGCGGGGCGACGTTTCGCACGCGCGCCGCCGCGCGGCAACCCGGGCCGCCGCGGCGGAGCGCGCGCGACGCGAGGCCTAGAGGTCGCGCCGGATCGCGTCGGCCCGGTCGGTCGCCTCCCACGGGAAGCCCTGGTCCTCGCGACCGAAGTGCCCGTGGAACGAGGTGGCGCGGTAGATCGGGCGGCGCAGGTCCAGCATCTCGTCGATGCCGCGCGGCGTGAGGTCGAAGTGCTTGCGCACGATGCGGTCGAGCGCGTCGAACCCGAGCGTGCTCGTGCCGAACGTGTCGACGCGGATCGACACGGGCTCGGCGACGCCGATCGCGTAGGCGAGCTGCACCTCGCAGCGGCGCGCCGCCCCGGCCTTCACGAGGTTCTTGGCGACGTAGCGCGCGGCGTAGGCCGCGCTGCGGTCGACCTTCGACGGATCCTTGCCCGAGAACGCGCCGCCGCCGTGGCGACCCATCCCGCCGTACGTGTCGACGATGATCTTGCGGCCGGTGAGGCCGGCGTCGCCCATCGGGCCGCCGACCACGAAGCGCCCTGTCGGGTTCACGTGGATGATCGTGTCGTCGTCGACGAGCGCGCCGGGGAGCGTCGGGCGGATCACCTTCGCGATGACGTCCTTGCGGATCTGGTCCCAGGAGACGTCGGGCGCGTGCTGCGTCGAGATGACGACGGTGTCGATGCGCACCGGGCGATCGTCCGCGTCGTACTGCACGGTGACCTGCGACTTCGCATCGGGCCGCAGGTACTCGATCTCGCCGGACTCGAGCTGGCCGCGCAGCTCCTCGATCAGGCGGTGCGCGTAGCGGATGGGCGCCGGCATCAGCTCGGGCGTCTCGTCGCAGGCGAAGCCGAACATCATCCCCTGGTCGCCGGCGCCCTGCTCCTTGTGGAGCCCCTCGCCCTCGGTGACGCCCTGCGAGATGTCGGGCGACTGCTTGCCGAGCGCGATCTGCACGGCGCACGTCGCGGCGTCGAAGCCCATGTCCGAGCTCGTGTAGCCGATGTCGGCGACGACACCGCGGATCAGCGCGGCGTAGTCGACCTGCGCGGTCGTCGTCACCTCGCCGAGGATCATCACGAGGCCGGTCGTCGTCGCGGTCTCGCACGCGACGCGCGCGCGCGCGTCCTGCGCGAGGATGGCGTCGAGGACGGCGTCCGAGACCTGGTCGCAGAGCTTGTCCGGATGGCCCATCGAGACGGACTCGGACGTGAAGAACCGGCGGGGTGCCATCGATGCCTCCTCGGGAGCGGTCCGGCGCAGCGAGCGCGCGCGCCCGCGGCGGCAGGGGCCGGCCGGGCGGGTTCGTCGGTGCGCCGGGGGTTCGGAACGGCGGCGAACTGTACCAGGGAGCCCCCGCGGTTCAATCGCGCGCGCTCTCGCACGCCCGTGGCCGCGGAAAGAGGCTCCGCCCGCGTGAGTGCCGCGAGGCGAGGTGCGCGTGACGCGCGCGAGCGCACCGACACGCGCGAGGCGCGGCGCGGCGGCTCGCCCCCGGCTAGGCGGACTCGCTCGGCGCTTCGATCAGCGCGCCGAGCGCGGCGACCGCGTCGGCGGCGTCCGCGCCGCGTGCGCGCAGCGCGAGCTCGGTGCCGCGCACGCCGGCGAGCGAGAGGATCGACAGCACGCTGCGGCCGTTCACCCAGCGCCCGTCGATGCCCACCTCGATCTCGCTCTGGAACTTCGCGGCGAGCGCGACGAGCTGGCCGGCCGGGCGCGCGTGGAGACCGAGCTCGCGGCGCACGGTGAACCGGCCCTCCACCCAGCCGTCACCGGCCGGCGTGTTCGCCGCACCGTCGCCCGGCGGCGTCGGGACATCGCGCGCGCTCACGCACTCTGCTCCCGCTGCCGGCCGCCCGGCAGCAGCTCGCTCGCGACGGAGATGTTGCGCCGCCCGTACTCGCGGATCATCGCCGCGAGCTCCTCGAGCGGCTTCGACTCGCGCAGCGTGGCGAGCTTGATGAGCATCGGGAGGTTGAGCCCGGTGACGACCTCGACGTGGTGCTCGTCGTGGAACGAGAGGCTGATGTTCGAGGGCGTGCCGCCGAACATGTCGGTCAGCACGAGGACGCCGTCGCCGGTGTCGGCCTGGCGCAGCTTGCGGGAGATCTCGGCGCGCAGCTCGTCGACCGGCCGCTTCGGGTCGACCGACACGGAGAGGAACGGCGGCGCGTCGGGGATGATGAGATCGAGCACCTGGAGGAACTCCTCCCCGAGGCGGTAGTGGGTCACGATGACGACGCCGATGTCCATGTCGCTTCGTCCCTTCCCAGGTACGCCCGGGTACGCCCGGGTACGCGTGCCCCGCCGCGCGTTCCCGCGCGAGCCGCTCAGCCCTCTCGCGCCACGTCGCGGTGCTCGACGTTGACCTCCCGGCCGCCTGCCCGCAACGACTCCGCGAGGCGCCGCGCGACCGCCACCGAGCGGTGCCGTCCACCCGTGCAGCCCACGCCCACCGTCACATACGCCTTTCCCTCGCGATCGTACAGGGGGAGCAGGAAGTCGAGCAGCCCGTCGAGGCGCTCGACGAGGGCCGTCGCGACCTCGTTCTCGAGCACGTAGGCGGCGACCTCCTCCTCGAGACCCGTGTGCGCGCGCAGGCGCTCGTCGAAGTAGGGGTTCGGGAGGAAGCGCACGTCGAACAGCAGCTCCGCGGCGTTCGGCGGGCCGAAGCGGAAGCCGAACGAGAGGATGTTGACGACGGTCTGCGCGCTCCGGCCCTCGACCTGGCGGATCACCGCCTCCTTGAGCTGGTGGACGTTGAGCGCCGAGGTGTCGATGCGCGCGTCGGCGAGCTGGGCGACGTCGACGAGCAGCGCCCGCTCGCGCGCGATGCCTTCGTCGACGCTCCCGGCGGGCGAGAGCGGGTGCACGCGCCGCGTCTCGCGGTAGCGGTTGCCGAGCACCTCGTCCGCGCAGTCGAGGAACACGATGCGCACGCGCGCGCCGGCGCCGCGCAGCTCGGCGACGGCCGCCGGGAAGCCCTGCAGGAAGCGCCGCTCGCGCGTGTCGACCGCGATCGCGACCTTCGCGATCGGCGGCGTCGCCTTGCGGCACAGGTCGACGAACTGCGGGATCAGCTGCGGGGGCAGGTTGTCGACGCAGTAGAAGCTCGCGTCCTCGAGCGCGGCCATCGCGGTCGACTTGCCGCTTCCCGAGAGCCCGCTGACGAAGACGATCTCGACGTCGTCGCTCATCCGCGCCGCCCCTCGCGCAGCGCCTCGTCGATGCGCGCGGCCGCGGACGTCGCGCCCGACGCGCGCAGCCGCTGCTCGCGCACGGCGGCCTCGACGAGCGTCGCCATGCTGCCGGCCGGCCGCGCGGGCAGGCGCAGCACGGGAACCGCGACGCCGGCCCGCTCCTCGGTCGCGCGCTCGGCGCCGATGCGGTCGAACTCGACGCCCTCGCGCCACTCCTCGAGCCGACACACGAGATCCACGGACGCCTCCACGCACACGGCGGCCTCGCCGTAGAGGTCGGGAAGGTAGAGCAGGCCGAG
Source organism: Myxococcota bacterium (assembly GCA_041389495.1). Lineage (NCBI taxonomy): Bacteria > Pseudomonadati > Myxococcota > Myxococcota bacterium. The sequence continues at coordinate 78,600 of JAWKRT010000004.1, read as the reverse complement.
ACCGCGGATCTCGAGGAAGGAGCGGATCAGCGGCGGCGCCGTGCCGACCAGCGCGTCGCCGCGGCGCTCGATGCGCACGACGTCGTCCGCGACGAGCGCGTGGCCGCGCGCGACGAGGTCGAGCGCGCACTCGCTCTTGCCGATCCCGCTCGGCCCGACGAGCAGCGCGCCCGAGCCGTGCACCCGGACGAGCGTGCCGTGCACCTCGAGCGGGGCGCTCAGAACTTGGCGTCCTCTTCCTCGATCGCGCGGAAGACCTCGTCGAGGGACTTCGCCGCGACCAGCCGCTCGCGGAACGACTCGTCGCGCAGGAAGCGCGAGATGCGCGCGAGCGCCTTCAGGTGCTGACCGCCCGAGTGCTCGGGCACGACGAGTACGAAGAAGAGCTGCGTCGGCTGTCCGTCGATGGCGTCGAAGTCGACACCCGGGCGGCTGCGCGCGAAGGCCGCGAGCAGGCGGTCGATGCCGGCGAGCTTCCCGTGCGGGATGGCGACCGAGTCGCCGATCCCCGTGCTCTGGAGGTTCTCGCGCTCCGTCAGCACGCGCAGCAGCGTGGCCTCGTCGACGTTCGGCTCGGCCCCGGCGAGCGCGTGCGCGAGCTCGCGCAGCACGCCCTCCTTGTCGGTCGCGGCGAGGTCGAGGATCGAGGCCTCGCGCACGAGGATGTCCAATACCTTCATGGGGGCTCCGTGGAACGGCGGGCGGCGCGGCCTCGGCGCGCTCGGTCGGGCGGGGCGCGGAGCCTATCCGATCTGGCGCCGCTTCGTCGAGCTGAGCAGGTTCATCGCCTCGCGGTACTTCGTGACGGTGCGCCGCGCGATGTCGATGTCCGCCACCTTGAGCATCTCGGCGATCCGCTGGTCCGACAGCGGTCGCCGCGGGTCCTCGTTGGCGATGATGGTGCGGATCTTCTCCTTCACCGTCTCGCTCGACACCGCGTCGCCGTCGAACTTGCCGACGCCCGAGTTGAAGAAGTACTTCAGCTCGAAGATGCCCTGCGGCGTGTGGACGTACTTGTTGGTCGTCACGCGGCTGACGGTGGACTCGTGCATGCCGATGTCGTCGGCGACGTCGCGCAGGTTCAGCGGCCGCAGGTGCTGGACGCCGCTCTCGAAGAACTCGCGCTGGTACTTGATGATGCTCTGCATCACCTTGTAGATCGTGCGCTGCCGCTGGTGGATCGACTTGATCAGCCACATCGCGGAGCGCACCTTGTCGTGCACGTACTCGCGCGTGTCCTTCTCGACGCGCTTCCCGTTCGCGAGCACCTCGCGGTACATGTTGCTGATCCGCAGCTTCGGCAGGCCGTCCTCGTTGAGCACGACGTGGAAGTCGTCGCCGATCTTGTACACGTAGATGTCGGGCGTGATGTAGATCGGGTCGTCGCCGCCGAACGCACGGCCCGGCCAGGGCTCGAGCTGCCCGATCACGCGCGCCGCCGCCGCCACCTCCTCGAGCGGGATCGACAGCGCCTTCGCGAGCCCGCGGAAGTCGCGCTTGCGCAGCAGGTCGGTGTGGTCGCCGACGATCGCGAGCACGATCGGGTCGTCGATGCCGAGCGCCGCGAGCTGCAGCAGCAGGCACTCGCGCAGGTCGCGCGCGCCGACGCCGACCGGGTCGAAGCCCTGCACCTTGCCGATCGCGCGCTCGACGAGCTCCTCGTCGGCGCCGCTCTGGCGCGCGATCTCCTCGGCCGTCGAGCGCAGGTAGCCGTCGTCGTCGATGTTGCCGATCACCCAGCGCGCGACCGCCGCCTCGTCCTCGTCGAGGTCCGAGAGGTGGAGCTGCCACTCGAGGTGGCTCGTCAGCGTCTCGCGATTGCTGAGCGTGGCCTCGATCGACGGCCGATCATCGTCGCCGGCGACGCGCGGCGCGTCCATTCCGGTGTGGGGGTTCGAGTCGAGGTAGTTCTGCCAGTCGATGTCGTCGATCTTGTCGGCGTTGCTGGCTTCCTCGGTCTGCGCCTCGGGCTCGGGCTCGCTGACCGGGCTCGTCATCTCCGCGACCTCGTCGGCCGTCGCGGTGGGCTCCGGGGTGCGCTCCTCGGGCGACTCGTCGGAGAGCTCGCCCGGCGTCGGGTCCTCCTGCTCGAGGGTCTCCTCGAGCACCGGGTTCTCCTGCAGCTCCTGCTGGACGAGCGCCTGCAGCTCGAGCCGGTTGAGCTGGAGCAGCTTGATCGCCTGCTGCAGCTGCGGCGTCATCACCAGCTGCTGGCTGAGCTTGACCTGCTGCTTCAGCTCGATCGCCATCTTCGCCTAACCCAACCGGAAGTTCGCGCCCAGGTAGACTTCGCGGACCTCGGGGTCCTCGGCGATCTCGGCGGGCGTTCCGAGTCGCAGGATGCGGCCGTCCTTGATGATGTAGGCGCGATCGCAGATCGACAGCGTCTCGCGGACGTTGTGGTCGGTGATAACGACGCCGATCCCGCGGTCCTTGAGCTGTTCGATGATCTTCTGGATGTCGATCACGGCGATCGGGTCGACGCCCGCGAAGGGTTCGTCGAGCATCAGGTACTTCGGGTCGAGCACGAGGGCGCGCGTGATCTCGACGCGCCGACGCTCGCCGCCCGAGAGCGCGTCGCCGCGGCGGTTCGCCTTCTCCGTGAGCCCGAGCTCGGCGAGCAGCTCGCGAAGGCGCTCGCGGCGCCGGGCGCGATCCGGTTCCACCGTCTCGAGAATTGCGTTCACGTTGTCGGCCACCGTGAGGCGCCGGAAGATCGACGCCTCCTGCGGCAGGTAGGTGATCCCGAGCCGCGCCCGGCGGTACATCGGCAGCTCGGTGATCGCGCGATCCCCGAGGAAGACCTCACCGCTCGTGGGGCGAACGCTTCCGGCGATCATGTTGAAGGTGGTCGTCTTGCCGGCGCCGTTGGGGCCGAGCAGGCCGACCACCTCGGCGCCGTGCACCTCGAGCGAGACGTCGCGGACGACGTCCTTGTCGCCGTACCGCTTGCAGAGCCCGCGCGCGGAGAGGACGGCCGTCACGAGGCGTGCTCCGCGTCCGCGCCGGCCGGCGGGCACGCGGCGCCCTCTCCGCCCAGCTCGACCGAGGCCGCCCCCGTCACGCGGAAGTGCTCGCGCTCGAGGTCGAACTCGAGGCGCTCGCCGCGCACGACGTCGCAGCCCTGCACGAGCTCGGCGCGGCCGCTGCACACGACCGTGTCGTCGGCGCGCACGTAGACGGCCTCGTCGCAGTGCGCGACGCGGTCGCCCTGCACGACCTCGACCTTCCCGCGCGCGACGAGGCGCTCGGGCTGCGAGTCGCCCGGCGCGTAGAACGCGTCGAGCCGCTCGGTGCGGAGCTCGATGTCGCCCTGCCGCACGACGACACGATCGCGGAAGACGAGGTGGCGCCGGCCCTCCTGGCTGATGACGTCGAGCTGCTCGGAGCGGATGGAGATGGGCTCGTCCCGCCGCAGGGTCGCCCGCCCGGCCGCGTCCTCGACGGTCTCGGGCGGCCCGGTGCCGACCGCGGGGCCCTCCATTTCTAGAACGGCGTTCCGAACAGAAGCGAGCACCCGCTCGATTTCAGCTGCCCCCGAACCGGAGGGAACGTCCCACGCTTCCGCCACGCCGCCGCTGTGGCCCGAGCGCAGCTCGAGGCGAGCCCCGCCGGCACCGACCTCGCCGACGAGCACCGGCGCGCCGCCCGCGGCCCGCGACCAGGCCCGCACGCGGTCGGCGTCCGCGCGCGGCGGCACCGCCCCTTCCGCGGCAGCCGCTTCGCCGGTCGGCGCGACGAGCGCGAACGATGGATCCGCCGCAACCGCGTCGCGCAGCCTCGCGGCCAGACCGGGCTCCCCGCCCTCGGCCGTCGCGATCGGGCCGAGCACGAGCCGCGCCGCCGCCCGCGCGGGCGCCGCCGCGGCACCGCCGACGAGCGCGACGGCCAGCGCGATCGCGATGCCCCGCCGCCTCACGGCTCCTGCACCACCGTCGCGCCGCCTAGCAAGCGGAAGCGGTCCTCGCGTACGTAGTAGCGGAAGCCACCGCCCTCGAGCGTCGTCCCGGCCTCCGCGATGCGGACGGGCGCGTTCGTGTAGAGCAGGCCTTCCTCGTGGCTGTAGCGCACCCACGGAGCCCGGAACTCGCGTCCGTCGTCCGTGCGCCCGCGGACGTTGCCGCGCGCCCAGAAGCTGTTGCTGTCGAGATTCAGCGTGCCTTCGTCGCAGCGGATCTCGATCGTCTTCCCCGGGCTCGGATGGACGAAGGCCGTCACGCGGTCGAGGTCCGCGACGTCGGCGTCGGGGCGGTAGCGCGCGGTCTCCGCGCGCACGACGACCTCCGTGTCGTCGTCCGTGCTCGAGACGAAGGTCATGCCGGTGAGGTCGAGCGGAGGCGCCTGCGCGTAGCTGGCAGGGGCGGCGGAGACGGCGAGGAACGCGAGCGCGACGGCGGAGACGCAGGGCGACGCGGCACGGCGCAGCGAGGCGGTTCGATCGGGGACGGGCGGCATGTGCAACAACTGTACCAGCCGCCGACGATCCGGGAAGCGCCTCGAACGCGTTCGGCCTCGGATCGCGCTGCCCGGAAGTGGGCCGCTAGTCGACCTCGTGGCCGAACACGGTCCGGAACGGCTCGTGCGACCCGACCCAATGGGCCGGCCGGAAGATCAGCGTGTCGACGAGCAGCCCGACCGGGTACAGGACGTAGGCCGCGATGCGGAGGGGATGGCCGGAGCGCTTCGAATCGTAGTCGTCGGCGCGGGCGGCGAGCGGCGCCGCGCCGAGCAGGATCGCCAGCAGGAAGGCCGAGGTGAGCCGGCGGGCGATCGGGCGGGCGAGGAGAGGTCGGGCGAGGAATTGCACGGCGGGTCCACCTCCGGCGGCGCAGCGTATCGCGTCCATCGACGCGCTGCCGGGACGACACGAGCCCCGCGTCCGACCGGCCCCGCGCGGAGCTGCGTCTCCGAGCGACCCGTCCGGTCTCTGCGCGTGAGCCGATCTTCGCCCCGAAATCTCCCGATTCTTCATGCGAACGTCGTTCTGAATCGCAATGTTCCAGGGATCGCGGGGCACATCCCCAAGGATTCTGATCGGGATCGCACATTTTTCGGGCCGATCGATCGAAGGGCTGGCCATCTTCGTCCGAAGGGTGCAATATCCGGCGGCTCTCGCCCGGGCATTCCGGGCCGACCTCCGAAAGATCCGCGTGTGACCACCGAATCGATCCGCCCTTCCGGGACCAGGACCCGACAAATGGACAAGCGAACCCCGACCGGAGCAGAGAAGCTCATCCAGTGCCTCGAACGCGAGGGGGTCGAGTACATCTTCGGCCTGTCGGGCGGCGCTGCGATGCCCATCTTCGATGCGCTCGTCGACTCGAAGATCCAGCTGATCCTGACCCGCCACGAGCAGGGCGCCACGCACATGGCCGACGGCTATGCGCGCGCGACCGGCCGGCCGGGCGTCGTGCTCGTGACGTCGGGCCCGGGCGCGACCAACACCGTCACCGGCCTCCTCACCGCCCAGATGGACTCGGTCCCCATGATCGTGCTGTGCGGCCAGCAGATCACGCCGCTGCTCGGGAGCGACGCGTTCCAGGAGGCCGACGTCACGGGCATCACCTATCCGGTCGTGAAGCACAGCTACCTGGTGAAGGACGCGGCCGACATCCCGCGCATCGCGCGCGAGGCCTTCCACATCGCCACCACCGGCCGGCCGGGCCCCGTGCTGATCGACCTCCCGAAGAACGTCACGCAGGGGCCGTGCACGGCGGCGTTCGTCGACCGCGTCGACCTCCCCGGCTACCGCGTGCCGGGCCGCGGCGACCCCGACGCGATCGCGGCCGCCGCCGAGCACCTCAAGAGCGCGAAGCGGCCGGTGCTCTACGTGGGTCACGGCGCGGTGATCTCGGGCGCGGGGAAGGCCGTCGTCTCGCTCGCCGAGAAGCTGCGCGCACCGATGGTGAACACGCTGCTCGGCAAGGGCGCGGCGGACGAGACGCATCCGCTGCACCTCGGCATGCTCGGCATGCACGGAACGGCCTACGCCAACAAGGCCGTCGACGGCTGCGACCTCATCATGGCGATCGGCGCGCGCTGGGACGATCGCATCACGGGCAAGGTCGACGAGTTCTGCAAGGACGCGGTGAAGATCCACGTCGACGTCGACCCGGCCGAGTTCGGGAAGATCATCGAGTGCGACGTCTGCATCGAGGGCGACGCGCGCCTGGTGCTCGAGGATCTCGTGCCGCTCGTCGAGGCGGCGGACACCGAGGCCTGGCTCGCGCAGTGCGAGCGCTGGCGCCGGCAGTTCCCGCTCAAGTACCCGAAGCAGGGCGGCCTGCGCGCGCAGCACGTGCTCGACCGGCTCCACGCCCTGACGCGCGGCGACGCGATCATCACGACCGACGTGGGCCAGCACCAGATGTGGGCCGCGCAGTTCTGCAAGGCGACGACGAACCGCCACTGGCTCTCGTCGGGCGGCGCGGGAACGATGGGCTTCGGCTTCCCGGCCGCGATCGGCGCGCAGTTCGGCTGCCCGGGCAAGACGGTGTGGGCGGTGGTCGGCGACGGCGGCTTCCAGATGACGCTCTCGGAGCTCGCCACCGCGGCGATCCACGATCTCCCGGTCAAGTGCCTCGTCGTCAACAACAACTACCTGGGCATGGTGCGCCAGTGGCAGGAGCTGTTCTTCGAGAACCGGCTCTCCGGCGTCGACCTCGAGGGCAACCCCGACTTCGTGAAGCTCGCCAACGCCTACGGGATCCACGCGTGGCGCATCAAGCGGCCCGCGGACGTCGACCGCATCCTCGCCGAGGCGCAGGCCCACGCGGGGCCCGCGGTCGTCGTGGCGGAGGTCGTGAAGGAGGACAACGTCTTCCCGATGATCCCGTCCGGCGCGCCGCTCTCGGCGATGATCATCGAACCTCCGACCGAGCGGCTCGACAAGCCGGTCGGCAGCACGTGACGAGGAGCGCGCGCATGTCCGCCACGGTCCCGAGCCCCGCGCGGCGCACCGCCGCCGCCCCGCGCCGCACGCGCGACGAGCGCTCCGCGTTCGTCGCGACGAAGGACGCGAGCGAGGTCCACACGATCTCGCTGTTCGTCGCCGACAAGCCCGGCGTGCTCGTGCGCGTCGCGCTCGTCTTCGCGCGCCGCGGCTACAACATCGAGAGCCTCGTCGTGAGCCCCGCCAAGGAGACCGGCTTCTCGCGCATGACGATCACGTGCTCGGGCGAGCGCGCGACGCTCGGCCACATGATCAAGCAGCTCACGAAGCTCGTGGACGTCGTGCACGCGATCGACCACACCGGCGACGCGGCCTACGAGACGGAGATCGCGCTCGTGAAGGTCGAGTGCGAGTCGAAGGAGGAGCGCTCCGAGCTGCTCCAGCTCGCCGAGCACTTCGGCGCGAAGGTCGTCGACTACGGCAACGACAGCATGATCCTGCGCGTGTACGGTGCGAGCGACAAGCTCGACGCCCTGCTCCGCCTGCTCGCCGACTTCGACATCACCGAGCTCGTCCGCTCGGGCAAGCTCGTGATGGCCCGCGGCCGCGCGACGACCTGAGCCGGCCCGCGGGCCGCGCGCGGAGGAGCGGATGTCCGAGGCGGCCCCCGTCGCGCTCACCGGGTTCGAAGCCACGACGTTCGCGCACGACGGCGCGACGCGCCTCGTCCACCGCGGCGGGCGCGGCCCCGGCATCGTCGTGATGCACGAGATCCCCGGCATCACGCCCCAGGTCGCGGCCTTCGCCGAGCGCCTCGTCGCGGAGGGCTTCCACGTCGCGCTGCCCGAGCTGTTCGGAACGCTCGGCCGCCCGATCTCCGCCGGCTATGCGCTCGGGCAGATCGCGCGCGCGTGCATCTCGCGCGAGTTCCACGTGCTCGCGTCGAACGGCTCGAGCCCGATCACGCGCTGGCTGCGCGCGCTGTGCCGCGCCGTCCACGCCGACTGCGGCGGGCCCGGCGTCGGCGCGCTCGGCATGTGCCTCACCGGGAACTTCGCGCTCGCGCTGCTCGTCGACCCGGCGGTCGCCGCCCCCGTGCTCTGCCAGCCCTCGCTCCCGTTCCCGATCGGTCGCGAGCGGCGCCGCGGGCTGCACGTCTCGGACGACGAGCTCGCCGCGGCGAAGCGCCGCGTCGCGAGCGACGGCAGCTGCGTGCTCGGCCTGCGCTTCACGCGCGACCCGATGTGCCCGCCCGAGCGCTTCGAGCGCCTGCGGGACGAGCTCGGCGCGGGCTTCGAGGGCATCGAAATCGACTCCTCGCCCGGCAACGCGCACGGCATCGCGCGCAGCGCGCACAGCGTGCTCACGACCGACCTCGTCGACGCCGAGGGCCACCCGACGCGCGCGGCCCTCGAGCGCACGCTCGCCTTCTTCCGCGAGCGGCTGTGCGTCGCGGCTCCGGCCTAGCGTCGCGATGCCCCCCGCGCGCGGCTTCCAGAGCGACAACGCCTCGGGCCTCTGTCCCGAGGCGCTGGCCGCGCTCGTCGCCGCCAACGGCGAGGGCCACGCGCCTGGCTACGGCGCCGACGCGGCGACGGCGCGCGCCGCGGGCGCATTCGAGCGCCTCTTCGGCGACGACGTCGCCGTGCACTTCGTCGCGACCGGCACCGCGGCGAACACGCTCGCGGTGGCCGCGCTCGTCGAGCCCTGGGAGCAGGTCGCCTGCCACGTCGAGAGCCACTGGGCGCGCCACGAATCGACGGCGCCCGAACGCATCACGGGATGTCGCACGCGCGCGCTCGGGACACCCGGAAGCGACCGTCTCGCGCCCGGCGACCTCGCCCCGCTCGCGCGCGCGACGCCCGGCGACGTGCACGAGCCGCAGCCCGGCGTGCTCACGCTCTCGAACCCGACCGAGCTCGGCACGCTGTACCGCCCCGCCGAGCTGCGCGCGCTCTGCGAGCGCGCGCACGCGCTCGGCTACCGCGTCCACGTCGACGGCGCGCGCTTCGCGAACGCGGTGGCCGCACTCGGCTGCGCGCCGCGCGCGCTCGCGAACGACTGCGGCGTCGACGCGCTCTCGTTCGGCGGCACGAAGAACGGCCTCGCGTTCGGCGAGGCGGTGCTGTTCTTCCGCCAGGGCGACGACGCCGTGCGGCGCCGCGCGAGCGCGCGCTTCCCGTTCCTGCGCAAGAGCACGGGGCACCTGCTCTCGAAGCATCGATTCGCGACGGCGCCCTTCGCCGCCGTGCTCGAGAGCGGCGCGTGGCTGCGCCACGCCGCGCACGCGAACGCGATGGCGGCCGCACTCGCACGCGGCCTCGCGGACGCGGGCGCCGAGCTCCGCCACCCGGTCGAGACGAACGGCGTGTTCGCGCGCCTCCCCGAGCGCGTCGATCGCGCGCTGCGCGCCGCCGGCTACGCCTATCATCCGTTCGGGCCGCCCGAGGAGCGCGTGCAGCGCTTCCTGTGCAGCTTCGACACGACGCGCGACGACGTGGACGCGCTCGTCGCCATCGCGCGCGCGGCCGGCTAGGCCGCGCGCGCCGACCCCGCAGAGGAGGACCCCGTGAAGGAGCTGAAGGACCGGGTCGCGGTCGTGACCGGCGCCGCGAGCGGCATCGGGCGCGCGCTCGCCGAGCGATTCCTCGACGAGGGCATGCGCGTCGTCGCGGCCGACGTCGAGGCGCCCCGCCTGCGCGACGTCGTCTCCGCGCTCGCGAGCCGCGGCGAGATCGTCGGCGTGCCGACCGACGTCGCCGACGCGGCGGCCGTCGACCGCCTCGCCGACGCGAGCTTCGAGGCCTTCGGGCGCGTCGACGTGCTCTGCAACAACGCCGGCGTCCTCTCTGGGGGCTTCACGTGGGACACGCCGCTCGCCGACTGGCACTGGGTGCTCGGCGTCAACCTCTACGGCGTCGTCCACGGCGTGCGCAGCTTCGTGCCGCGCATGGAGGCGCAGGGAACGGAGGGCCACGTCGTGAACGTCGCGTCGATGGCGGGCGTCACGTGCGTGCCGATGGCGACCGTCTACCACGTGAGCAAGCACGGCGTCGTCGCGCTCTCCGAGTGCCTCTACAAGGAGCTCCTGCAGACGGGCTCGAAGCTGCGCGTCTCCGTGCTGTGCCCCGAGATGGTGGACACCGACATCGGCCTCGCCGAACGCAACCGCCCCGCCGCGCTGCGCACCGAGGACGCGAGTGCGATGAAGGCGCTCATCGTCGAGAGCACGGCGCAGGCCGCGAAGTCCGGGCTCGCGCCGAGCGTGATGGCCGAGCGCGTCGTGCGCGCGATCCGCGACGAACGCTTCTACGTGCTGTCCGACGACGCGGTGTGGCGCCGCCTCTGCGACCAGCGCCTCGACGACGTGCGCGAAGGCCGCAACCCGAGCCTCGGCCTGCCGGTCCCCGAGCCCGGCGCCGGCGCGGGAGAGGCGCGGTGAGCGCGCACGCCCCGTTCCGCTTCGGCGTCCAGTTCTCGCAGCTTCCGGCCGGCGAGTGGCAGGAGTGGGTCGAGCACGTCGAGGCGCTCGGCTACGCGAGCGTGCTCTGGCCCGACCACTTCGGCGACCAGTGGGAGCCGGTCACGGCGCTCGCCGCGGTCGCGGCCGTCACGCAGCGCGTCGCCGTCGGCTCGCTCGTCTACGACGTCGACTACCGCCACCCCGTCGTGCTCGCGAAGGCCGCGGCGACGCTGCAGATCGTGTCGGGGGGCCGGCACGAGTTCGGGATCGGCGCCGGCTGGATGCAGAGCGACTACGACGAGGCCGGCCTTCCGTTCGATCGCGCCGGCGTGCGCATCGCGCGTCTCGCCGAGGCGCTCGCCATCCTCCGGTCGATGTGGACGAACGAACGCACGACGTTCGAGGGCGAGCACTACCGGGTGCGCGACGTCGCGGCCGCCGCGCCGCTCGGCGCCCTGCCGCCGCCGCGACTCATGATCGGCGGCGGCGGCCCGAAGCTGCTCGCGCTCGCCGGCGCGCACGCGGACATCGTGGGGCTCAACCCGAAGGTGCACGAGGGGCGCGTCACCGCCGGGACGGCCGCCGACTGCGCGCCCGAGCGGATGCGCGAGAAGGTGCGCTGGGTGCGCGAGGCCGCCGAGGCGGCCGGGCGCTCGGCCGACGCGATCGAGTGGAGCTCGCTCGTCTTCGTCACCGCCCTCACCGACGATCCGAAGCCGCTGCGCGAAGCGCTCGCGAAGGGCAGCGGCATGACGGTCGAGCAGGTGGCCGACTGTCCGCTCTTCCTGACCGGGTCGCCCGCCGAGGTGCGCGAGCGCCTCGAGCGGCGACGCGAGGAGCTCGGGATCTCCTACGTCGTCGTGCAGGCGCGCGACCGCGAGGCACTCGAGACGTTCGCCGAGCACGTCGTCGCGCCGCTGTCGCAACGTTAGGCGGCCGGCATGCGGCTCTTCCAGCTCGACTACACCGTGCTCGTCGTCGAGGACCTCGACCGCGCCGTGGCCTTCTACACGGACGTGCTCGGCATCTCGCTGTCGCACCGCACGGGCGGCTACGCGCAGCTCGTCACCGGCCCGACGCGCCTCGCCCTCTACACGCGCGAGGCGATGGCCGCGACGCTCGGCCGGCCGATCGAGCCGCCGCCGGCGCCCGCGCGCGGCGCGGAGGGCGACGCGCCGCTGCGCGATCGCTTCGAGATCGGCTTCCTCGTCGCCGACGTCGACGCGGCCTTCGCCGAGATCGTCGCCGCGGGAGCCGCGCCCGTGAAGGAGCCGACGGATCGCTTCTGGGGGCAGCGCACGGCCTACGTGCGCGACCCGGACGGCCACCTGATCGAGCTCGCCCAGCCGCTCGGCGACTGAGGCGACCGAGCGCAGGGGCGCGACGCGCGCGGCCGCCTAGCGCCCCGTGAACGCGGGAGCGCGCTTGTCGAGGAAGGCGCGGATGCCCTCCTGGCCGTCGGGGGTCGCGGAGAGCCCGGAGATCGACCGGCTCTCGAGGTCGAGCTGCTCGGTCAGGTCGCGCGCCGCCGACGCGAGCAGCATGCGCTTCGCGACGCCGTAGGCCCGCGTCGGCCCCGCGGCGAGGCGCGCGGCGAGCTTCGACACCTCGCCCTCGAGCTCCGCGTCGGGCACGACGCGCGTGACGAGCTGCCAGTCGAGCGCCTCTGCCGCGGACAGCACGCGGTTCGTGAACACGAGCTCCTGCGTGCGGCGCAGCCCGATCAGGCGCGGCACGAAGAACGTCGAGCTGCCGTCGGGGCAGAGGCCGGCGTTCGTGTAGGCCATGGTGAACTTCGCCGAGGCGGCGGCGACGACCAGGTCGCACATGCACGCGACCGACAGCCCCGCGCCCGCCGCCGTGCCGTTCACGGCCGCGATCACCGGCGCGTCCATGCGCGCGAAGATCTCGACCGCCTCGTGCAGGATGTCCGCCATCTCGCGGAGGGCCGCTTCCGGGTCGGGGGCCGCGGCGAACGCGCCGAGGTCGCCGCCGGCGCTGAACGCCCTGCCCGCCCCGGTCAGGACGACCGCGCGCGCGCCCGACTTCGCGCACGCCTCCGCCGCCGCGCGGAGCTCGCGCATGAACGGGAGGTTCATCGCGTTGTAGACGTCCGGCCGGTTGAAGGTGATGCGCGCGACGGCGCCGTCGGAAGCGAGCAGGACGAGCGGATCGCTCACGGGCAGGGCTCCTCGGTGCGCGCTCGCCGGGCGGCGCGCCGCAGGGTGCGCCCGGAGTGCGGAGCGCACGCGATGGATGGGGATGCTAGGCGCCGTCGCGCGTCGCGAAGCGGCCCGCGCCGAATTCCGGCGGGAGGTTGAGCACCTCTTCGGGGAACGCGGACACCAGGAACCCGACGATGTCCTTCATCGACACGACGAGCAGCGGGCGCCCGCCCTCGTCCACCACCGGAATGTGCCGGAAGCCACCGACCTCCATCCGGTTGAGCGCCCAGGCGACGTGCGCCTCGCCGGGCAGGCATTCGGGGTCGGTCGTCATGACCTCGCCGAGCGTGTGCGTCGCCGGATTGTGACCGCGGTCGATGATGCGGATCAGCACGTCGCGCTCGGTGAAGATGCCGACGAGGCGGCTTCGCGTGGTGCCGTCCTCGGTGGCGAGCACGCAGCCGCGGTGCTCCTGCTGCATGGCCCGCATCGCCTGCGCGATCGTCGCCTTCGGCGAGAAGACGAGGGGCGCGCGGCGGTGCAGGCCGGCGAGCGGCTGTCGGAGCAGCGACGCGTCGAAGACGCGCAGCGCGCGGGCCGCCCCTTCGAAGTACTCCTCGTCGATCGCCTCGGGCATCGCCTCGCCTTCGCGCAGGGTGTCTTCCGCCATCGCGGTCTCCTCCGAGCGGCCGGCCGCTCGCGCGCAGTCTACCAGCCCGGCGACGCGCTCCACCCCGGCTCGCGCGACGTCCCCGCCACCCGCGCGCCCCGATCCGATACCCTGCCCGCCCGCAGCGCGCTGCCCGCAGGGCGCAGGAGGTGTCGCGTGAAGGTCGGACTCGTCAGCGCCGTGGTCTCGAACCCCTCTGCCGGCGTCGACGCGCTCGTCGACGAGGTCGTCGGCGCCGAGCGCGACGGCTTCGCGTTCGTGTCGCTCCCGAACATCTTCGGCGTCGACGCCATCACCGCGCTCGCCATCGCGGGCCGCGAGACGTCGCGCATCGAGCTCTCGACCGGCGTCGTGCCCGCGCAGCCGCGCCACCCCGTGGCGCTCGCGCAGCAGGCGCTGACCGCGCAGGCGGCCTCGCGCGGCCGCTTCGTGCTCGGCATCGGGCTCTCGCACAAGCTCGTGATCGAGGACATGCTCGGCCTCTCCTACGCCCACCCCGCGAAGCAGATGCGCGAGTACCTCGAGGTGCTGACGCCGCTCCTGCGCGGCGAGCCCGTCGACTTCGCCGGCGACCTCTGGCGCGTGAAGGCGGGGCTCTCGGTCGCGGGCGCGGCGCGCGTGCCGGTGATCGTCGCGGCGCTCGGCCCGCGCATGCTCGAGGTCGCCGGGCGCCTCGCCGACGGCACGGCGACGTGGATGACGGGCCCGCGCACGCTCGGCGAGTTCACCGCGCCGACGCTGCGGAAGGCCGCGACCGACGCGGGCCGGCCGGCGCCGCGCGTCGTCGCCGCCCTGCCCGTCGCGCTCGTGCGCGACGTCGCCGCGGCGCGCGAGGCCGCGAGCAAGATCTTCTCGATCTACGGGATGCTGCCCTCGTACCGCGCGATGCTCGACCGCGAGGGCGCGAGCGCGCCCGGCGACGTGGCGCTCGTCGGCGACGAGCGCACGCTGCGCGAGGCGCTCGGCGGCCTGCGCGACGCCGGCGTCACGGACTTCGCGGCGAGCCTGTTCGAGGCCGAGCCGGGCAGCGTCGAGCGCTCGCGCGCCTTCCTCGCCGCCGAAGCCGCGAGCTGAGCGGCGCACGAGCGCGCTCGGCCACACGGGCCGCGCGGCCGCGCCTAACGATCCGCCTCGCCGTCCGCGTCCGCGTTCGCCGACACTGGCGCGGCGCGGACGCCGGGGAGCACGTGCCCGTCGACGTCGTCCGGCACCGCGACGCCGAGCATCGCGGCGAGCGTCGGCGCCAGGTCCACCGTCGCGGCCTCGGCGTCCGAGGCTCCCGGTTCGACGCCGGCGCCCCACAGGACGAGCGGGACGTCGCGATCGTAGGGCCAGGGCGAGCCGTGCGTGGTGCCCGTCGCGTAGGTCGTGAAGAGGCAGCCCTCGGCGGGCTCGACGGCGAGGTCGCCGCTGCGCTCGGGGTCGCGCGAGCGGCGATAGGCCGCGGCCATCTCGTCCGCGCTCGCGTCGAGCTCGGCCGCCGTCCAGGCGCGCACGACGCCCGGCTGGCGCTCGAGCCACTCCTTCGCGACCGCGGCGACCTCGTCGACGCTGCGACCGGCAGCCGCCGCGCGCGCGCGGTCGACCGTGATCTGCAGCCCCGCGTGGTGCACCCAGGCGCGCGGCCACAGCACGCCGAGCCCGCTCGACAGCGCGAAGTGCAGGTGCCGGTCGAGCCGCCGGCGCATCGGATCGAGCGCGATGCGCGCGTCGGGCGCGGGACACGTCGCGCGCCCCGTCTCGGCGAGCCACTCCGGAAGCGGCAGCACTCCGTGGTCGGAGGTCAGCGCGACGACGAGCCTCCCGCGCCCGACGCGCGCCTCGACCGCGCGCAGGAACTCGCCGACGTCGGCATCGAGCCGCCGCAGCGCGTCGTACGCCTCGTGGCTCTCGGGCCCCCAGTTGTGGCCCACGGTGTCGGTGCCCGAGAGCGAGATGGCGAGCAGGTCGGGCACGGCGTCGTCGCCGAGACCGTGGCGCGCGAGCAGCGCGAACGCGAAGTCGAGCGTCAGCGTGTCGACCCACGGCGAGACGTAGACGTCGGCGAGCGCGGGAGCGCCGTCGCGTCCGCGCAGCGCGTGCGGGCTCGCGCGCCCGTGCTCGGCCGTCTCGAACGCGTAGTCGTCGATGCGCGCCGAGCCGAGCTGCGCGGGCGTGACGGCGTGCTCCCACTGCGCGGGAATCGCGGACAGGGCCGGCGCGTGCGCGTTCCACTCCGCGACCCAGCCCGGGAGCTCGGCGGCGTAGTAGCGGCTCGTCGTGAAGCCGAGCGGCGCCGCGTCGCCGAGCCAGTACGCGCCGTCCGGATGCTGCCCGCCGAGCGCGATCGCCGAACGGTCCTTGCCCGCGACGGCGAATACGCGCGACTCCCCGTTCGCGCGGTCGAGCCAATCGCCGAGCGCGTCGACCCGGAACGCGCGCGGCGAGCGCCCGACCGGCGTCGCCGCCCCGAGGACGCCGGCCGTCTCGGGGTCGTCCTGCACGCAGTAGCGGAGCTCGCCCGTCGCGGCGTCGACGAACGCGTTGGCGGGCGCGCCCGCCGGGCCCGGATGGCGACCCGTCGCGATGGCGACGTGGCCCGGGCACGTCTCGCTGCCGGCGTGCGCGAGCGACGCGCGCTCGAACGAGAGGCCCTCGCGCGCGAGCCGCCCGAGCCCGCCCGGAAGCGCGGGGTCGAGGCGATCGCGGCGCAGCTGATCGACCGTGAGCAGCACGACGAGCGCGGGCGGCGCGGCGGCCTCGGCAGAGGCGGCAGCTTCCACGGCGTCGGCGCGCGCGCCGTCGACCGGGACGAGCAGCGCGAGCGACGCAATGCCGACCGCGAGCCGCGCACGGCCCGTTCGCCGCGTTCCCGTTCCCGTTCCCGTTCTCATCCGACGTCTCCTCGCTCGGTGTCCGCACCGCCGCGCGCAGCGCCGAGCCGGCGCACCGCGAGCGTGCCCAGCGCGCCCGCGGCCGCGATCGCGACGACCGCGACCGCGACCCGGCCCCACTCGCCGTTCGCGACGGCATCGCCGAAGAAGCTGTAGAGCGCGAGCCGCGGCGCGAGTCCGCCGGCCGCCGCGAGCGCGAACGACGCGAACGCCATGCCCGACAGGCCGGCGGCCATGTGCGCGGGCGTCAGCACGCTCACCGGCACCGCCGTGTAGAGCGCCATCCACGGCGCGCCGCGCCGCGAGACGACGTCGTCGATCCAGCGCGCGCGCCCCGCGAGCCGGCCCGCGAGCGCGTCGCGGCCGAGACCGCGCGCGAGTGCGAACGAGAGCAGCGAGCTCGCCATGAAGCCGACGAAGCCCCACGCGAGCCCGCCCCAGAGGCCGAAGAGCAGGCCGCCCGCGCTCATCACGACGCCCGACGGCAGCCCGAGGAAGAGGCGGAGCGAGGCGGCGACGACGTAGATCGCGGGCGCCATCCAGCCGAAGCCCTCGATGCGATCGCGCAGCGTGCGCGGATCGAGGTCGAAGCCGAAGGTCGAGTAGACCCACACCGAGACGCCGATGCACGCGCCGATCGCGAGCACCGCGAGCGTCTGTCGGACCCGTACTCCCGGCGTCGTCGCCCGCACCGCGCCTCCTCCTGGCTCGGCTCCCGCGCTGCGCGCTATCGCCCCGCGCGGCGCGCGCGTAGGCTAGACGCGCTCGCCTGCGGCCGCTCGCGCCGCGGCGGGCACGGCGCCCGCGTCGACGGGCGTCGACGGACGGAGTGCGAGGCAGCGGGCGGGAGACGGAGGTGGGGATGGAGCCGGTTCCGCAGCGGCTGCGCGGCAAGCGCGCCATCGTGACGGGCGCGGCGAGCGGCATCGGCCGCGCGACGGCGCTCCGCTTCGCGCTCGAAGGCGCGCGCGTCGTGTGCGCCGACGTCGACGCGCGCGGCCTCGACGGGACGCGCGACGCGCTCGGCGCATCGCTCCGCGACCGGCTCGAGCTGCGCGTCGCGGACGCGGCCGACGACGCGGCCGTGCGCGCGCTCGTCGACGAGACGGAGCGCGCGCTCGGCGGCCTCGACGTCGTCTTCGCGAACGCGGGCGTCAGCGGCCGGCTCGCCCCGTTCTGGGAGCTCGACGTCGATGAATGGGAGCGCGTGCTGCGCGTGAACCTGATCGGTCCGTTCCTCGCGCTGAAGCACGCCGTCCCGGCGATGCGGCGCGCGGGCGGCGGCGCCTTCGTCGCGACGGCCTCCGTCGCCGGCCTGCGCTCGGGCGCGGGGCCGACGCCGTACAGCGCCTCCAAGGCCGGCGTCGTGAGCCTCGTGCAGACGAGTGCGCACCAGCTGCGCGGCACGGGAATCCGCGTCAACGCCGTCTGCCCGGGCCTCGTCGAGACCGGGATGACGCAGCCGCTGTTCGACGCCGCGCGAGCGAGCGGCAAGGGCGACCGCATCGGCCAGCTGAACCCGCTCGAGCGTCCCGGCGAGACGCGCGAGATCGCCGCGGTCGTGGCGTTCCTGGCGAGCGACGACGCGTCCTACGTGAACGGGCAGGCGATCCCGGTGTGCGGCGGACTCTCGGCGAGCCACCCGGCGGTAGTCGGTCGCCTCTTCTGAGCGGCGCGGCCGCGCTCCCGGCCCTCAAGGTGCGGGGACCGCGCCGCGATAGAGGCCGGTCATGGAGCCGCGCCCCCACGTGGAGCCCGTCGCGATCGTTCCGGCCCGCACGCTCGCACGCGCGCGGACGCCCCGCCCGGCCGGCCGCATCGCCGGCGTCGCACCCGGGCGGCGAAGCGCCTCGTCGCCGAGGCCCGCCGCATGCGCGTAGGCATCGCGGCCGAGGGCACGCGCGGCGACGTCGCCCCCATGCTCGAGCTCGGCGCCGCGCTCGCGCGCGACGGACACCGCGTCGCGTTCGCCTGCGCGCCGGGCTTCCGCGAGGTCGTCGAGCGGCGCGGGATGCGCTTCTGCGCACCATCCTCCGATGTCCACGCCTTCGTCGCCGCGAACGCGCGCGCGATCGCGCGCGGCGGCCTGCGCGCCGCCCTCGCCTTCGACCGGTTCGCGCGCGAGAGCCTCGCCGCACAGATCGACGCGTCGCTCGCGCTCGCCGCGGAGAGCGACGTGATGATCGGCGCCGGCGTGCAGCTCGCCGCGGCGAGCGCCGCCGAGCACGCGCGCATTCCGTATCGCTACGTCTTCTTCTGCCCGGTGATGCTCCCGTCGCCCGAGCACGCGCCCTTCCTGCTTCCGTTCGCGAGCGGGCCCGCGTGGCTGAACCGCGCGCTCTGGCGGCTCTTCCTGCCGCCGTTCCGGCTCTCGATCGCGCGCGCGATCGCGCCGCACCGCCGCCGCCTCGGGCTCCCGCCCGCCGGCGACGTGCTGCGCCTCCTGCTCACCGACGCGCCGATCCTCGCGGCCGACCCGGCGCTCGCGCCGCTCGGCGCGCACCTCGCGCACACCGTCGAGCGCATCGATCGCATCGCCGCGCTCCACGCGTTCGATACGAGCGTGCCGCTGCCCGAGAAGCTCGAGCGCTTCCTCGAGGCGGGCGAGCCGCCGGTCTACATCGGGTTCGGCAGCATGTCGGATCCGGATCCCGCAGCGACGACGCGCACGCTGCTCGACGCGGTCGAGCGCGCCGGCTGCCGCGCGCTGATCTCGACCGGATGGGCGGGGCTCGGCGACGGGGCGCTGCCGTCGCACGTCGAGCGCG
The DNA here is from genome assembly GCA_041389495.1 of Myxococcota bacterium. NCBI lineage: Bacteria > Pseudomonadati > Myxococcota > Myxococcota bacterium. Next base: position 59,769 of record JAWKRT010000004.1, on the reverse strand, counting down.
TCGGCTCGCTGCCGCACGCGGCGCTCTTCCCGCGCTGCGCGGCCATCGTCCACCACGGCGGAGCGGGCACGACGACGACGGCGGCGCGCGCCGGCACGCCGCAGGTCGTCGTGCCGCACATCGCGGACCAGTTCTGGTGGGCCCACGCCGCTCGCGCGCGCGGCGTGGCGGGCCCGGCCGTCTCGCGCGCGCGCCTCGACGCCGACCGCCTCGCGACGGCGCTCCGCGGCGTGCTCGACAACGAGTGGATGGCGGAGCGCGCGCGTCAGCTCGCGGCGCGGATGCACGCGGACCTCGTCGCGCTCGGCCCGCCCGCGCGCGTGCTCGGACTCGGGAGCGCCTAACAAGCCGGCGGACCGCCCGGGCTGTGGTAGGCTGCGCGCTCCGCTCACCGCCCGCGCCCCCGGTCCCCGATGCCGAGCTCCGTCCCGCACGCGATCGACGCTCCGCACCACCCCGACGCGCTCGCGCCCGAGCGCATCGCGCGCGTCGACGTCGACGGCATCGGACTGTGCGTCTACGAGTGGGGTCCGCGCGACGCGACGCCGCTCCTGCTCGCGCACGGGCTCTGGGACACCGCGCGCGGCTTCGACGCCTTCGCGCGCCACTTCGCGGCGGACTTCCGCGTCGTCGCCTTCGACGCGCGCGGCCACGGCGACTCCGACTGGGCGGACGCGTACCCGTGGTCGATGGACGTGCGCGACATCGGCGCCCTGCTCGCATGGATCGGCACGCCCGCCCACGTCGTCGGCCACAGCCGCGGCGGCGGGCTCGCGATGGACGCCGCCGTCGCGTTCCCCGAACGCGTCCGCAGCGTCGTCGACATCGACGGCTTCGGCCCGCCCGAGGGAGGCTTCCGCCTCGCCGACGAGGCGCCGACGCCGGAGCGACACCCGGCCGACGGCTGCGCGGAGTTCCTCGATCACATGCGCGTGCTCGCGGAGCGGGGCTTCGCGTGGCGGCCCTATCCGACGCTCGACGCGCTGCTCGCGCGGCGCGCGGCGCAGAACCCGCGCATCCCGGCGGCGTGGATGCGCTACTTCGGGTTCCACTGCGCGCGGGCGACCGAGGACGGCTGGGTCTGGAAGGTCGACCCGCTGACCGCGGCCGGGCACGGGCCCTGGCACGCGAGCTGGATCGCGCCGCTGTGGAAGGGACTGCGCGCGCCCGTGCTCGCGCTCACCGGCGACACGCCCGACGCGTGGGGGCCGTGCGACGAAGCGACGCTGCAGGCGCGCCTGCGCTTCGTCCCCGCGTCGCAGTGGCGGCGCGCGGTGGTCGCGGACGCCGGGCACTTCGTCCACATGGAGCACCCCGCGGAGACGGCGCGGGTCGTGCGCGCGTTCCTCGAGGAGGTGTCGTGATGCGCGAGCTCGTGCGTGCGCGCGCGCGGCTCGCGCTGCACGTCGTGCGCGACGGGCGCGCCGACGCCGGCGCGCCCGCGCTGCTCCTGCTGCACGAGCTCGGAGGCTCGAGCGCACGCTGGACCGACGACGAGGCGGACGTGCTCGCGTGGCCGCGCGCGCGCGCGATCTACGCGCTCGACTTCGTCGGCCACGGAGCGTCCGCGGACTGTCGCGGCTCGGCCTACTGGGCGGAGGGCTTCGCAGCCGACGCGGATGCGGCGCTCGCCGCCATCGGCGCGAGCGGATCGGCGCCGGTCTGCGTGGCCGGGCGCGGCGTCGGCGCCTACGTGGCGATGCTGCTCGCGGGCGCGCGGCCCGCGGTCGTGCGCGGCGCCGCGCTGCTGCCCGGCGCGGGGCTCGCCGGTGCGGGCCCGGAGCCCGACCTCGGCGGCGCGCTCGCCCCGCTGCCGCCCCGCGCGGCGCCGCGGGGCGCGCCGCGCCCGGCGGTCCGTCCCGACCCGCGCGTCGCGCTCGCCGACGCCGAGCCGCGCCCGCCCGCGTACGCGCGCGCCTACGCCGAGCGCGCGCGGCGCCTCGTCGCCGCGCCGTGCGCGCCCGCGCCGCCGTGGTGGTCCGAATGCGCGAAGGCGCCGGCCTGGCTCGCCGCAGCGAGCCCGGCCGACGCCCTCCGTCGCCTCGCCGACTAGCGGCGCGCGACTAGCGACCCTTGGTCAGGCGGCCGACGTCGATGTAGCGGCGGATCTTGCCCTTGCTCTGCAGGGGCGTCCCGTTGTTGTCCCAGAACTCGATCCGGTTGCCCGTGCCCGTCTGCACGTTCACGATCATGTCGCTCACGATCCGCAGGTCGCGCGGCTCGTCGACGTTCTCCCAGCCCGGATACCAGTCGCCCTCGGTGAGATCCTTGTCGCCGCTCCAGCGGTGGTTGTGCCAGAGGATCTTCCAGAGCTCCTCCTTGCGGTCGTACGCGAAGGAGTAGAGCGCCGTGAGGGTCTGCTTGTCGATGTAGATGTCCTTGTGGTGGTACGGGTGGTCCGTGTTCTTCGGGATGAACCGCACCTTCACCGCCTTGCGCAGCTCCCACTGGTCGTCCGCGTAGGAGAGACCGTACGGGCCGAAGCTGTGGTCCTTCGCGTACGGGTAGGCCTTCACCTTCGTGTTCATCGGCGCGAGGATCTCCATCTCGCCGAGGCACTTCCACTCGTACTGCGGGATGATGCCCGAGAAGCTGAACAGGTCGTCGAGCGTGAAGTCCGTGCCCGACACCGCATCGGTGCGCTGCGCGGTCGAGATGCGGCGCACGCGGCGCAGCGTCGGCAGGTAGACCCACGTGTCGTCGTTCTTCGCCTCGGAGCGCGGGAGGTCCGACGACTTGTAGCGGTACGACATGAGGTTGATGCCGCGCGCGTCGAACGGGCCGGTCACCTCGATGCCGTTCGCCTGCTTGCGCTTCTCGCCGCGGAAGATGTCGCCGTCGTTCTCGTCGAGGTACTGCGGCTCGGGGCGGTTCGACAGCGTGATGCGCTTCGACGTGCCCTCGTAGTAGAGCGGAAGCTCCTCGCCGCGATCCCAGTACGAGTACCAGAAGCTCGCGTTCGCTCCGTCGCCCCACCACTGGTAGTCGAAGTTCCACATGATCTTGACGCCCGCCTGCGGGTCGCCCTTGCAGTCGATCTTGCTCATGTCGAACGGGAAGCCGGCGGTGTAGTTCTGGAGGCTGTTGTCGGGGCCGATCTTCGCCTGGCCCTTGAAGCGCTCGGTCGCCTTCCGGAAGACGTCCGCCTCGCTGTAGTCGCGGTAGAAGGGGCCGATCCGCATCTGCATGCCTTCGTAGAAGAAGAAGTCGCGGTTGGCCCAGAACTCCTTCGGCAGGTAGTCGCGGAGCTCGTCGACCTGATCGAAGGTGATGACGTCGCCTTCCTTGAAGGGCGGGTTGGAGCTGCCCGCATCGCGCTGGGCGGAGGCGACGAGAGGCGCGGCGAGCAGGGCCGCGGCGAGGACCGAGACGATCGAGCTGGGGCGCATGATTCCTCCTGGCTTTCCCCCGACACCGTTCCCCGGACATCGGATGGCGCCGCATTCTAAACGTCGCACGCGAGACTTCGAGTCAGATCGACACCGCGGGGCCGGATGGCGATTCGTCCCTCCCGGCGATCCGCGCGTCAGACGAGCGTCAGCATCCGGTGCGCGTCGACGAGCCGCTCCTGCAGCGGGAGGCCGTGCGGGCACGCGCCCGCGCAGGGCGCCGCGCAGCCGACGCACACCGACGCGTCGCGCTCGAGGCGCGCGTACTCCTGCATCGCGAGCTTCTGCGTGCCGTAGTCCTCGAAGTACATCCGGTGGCGGAGCACGTCGGCGATCGGCACGTCGAGCGGACACGCGTCGAGGCAGTCGCCGCAGTGCGCGTAGCAGTGCACGCCCGCGATCTCGCGGTCGTAGCGCTCGAGCAGCGCGACGTCGTGCGCCTCGAGCGCGCGGCCCGACGCGTAGAGGTACTCGTCGACGTGCTGCAGCTCGAAGAACGACACCACGAGACACGCGACGTCCGGGTTCGAGAGCACCCACTTGAAGGCGGCCTGCGAGTACGCGTCCGTCTCGCCGCGGAAGGCCTCCATGCCCTTGTGGCGCGCGCCCTTGAGCGTCTTCATGGCCACGACGCCCACATCGGCGCGCGCCGCGCGCGCGATCACGTCGGCGAGGTGCGGCCAGGCGCCGTGGTGGTAGGCGAGCATCATCACGTCGAAGCGGCCGCTCTCGATCGCGCGGTCGGCGACGCCGACGAGGTTCGGCGTGTGGCTCGAGAAGCCGAGGAAGCGCGCCTTGCCCTGCTCGCGCAGCCGGTCGAACGCCTCGTGCGCGTTCTCCGCCATGAGGCGGTCGACCGAGTCGCACGAGTGGATGTGGACGAGGTCGACGTAGTCGGTCTGCAGCCGCCGCAGGCTGTCCTCGACGACGCGGACGTACTCGCCGACGCTCGCCTGCGCCCCGAGGTGGCCCGTCGGCGTGCAGAACTTGGTCGCGAGGAACATGCGGTCGCGCCGGCCCTGGATGGCGCGTCCGAGCACGAGCTCCGAGCCGGCCTCGGAGTAGTCGGGCGACGTGTCGAAGTAGTTCACGCCGCGCTCGATCGCCGCGCGCGCGATCGCCTCGCCGTTCGTGGAGCCCGCGATCCGTCCCGATCCGAGCGAGACGTCGGACACCTCGAAGCCCGTGCGCCCGAGCCGCCGGTACGCGCGCACGCGCGACGCCGCCCACTCGGGCCGCGGCGACGGGTTCGTCGTCTCGACCTTCGGGTTCACGATGTTCGAGAGCGTGACCGTGTACCAGGGCGCGATGCGCGAGAGCACGCCCGCGCCGACGCCCGCGACGCCCCCCGCCATCGCGAGCCCGCCGAACAGGAAGCGGCGCCGCGCCGGCGTCGATGCGGCGCCCGGGGCCGCCGCGCGCGCCTCGCGCCCGAGCGCGGCCACCCAGCGCACGGTGAGCGCGACCGCGAGCACGAGCGCGCCCGCGAAGGCGACCGGGCCGACCATCGGGAGATAGGGGCGGTCGATGCCCTCGGCCATCGCGGCGATCGTCGGCGCGAGCCCGAAGGCGCCGAGCGCGACGGCCGCGACCCAGGCCGCGAGCGCCGCCCGCGCGGCCGCCGCGGCCGCGACGCGCCCGTCGCTGCCGCTCGAGCGATGCCGATCGTCCGGTGCGCTCATGGCCTCCCCCTCCGAGCTGCGAGCTGCGAGCTCCGAGCTCCGAGCTCCAAGTTCCCAGATGCGAGATGCGAGCTCCGAGCTGCGCGCCGTGCGAGCTGCAGGTCGCCGCAGCGTCTCACACGCGGAGCGGCGTGACCAGCGCGCCGCGCGCGATCAGCTGTAGCGGGCCTCCACGCCGGCACCCGTCTCGCGGTGGGCGCGCACCTCGTCGAGGGCGACCGCGACGTCCGCGAGGTACGCGTCCGCGACGCGCGCGTGGGCCGGCGACAACATGAGATGGATCCCGTGCGGCTCGGTGATGACGCCCGTGAACCAGCCGCGCGCCTTGAGGCGCGCCCACACGGCGAACACGGCGAGCGCCTCGGGGTCGCGCGCTCGATAGGCGAGCAGCCCGAGCCGCGGGTCGCCCACGACCGCGAGCTCGCCCGTCGCGGCGACACCGGTCGCGATCTTCTCGCGCGTCGCGACCACCTCGCGCGCCTTCGCGCGGTAGCCCTCGACACCGAGGTAGTTCATCACCGCCCACGCCGCGGCGATCGCGCCGCCCGGGCGCGTGCCCGCGGCCGTCGGCGTGGTCATCCCGCCGGCCGGCCAGTCGTCGAACGTGAACACCTGGTGCGCGCGCTGCGCCTCGCTGCGGTGGAACACGGTCGACGCGCCCTTCGCCGCGTAGCCGTACTTGTGGAGATCGGCCGAGATGCTGCACACGCCCGGCACCGCGAAGTCGAAGTCGCCGACGTCGACGCCGTTCATGCGCGCGAACGGCGCGAAGTAGCCGCCGACGCAGGCGTCGACGTGGAGCCACAGGCCGCGCTCCTCGGCGAGCGCGCCGAGTGCCGGGATCGGGTCGACGAGGCCGTACGGGAAGCAGGGCGCGGAGCCCACGAGCATCAGCGTGCGCGCGCCGCACGCCGCGGCCATCGCGTCGACGTCGGCGGTGAAGTCGGCGGCGACGGGCACGCGCCGCGTCGCGAGCCCGAGATACTGCGCGGCCTTGTCGAAGGCCGGGTGCGCCGAGCGCGGCAGCACGATCTCGCCGCCCGCCACCTCGCGCCCCGCCGCGCGCGCCGCATCGCGACACGCCTTCACCGCCATGAAGATCGACTCGGAGCCCCCGGACGTCATGTTCCCGCACGCGCCGTCGGGTGCGCGCAGCAGCGAGAGGCCCATGTCGACGACCTCGCGCTCCATGCGCGCGAGGCTCGGGAACGCCGCGGGCCCGAGCCCGTTCTCGGACTGGAAGAGCGCGTACGCCTGCTTGGCGACGTCGAGCACGTCGGCGCCGGCGTGGAAGACGTAGACGGCGGCGCGGCCGTCGCGCCAGTCGACGTCGTCCGCGGCGTAGGCGCGCATGCGCTCCTCGAGCTCGCGCCAGGGCGCTCCGCGATCGGGCATGGCGTGTCGCACGTCGGCGTCCTCCTGCGTCGGTGCGCGGCCCGGCGGCCCGCGCTCGCCCGAGCCTCGCACGTCGCGCCCCGCGCCGGCGCGCCGTTCTCGTCGCCGCGCGCACCCCGCGCGACGACGGCGCGCAGTCGCGAGCGCGAACGGGCCGCGTTGACGGCGGCGCGCGCGCGGTGGTAGAAGCCCACGTGTTGGATCGCAACCCGATGGGGGGCCGTCGGCGGATCGCACGCTCACCCGGAGGCTCTCATGCGCACGCTCGTCCACACGCTCTCGCTCGTCGCCGCTTCCACCCTGCTCGCCGGCGCCGCCGGTGCGCTCGGCTCGATCTCGCTGGCCGACCCCGCGCCCGAGGTCGCCGCCGATGCGTGCCCGCAGCTCACGCAGATCAAGTACCCGTGGCTGCGCTGCACGACCGCCGCCGACGGCACGAAGTCGATCGCGGGCGGCACGGTGCCGGCGATCGCGACCTGGGAGAACTCGCGACAGATGCCGCTCGGCTACGAGTTCATCGAGGGCGACGGCGCCTGGCTCCCGTACCGGACGAACGCCGAGTAGCGCTCCTCCCGCATCGCCGCGTCCGACTCCGACGGCGCACGCGCTCGCCGCGCGCGCGCCGCGCTTGACCCCTGCCGGGACAGCGGGGAAGATCCGCGCGGCGCGCGACCGGCGCGCGAGGAGATGCCGTGCCGCTCAGGGTCACGTTCGAGCTCAGCGACAAGGACCTTCGCCACTTCCGCTCGATCATGCGGCACGCGCGCCACGCCGCGCGCAAGACCCCCGAGAAGAAGATCGTCGCGAGCGCGCGCAAGCTCGCGGCCGCGGTCGAGGCGGCGGAAGTGCCGGACTTCGTGCGCGAGCGGCTCGCGCACCTGCCGAAGCTCGTCGCGATGCTCGAGGATCGCGAGTGGTCGCTCAGCGGCGACAACCGCGACCGCATCGTCAGCGCCCTCGCCTACTTCAACGAGCCCGTCGACCTGATCCCGGACTCGGTGCCCGGCCTCGGCTTCATCGACGACGCCATCATGGTCGAGCTCGTCGTCACCGAGCTGCGCCCCGACATCGAGGCCTACGACGACTTCTGCGCCTTCCGCAGGAAGCTCGACGGGCGCCGCAAGAGCGCGGCCGCCCGCCCGGCCGACGCCCAGGCGAGCCTCGAAGCGCGGCGCCGCGACCTGCACGCGCGCATGCGCCGGCGGCGCATGCGCCGCCGCTCGGCCCGCCAGCGCACGCCGTCGTCGACCCGGCCCTTCTCGCTCTTCTAGGCGCCGCCGCGGAGCGCGCGCTCAGGCGTGGCCGGCGCGCGCGCGCACCCACTCGAGGAAGCGCGTCACGGCGTTCACCGCCTGCGCCGAGCGCTCGCTGTGGAACACGTCGAAGGCGTGCTGCGCGTACGGGATCTCGGCATACACGACGGGCTCGCGCGACCGCTCGCGCAGCGCCGTCACGAACAGGCGCGCGTCCTCGACGAAGGCGAGCGCGTCGTAGCTCCCGTGGATGACGAAGAAGGGCGGCGCGTCCTCGCGCACCCAGCGCACCGGCGACGCGCGATCCCAGGCCTCCGGATCGTCGGCGAGCCGCGCCGGCATCACGTAGCGCTCGAGGAAGCCGCGCATCGAGCTGCGCCCGCGCACGTCGTCGCGGTCGGCGAAGTCGTAGATGCCGTAGAACGGGACGGCCGCGACCACGCTCGTGTCCACGTCCTCGAAGCCCGGCTGCAGCGAGGGCTCGTTCGCCGTGAGCGCGAAGAGCGCGCTCAGGTGTCCGCCCGCCGACCCGCCCGTCACGGCGACGAAGCTCGGATCGCCGCCGTAGGTCGCGACGTTCTCGCGGATCCACTTCATCGCGCGCTTGGCGTCGACCAGGTGCTCGGGGAAGCGCGCTCGCGGGCTCAGCTGGTAGTTGATCGCGACGCACACCCAGCCGCGCTCGGCGAGGTGCACCATCAGCGGCTGGCCCTGCTGCTCCTTGTTGCCGATCGTCCAGGCGCCGCCGTGGATCTGCAGCAGCACGGGCGCGTTCGCGACGTCGCGCCGAGGCCGGTAGACGTCGAGCAGGTTGCGCTTGCCGGCGGGGCCGTACGGCAGGTCGCGCAGCACCTCGACGGCGTCGCTCTTGAACGCGAAGGGGCGCGACCAGTCGCGCGGCGCGATCGCCTCGCGCAGCAGCGCGCGCCGCTCGCCGGGCACGCGCTCGAGATAGTCGTCGCCGAGCGTCTCGGCGAGCGCGCGCTCGAACGCGCTCCCCGCGAGCGAGGCGCGCCGCTGCAGCGCGACGAGCCCCGTCCACGACGCGAACGACACGGCGAGCCCGAGCGCGCCGGCGCCGCCCGCGAGGCCGCCGAACGCGACGAACCCGAGCGTCGCCGCCGCCTGCCACGCGACGTGGAAGAGCGCGAGCTCGCCGGTGAGCCACGACATCATGAAGTAGGCGGGCAGCGTCCAGCCGACGTGCCGCAGCCCGAGCCACGCCGCCGCCGTCCACGCGGCGCCGAACACGCTGGCGAGCAGGTACCACTCGGAGACCGAGGAGGGAGTCATCGTCGACACTCGCGCGCTCGCGCGCGCCGCGCGCGGGAGATGGATGCGAGACGGCGGCGCACCGCCGCGCGGAGCGCGTGCCGCTCGCGAGGCCGCAGAGTAGGCTACGCCTTCCCGCCGGTTCAACCGACGGCGCGGCCTCGACCGCTCCGCCCGACAGCGAGGCCCCCGTGCCGGACGCGCCCGCCCCTCCCGACGCCGCGTCGCCGGCATCGCGCGTCGCGCGACCCGCGGCGCTCGTCGTCCTCGGCGGCTTCGTCTGCCAGCTCGCGCTCGGCTACGGCCACACCTACGGCCACGTGCTCAACGACATCACGGCCGAGCTCGGCTGGACGCGCGCCGAGTTCTCGTTCGTGCGCGTGCCGCAGATGATCATGATGTCGGTCGCGAGCCCGATCGCGGGCATCGCGCTCGCGAGGCTCGGCGCGCGCCCCATTCTCGTGGGCTCGGTCGCGTGCCTGCTCGCGAGCCAGTGGATCCTGAGCGAGATGGGCTCGCTCGCGGCGTTCGGCACGGCGGCCGCGCTGCAGGGGCTCGTCGCCGTCGGTCTCGGCGACGTCGTCGTCGGTGCGATCGTCGCGCGCTGGGTGACGCGCGCGCGCGGGCTCGCGCTCGGGCTCGTCTTCGCCGGCTCGAACGTCGCGGGCTACCTGCTCGCCACGGCGCTCCCGCGCCTCGCGGCCGCGCACGGGTGGCGCGCGGCCGTGCTCCAGGTCGGCGTCGTCGGCGCCGCGCTCATGCTGCCGTTCGCGCTCTTCGTACTCCGCATGCCGCGCGGCGACGAGCCCGGCGCGCACGAGGTCGACCCGCGCCCGGCGGCCGCGCCCGCACCCGGCCCCGCGGTGCCCGCCGCGCGCGCCGACCTCGCGCTCGCCGACGCGCTCCGCACGCGCAGCTTCTGGATCCTCGCGTGGGCGCTCGGCGCGTTCTTCTTCGTGTTCGTCGGCGTGCTCGACCACCTCGTCGCGTCGCTGCGCGACGGCGGGCTCCCGCGCACCGAGGCGAGCGCGGCGCTCGGCCTCGCGGTCGGCGTCGGCCTCGTCGCGAAGCCGGTCTTCGGCGCGATCGCCGACGGGATCGACGCGCGCGTCGCGCTCCGCGTGCAGTTCGCGCTGCTCGCGATCGGGACGGCCGGCCTGCTCGCGCTCCCCTCGCCGTGGCTCGGCCCGCCCGTGCTCGTCGCGTTCGGCGCCGCGACGGCCGCGCGCGACGTGAGCTACCCGCTCGCGATCGAGCACTGCTTCGGCCCGCGCCACCTCGCGGAGATCTACGGCGCGCTGATGTTCCTGCTCTGGGCGGGCGCGGTCGGGACGCTCGTCGCCGGCCACCTCTACGACGCGCACGGGGACTACCGCGCCGCGTTCGCGCTCTTCGCGGCGCTCGCGGTGTCGAGCTTCGCGGCGACGCTGTTCGTGCGCGACGAGCGCGGTCGCTGATCGGCCGGCTCGCGCTCGCAACCTGCGCCGCGTCGCGCGCGCGTCCGCCCGCTGGAGTCGTACGCGTCCGCACCGATCGCATGGCGGGAATCGCGCCAGATGGTGCGTTCTCCCCCAGCGCGGACGGACGTTGCCGGTCCGTACGGCGTCCTGCGCGCCCGCTGTGCAGGCACGCCACGTGCACCGGTTCGGGCCACGCCGGTCTGTGTCGCACCGAGACGGGGTCTCCCGGTCGCGTCGCTTCCAGCGAGTCCCATCCACGATTCCGAGCGCCGCGGAGAGCGGACGCTCCCGGAGGATCCATGAAGCTCCGAACGCTCCTCGCGGCGCTCGCGCTCGTCGCCCTCGCCGGCCCGAGTGCGGCCGTCGTCAAGGTCTACGACTCGACGCCGCCGCACGGCACGCCGAGCGATCGCCTGCGATTCACGACCACGCTCTGCCCGCCGATCCAGGCCTCGCCCGGCACGGTCGCCGGCGGCGCGCAGATCACGGACACGGGCGGCGGAACCGTCACGCTGACGGGGCTGACGATCGAGCCCCTCGTGAACACGAACTTCGACACGACCTCGGTCTTCGGACCCGGCTCGTACGTGTTCGTGATCTCGCGCCCGACCGAGAAGCCGGCGGTTCCCTTCGTCGCTCCCGGAAGCACGGCCCCGGGCGGCACGATCGACTGGGGCGTCCTCGGCGGCTGGTCGCGCACGGGGTTCACCTTCTGCGCCTCGAGCCCGCAGACGATCTGCACCGCGGGCACGCAGGTGCCGCACGGCGTCACCGTGAACGCACCCGACATCAACTCGCCGACGTACGACCTCGGCACGTGGGCGTTCGACGCCGAGGGCGACTACTCGGCGGTGAGCGGCTACATCAACGGCACGCAGAACGGCGGAACGACGAACGGCCAGTACCTGCTGCGCGGCGTCTTCGTCGGCGGCGGCGTCCCGGCGCTCCCGCTCGTCGGCGCCGGCGCGCTCGCGCTCGGCCTGCTGGTCGGCGGCATGCGCACGGCGCTCCGCAAGCGCTAGCGCGCGGAGTCGCCCGGCTCTTCGAGGGCCGCTCGGCGCGAGCCGGGCGGCCCTCTTCGCGTCTCCACGCCGACGCCGATCGCCGCGCGGCGCGCGCCGCGCTCAGCCCTCGGCGAGGATGCGCTTGCCCGCCGTCCAGCCGCCGTCGACGACGAGCGAGCTGCCCGTCACGAACGACGCCTCGTCCGACGCGAGGAAGAGGCAGCAGGTGGCCACCTCCTCGGGCTGGCCGAAGCGGTTCATCGCGTGCCACGCGCGCATCTGCCGGTTGTGGGATGCGAGCTCGGGCGTGTCGCGCAGGATGGCCGTGAGTGGCGTCTCGATCAGGCCCGGGCACACGCAGTTCACGCGGATGCCGTGCGGCGCGTAGTCGATCGCGAGCGTCTTCGTCATCAGCACGACGCCGCCCTTCGACGCGTTGTACGGGAGCGAGCCGCTCATGCCCTCGAGCCCCTCGACGCTCGCGAGGTTCACGATCGCGCCGGAGCCCTGGCCGACCATGTGACGCAGCGCGTGCTTCGAGGCGAGGAACGTGCCCTTCATGTTGATGTCGACGACGCGGTCGTACTCCGCCACGTCGAGCTCGTGCGGCACGCCGCCCCCGCCGACGCCCGCCGCGTTCACGAGCACGTCGATGCGGCCGAACGCGCGCGCGGCATCGTCGATCGCGGCCGCGAGCCCCGCCTCGTCGCGCACGTCGACGCCCGCGGCGAAGCGCGCGCCGGGCGCCGCCGCCTCGACACCCGCGCGCGCCTTCGCGTCGGGCTCGTTGAGGTCGAGGCAGGCCACCTTCGCGCCCTCCGCCCCGAACAGCCGCGCGCACGCGAGCCCGATGCCCGACGCGCCGCCCGTGATCACGGCCACCCTGCCCGCGAGCCGTCCCGCTGCCATCGCTGCTCCTCCTACCTATTCGCTATTCGCGCGCGCGCCGCCGCGCGGCGGCTCCGCATAACGTCGGCGCAGCTCGTTCTTGAGCACCTTGCCCGACGGGTTGCGCGGCAGCTCGGCGACGTGCTCGAGCTGCTCCGGAATCTTCTGGACCATGAGCCGCCGCTCGCGCAGGAAGGCGACCATCTCGTCGAACCCGAGCGGCGCGGACGCGTCCTCGTCCACCACGACCGCGCAGCAGCGCTCGCCGAGCGCTGCGTCGGGCAGGCCGACGACGGCCACGTCCTTCACCCGCGGATGCGTGTAGAGGAGGTCCTCGACCTCCTTCGCCGGGATGTTCTCGCCCTTGCGGATGATCACGTCCTTGAGCCGCCCCGTGATCGTCACGAAGCCCTCGGCGTCGACGAAGCCGAGGTCGCCGCTGCGGAAGAAGCCCTCGTCGTCGAAGGCCTCGGCGTCGAGCGCGCCGTCGACGTAGCCCTTGCACAGCTGCGGGCCCGAGAGCCGCAGCTCGCCCTCCTCGCCCGCGCGCGCGATCGAGCCGTCCGCCCGCACGACCTTGATGCGCGCGCCCTCGGGCGTCGCGCGGCCCTCGGTGTGCGCGAGCTTCTCGTCGGGGTCGGTCGTCGCGTTCATCGCGATGATGGGGCACTCGGTGAGCCCGTAGCCCGACACGATGCCGACGCCGCCGAGCTCGCGCTTCATCTCGTAGTGGAGCTCGGGCGGCTTCGCGGCGGCGCCGCCCGGGAAGCAGACGACGTCGGGGAAGAGCGGCACGCCCGGCTGCCGGCGCTGCGCGGCGAGATAGGCCTGGTGGAAGGCCGTGCCCGAGCCCGCGTGCGTGCAGCCGTGCCGCGCGAGGTGCGGGATGCTCGTCGACGGCTCGAAGACCGCGATCGGCAGCAGCGCACAGCCGTGCGAGAGCGCGCTGCACAGCCACGTCGACCCGCCGATGTGCGTGAAGGGGAACGCGAGCGCGACGCGCGACGCGGGACCAACGGCGAGCCGGTCGGCCATGCCGCGCGCGTGCACCATGAGCGTGAGGTCGGTGTGCTTGGCGCCCTTCGGGTCGGCGGTGGTCCCGGACGTGTAGAAGACCCAGCGCACCGGCGCGCTCGCGGCGTCCGTCGCCGCCGGCGCCGCGGGCGCCGCGGGCTCCGCGGGCAGCGAGCCCGGATCGCCCTCGGGCAGCGCGCCGTCGACGACGAGCGCCTCGAGCCCGGCGATGTCCGCGGCGAGCGCGCGCGCCATCGCGCCGTAGTCGAAGCGCCGGAACGCCGGGGGCACGATCAGCAGGCGCGCGCGCGTCTGGCGCGCGATGAAGCCGAACTCGCGCTCGCGGTAGATCGGGATGACCGGGTTCTGGCGCGCGCCGAGCCGCGCGAGCGCGCCCTCGAGCACGATCGCCTCGATGGAGGTCGGGAGCGACCACGTCACGGGCGTGTCGACGCCGACGCCGCGCGCCGCGAGCCCGGCCGCCGCGCGCAGGCACGCGTCGCGGTAGCCGGCGAAGGACAGCACGCGGTCGTCCTCGCCGACGAGCATCGCGGCGTCGGGCGTCGCCTCGGCGCGGCGCGCGACGAGGCCCCAGAGCGTGTCGGCGGCGAGCGGCGCGGACGCGCCCGCCGGCGGGCCGTCGCTCATGCGCCGACGCCCTCGCGCGCGGCCAGCTCGCGCAGCTCGTTCTTCGTCACCTTGCCCGATGCGTTCACGGGCAGCGCGTCGAGCAGCTTCACGAAGCGCGGCACCTTGAAGTTCGCCATGTGCTGGCGCGACCACGCGACGACGGCCTCGGGGGTGAGCGCGGCGCCCCCCTTCGGCACGACGAAGGCCATGCCGACCTCGCCCATGCGCTCGTCGGGAACGCCGATGACCGCCACCTGCGCGACGCCCGGCATCTCGAAGAGCAGGCTCTCGATCTCGGCGGGATAGCAGTTGAACCCGCCCATGATGAACATGTCCTTGATGCGATCGGTGATGCGCAGGTAGCCGCGCTCGTCCATCACCGCGATGTCGCCCGTGTGGAGCCAGCCGTCGGCGTCGATCGCCTCGCGCGTCGCGGCCTCGTCCTCGAAGTAGCCCTTCATGACGTTGTAGCCGCGCACGACGACCTCGCCCGGCTCGCCGCGCGGCACCTCGCGGCCGTCCGGGTCGACGCAGCGCACCTCGACGTCCGGGATCGCGCAGCCGGACGTGTTCGCGATCGTCTCGGCGTCGTCGTCGGGCTGGCAGATGCTGACGGTGCCCGTGCTCTCGGTGAGCCCGTAGGCCGTCACGATCGTCTCGAAGCCGAGCTCGTCGCGCATGCGGTGGACGAGCTCGACGGGCACCGCCGCCGCGCCCGTCACCGCGAGGCGCAGGTTCGAGATGTCGTACTTCGCGAGGTCGGGGAAGGCGAGGATCGACTGGTAGATCGTGGGAGGCGCGGGCAGCACGGAGATGCGGTCCTTCGAGACGCGCTCGAGCACCTCCTTCACGTCGAACACGGGGTGCGGCAGCACGGTGACGCCGCGCATGATCGACGACAGCCAGCCCGCCTTGTAGCCGAACGAGTGGAAGAACGGGTTCACGATGAGGTAGCGATCGCCCTCGCGAAGGCCGACGACGCCGCTCCACACCTCGAACACGCGCAGGTTCTGCCCGTGCGCCGTCATCACGCCCTTGGGCTTGCCCGTCGTGCCCGAAGTGAACATCACGTCGGCGAGGTCGTCGGGCGACACCGCGAGCGCGCGCGCGAGCGCCGCCGACTCCGCGACGGACTCGCCCTCCGCGAGGAACGCGCTCCACGGCTGCGCGCCCTCGGACGCGCCGCGCAGCGACACGACGCGCTCGACGCTCGGCGTCTCCTGCGCGCGCGCGAGCGCCGCGTAGTCGGTGCCGAGGAACTCGCCCACCGTGCACAGCACGCGCGCGCGGCTCTTGTTGAGGATGTAGGCCGCCTCGGCGCCCTTGTAGCGGGTGTTGAGCGGCACGAGCGCGGCGCCCGCGGACTGCAGGCCGATCGCCGCGAGCACCCACTCGTACACGTTCGGCGCCCAGATCGCGACGCGGTCGCCGGGCTCGACGCCCGCGGCCATGAACGCGCGCGCGGCGCGCAGCCCCTCGCGCGCGAGGTCCTCGAACGAGAGCGCGACGTCGCCCTCCTCGATCGCGGCGAGCGAGCCGTAGGCCTCGGCCGCGGCGCGCACGAGCCGGGGCGTCGTGCCGATCGAGGCGATGTCGTGGAGCGGAGCCATGTCGATCCTCCAGGAGCGTCCGCGAGCGGCCGCGCGGGGGACGCGCACCTGCGCCGCATCGCTGCATCTCGTCGCGAGGGGGCGTACTCTACCGCGCGCCGCGAAGCCGACTCAATCGCGGCGCGCCGGCGCGCCGCCCGGCCCGCGCCCGTCTCCGAGGAGAGCCCGTGATCCAGACCTCGCGCCGCGACGACGGCATGAGCGACCTCGAGCGCGTCGTCGCGCGCGACGAGATCCGACAGCTCGCCTACCGCTATGCGTACGCGATCGACGCGCGTGACCTCGACCTGCTGGTCTCGCTCTTCGTCCCCGACGTGCGCGTGACGCGCGAGGCGAGCGGCCGCGCCGCGATGAAGGAGTTCTTCACCGCCTCGCTGCGCGCGATCGGCGTGTCCATCCTGTTCGTGGGGAACCACATCGTCGACTTCGAGAGCGCCACGCGCGCGAAGGGCGTCGTCTACTGCCGCGGGCAGATCCAGGACGGCGAGCGCTGGATCGAGCAGGCGATCCAGTACCGCGACACGTACGAGAAGCGCGACGGCGCATGGCTCTTCGTGAAGCGCACGCACGTGCTGTGGTACGGGGTCGAGACGGCCGAGCGGCCGCTCGCGCAGCGTCCGGCGAACTGGCCCGAGCACCACGACGGGCGTGGCACGGTGCCCGAGGACATCCCGAGCTGGCAGTCGTTCTGGGCCGCGCTCGAGGGCGATGGCGGGCCCGACGGCCGCCGCTCGGGCTGAGCGCCGCGCGCCGCCTCGCGCGACGATGCGCGCGCGACCCGTTGTATCGAGCCGGCCCGTTTCGTAATCTCCGCCGCCGTGGACACCCGATTCAGCGACGAGGACGAGGCCTTCCGCCGCGAGATCGCCGGCTGGCTCGCGGACAACCTGCGCGGCGAGTTCGAGAAGATCCGCGGGCGCGGCGGTCCGGGCGACGAGCACGCGTTCCTCGAGGAGCGCCTCGCGTGGGAGCGCGAGCTCGCGGCGGCCGGCTGGACGTGCGTCGGCTGGCCGGAGGAGCACGGCGGGCGCGGCCTGTCGCTCGAGCAGCAGGTGATCTTCTACGAGGAGTACGCGCGCGCCGGCGGGCCCGGCCGCGCGAACCACGTCGGCGAGACGCTGCTCGGCCCGACGATCGTCGCGTTCGGCACGCCCGCGCAGAAGGCGAAGTTCCTGCCCGGCATCGTCTCCGGCACCGAGATCTGGTGCCAGGGCTACTCCGAGCCGAACGCCGGCTCCGACCTCGCGAACGTGCAGACGAAGGCGCGCCTCGAGGGCGACGAGTGGATCGTCGACGGCCAGAAGGTGTGGACGTCGTGGGGCGCGTGGGCCGACTGGTGCTTCGTCGTCGCGCGCACCGACCCGGCCTCGCAGCGGCACAAGGGGCTCTCCTACCTGCTCGTCCCGATGAAGCAGCCGGGGGTCGAGCCGCGCCCGATCCTGCAGATGACGGGCACGAGCGAGTTCTGCGAGGTCTTCTTCAACGGCGCGCGCACGGCGAAGGACCACATCGTCGGCGAGCCGGGCCAGGGCTGGGCCGTCGCGATGGGCACGCTCGCCTTCGAGCGCGGCGCCTCGACGCTCGGCCAGCAGCTCCAGTTCACGAACGAGCTCGCGCAGATCATCGCGATCGCGAAGCGCAACGGGAAGGCCGAGGATCCGGTGATGCGCCAGCGCATCGCCGACGCCTGGATCGGCCTGCAGATCATGCGCGGCAACGCGATGCGCACGCTCTCGAGCACGAACCCCGAGCTGTCGCGCGAAGGCACGATCACGAAGATCTTCTGGGCCACCTGGCACCGCGAGCTCGGCAAGCTCTACATGGACGTGATGGGGCCCGAGGGCGAGATCGCCGCCGGCTTCCCGTACGAGCTGTCGCAGATGCAGCGGATGTACCTGTTCGTGCGGTCGGACACGATCTACGCGGGCTCGAACCAGATCCAGCGCAACATCATCAGCGAGCGGGCGCTCGGACTGCCGCGCGAACCGCGGCCGTAGCGCGCGGGTCGGGCGGACTGGATCGAGGTCGGCGGCCGGCGGGAGCGCTTCCCGCGAATGGCTCGCCGGCGCGTCGTGTTCGGCAGGCCGGAACTGGCTCGGGTGGCGCCGGCTGCGCTTGATTTCGCGGGAAGCGCTCCCGCCGGCCGCTCGCGCGTCCTGCTCGACCGCGCAACTACTTGTTGGAAAGGGGTTCGTCGACATGCCGGTTCCGCCGCCTTCGTATCCGCAGGGTCGCAATCTGTTGGCTGGGAAGACGGTGCTGGTTACGGCGGCGGCGGGGACCGGGATTGGTTTCGCGGTGGCGAAGCGCGCGGTGGAAGAAGGCGCTCGGGTGATGATCAGCGACATCCACGAGCGGCGGCTCGGCGAGGCGGCGGATCGGCTTCGCGAGGTGGCGGGAGAGAGGCCGCCGACGGCGCTCTGCAATGTGACGAAGCAGGAAGACGTGGATGCGCTGTGGGATGCGGCCGAGCGCGAGCTCGGGCACGTCGACGTCTTGATCAACAACGCGGGGCTCGGGGGCGAGGTGTCGCTCGTCGACATGACGGACGAGCAGTGGAACCTCGTGCTCGACGTGACGCTGAACGGCACGTTCCGCATGACGCGCGCGGCGCTCCAGCGCATGGCCGCGCGCGGCGGCTCGATCGTGAACAACGCCTCGGTGCTCGGCTGGCGCGCGCAGAAGGGGCAGGCGCACTACGCGGCGGCCAAGGCCGGCGTCATGGCGCTCACGCGCTGCGCGGCGGTCGAGGCCGCGGAGCACGGGCTCCGCGTGAACTGCGTCGCCCCGAGCATCGCGCTGCACCCGTTCCTCGTGAAGACGAGCAACCAGGAGCTGCTCGACCGGCTCCAGGAGCGCGAGGCATTCGGCCGCGCGGCCGAGCCGTGGGAGGTCGCCAACGTGATGGTGTTCCTCGGCAGCGACCTCTCGTCCTACATGACGGGCGAGGTCGTGTCGGTCAGCTCGCAGCATCCCTAGCACCGCGCCGGCGCGCGGTGGCAGGATGAGCCCATGCTGAAAGCGACGATCCTGATCGCCGGGCCGACCGTCCTCTACGTCGCGCTCGGCGTCCTGCGCCGGATGCTCTTCTAGGCGATGCCCCGACTCGTGCGCCCCACGCGGCTCTCGACCGTCGACCAGCTGATCGTCGGCGTGCTCGTGCTGTACCTCTTCGTGTTCGTCTTCGAGCTCGCCCTCGTGATGCCGTGCGGCGGCTGGGAGCACCTCGAGGGCTGCGACAGCTCCTCTGCGGAAGCCGCGCGCGCCGCCTGGCAGGGCTACTACGACATCGATCCGTACTGGGGCGCGATGCCCGACTGGTACGCGAACGTGATGAACGCGCAGGACTACCTCTACAATCCGTTCTGGGCGCTCGCGCTGTTCATGTTCCTGACCGGCCGACAGGACACGCCCTGGTTCCGCACCGCGATGATCGCCGTCGCGAGCGCGACGATGACGACCTCCCTGCTCGTCTTCGCGACACAGTTCGCGCACCCCGACGTCACCGCGTTCATGAAGATCGCGCTCCTGCAGGTCAACGGGCCCTGGGTGCTCGGGCCGCTCCTCTTCATCCACCGGATGCACCGCTCGCGTGTCGACCTCGCCTGATCGGGTCGACGAAGCCTCGCGCGCGCGCCCGCTTCCGCCGGGCCCGCGCTATGCGACGCCCTTCCAGTTCTTCCGCGAGCTGCGGCCCGACCCGCTCGCCTACTATCGAAAGCTCGTCGCCGAGTACGGCGACGTCGCGTGCGTGAAGATGTGGCCGCGCTGTCAGGTGGTGACGGCGCGCCCCGAGCAGCACCGGCGCGTGCTCGTCGATCGCGCGGAGCGCTATCCGAAGGGCGTCACGTTCCTGCGCCGCAAGGAGATCGGCGGCGACGGGCTCTTCTTCAGCGACGGCGAGCTGTGGAAGGACCAGCGGCGCCTCATCATGCCGTCGTTCCGCCGCAGCGCTCTGACCGAGCTCGTGCCGCACATGGTCGACGGTGCGCGCGCGTTCGTCGCGCGCATGCGCCAGCGGGTCGGCGAGCCCGCTTTCGACATCGCGCCCGAGATGGCGAAGCTCGCGATGGACATCGCCTGCCGCGCCTTCTTCGGCTGCGACATCCTCGACCGCGCGCAGGCGCTGCACGAAGCGCTGTGGGCGTCGAGCCGCTACACGGGGCACGTCTCGACGCACCCGCTCGCGCCGCCGCTCTGGGTGCCGACGCGGCGCAACCGCGAGGCGCGCGCCGCGCTGCGCACCATGTACGGCGCGATCGACGAGCTCATCGCCGAGAACCGCGCGCGCGGCGGCGGCGCGAACGTGCTCGCGCGGCTGAACGAGCACGTCGCCGAAGGCCGCATGAGCGAGCAGCAGCTGCGCTACGAAATGTGGACGCTGCTCAACGCCGGCCACGAGACGACCGCGACCACGATCGGCTTCGCGTTCGGGCTGCTGAGCCAGCACCCCGAAGCGCTCGCGCGCGTGCAGCAGGAAGCAGCCGCGCTGCGCGGGCGCGCGCCGACGCACGCCGATCTTCCCGCGCTCGACTTCACGCGCCGCGTCGTGTGCGAGACGCTGCGCCTCTACCCGCCCGCCTGGGGAACCGGGCGCGAGTGCATCGAAGACGACGAGATCGACGGCTACCGCATCCCGAAGGGCTCGATCGTCACGACGCTCTTCTTCGTGACGCACACGCACCGCGACTTCTGGGAGGATCCCGAGCGCTTCGATCCCGATCGCTTCCTGCCCGAGCGCGCGAACGCGCGCCCTGCCGACGCGTGGTGCCCGTTCGGCCTCGGCGGTCGGCGCTGCATCGGCGAGGAGTTCGCCTTGATGGAAGCGACGATCGCGATCGCCGCGCTCTCCGGCGAGCTCGAGCTTCGGCTCGCGCCCGGCGCGAAGGTCGAGGGACAGGTCTACGGCATCGGGCCGCTTCGGCCCGCGCGCGGCATCCCGATGACGGTGCACACACGATGAGGAACGAGACGTGACGACGACGCCGAACGCGTTCGAGCCCGCGAAGCTAGGCCCCGTCCAGCTTCGCAACCGCATCCTCAAGGCCGCGACCTTCGAGGGCATGACGGGCACGCAGACGATCGAGCCGCGCCTGATCGAGTTCCACCGCGCGGTCGCGCGCGGCGGCGTCGGCATGTCGACGCTCGCGTTCTGCGCCGTGTCGCCCGACGGCGGCGGGACGCCGAACGAGCTCGTGCTGCGCAGCGAGACGCTCCCCGGCCTGCGCGCGCTCGCCGACGCCGTGCACGCCGAGGGCGCGGCGATCTCCGCGCAGATCGGGCACGCGGGCGCCGTCGCGGCCGCGGCCGGCCTCCCCGCCCTCTCGCCGTCGCGCATCTTCAGTCCGCTCGCGATGAAGCGCACGCGCGCCGCCACGACGGACGACATCGCGCGCATCGTCCGCGACTTCGCCGAGGCCGCGACGCTTCTGCGCGAAGCCGACTTCGACGCCGTCGAGATCCACTTCGGGCACGGCTACCTGCCGAGCCAGTTCCTGTCGCCGAAGCTGAACCGGCGCGACGATGCCTGGGGTGGCTCGCTCGAGAACCGCGCGCGCTTCGCGCGCGACATCGCGAAGGCCGTCGCCGACGCGGTCGGCGGCCGCATGGCCGTGCTCGCGAAGCTCAACATGGACGACGGCGTGCCCGGCGGCCTGTGGGTCGACGAGAGCATCGAAGTCGCGCGCCTGCTCCAATCCGACGGAACGCTCGACGCGATCGAGCTCACCGGCGGGAGCTCCCTCCAGAACCCGATGTATCTCTTCCGCGGCGACGTTCCGCTCGCGGAGATGGCCGCATCGATGCCGAAGGCCGTCGGCCTCGGGCTCAAGCTCTTCGGACGCTATTTCTTCAAGACCTACCCGTTCGAGGAAGCCTACTTCCGCAGCTACGCGCGCCAGTTCCGCGCGGCCCTCGACATGCCGCTCGTCCTGCTCGGCGGCATCAACCGCCGCGACACGATCGAGCAGGCCATGGCCGACGGCTTCGAGTTCGTCGCCATGGGCCGCGCACTCGTGCGCGACCCGGACTTCGTCCACGCGATGATCGCCGGCGACGCGAGCGAGTCGCTGTGCGTGCACTGCAACAAGTGCATGGCCGCGATCTACAGCGGCACGCACTGCGTGCTGGCGGGCGGGGCCGAGCGCGGCTGACGGCGCCCGCTACAGCCCGATCCGCCGCGCCACGAGCTCGCGATGATGGGCGGCGTCGCCGAGCAGGGTCTCGCTCGACTTCGCGCGCTTGAAGTGGAGGTGGCAGTCGTACTCCCAGGTGAAGCCGACTCCGCCGTGGATCTGGATGTCGTCGGCCGCGCAGCGGAAGTAGGCGTCGGAGCAGTACGCCTTGGCGAGCGAGGCCATGCGCGGGAGGTCGTCGGTGCCTTCGGCGGCGGCGCAGGCGGCGAGGTAGAGGCCCGAGCGCGCGGCCTCGACGGCGACCATCATGTCGGCGCACTTGTGCTTGATGGCCTGGAAGGAGCCGATCACGCGGCCGAACTGGACGCGCTCCTTCGCGTAGGCGACGGCCATGTCGAGCGCGCGCTGCGCGCCGCCCACCTGCTCGGCCGCGAGCGCGACGGCGGCGAGGTCGAGCACGCGCGAGAGCGCGGGCCACGCCGCGCCCTCGGCGCCCAGGAGAGCGTCCGCGGGCACGCGCACGTCGTGGAAGGCGATCTCGGCCTGGCGGCGCGTCTGGTCGACGGTGGGCAGCGCCTTGCGCTCGACACCCGCGGCGTCGGCGGGCACGAGCGCGAGCGACACGCCCTGCTCGCCCGCGCTCCCCGGCGTGCGCGCGGCGACGACGAGCAGCTCGGCCGCGTGGCCGTCGACGACGTAGCGCTTGGTGCCGCGGAGCACGAACGCGTCGCCGTCGCGCGCGAGCGTGGCCTCGATGCCGCGCGCGTCCCAGCGCCCGTTCGGCTCCGTCATCGCGAGCGTCGCCGTGCACGCGCCCTCCGCGATCTTCGGCAGCCACTCCTGCTTCTGGGCTTCGCTGCCCGCGACGAGCAGCGCATTCGCGCCGAACGCGAGCGTCGCGAAGTACGGCGAGCAGACGAGGTGCTCGCCCATGATCTCGAGCAGCGCCACGAGCTCGACGTAGCCGAGGCCGAGCCCGCCGTACTCCTCGGGGATGTGCACCGCGGTCCAGCCGAGCTCGCTCCCGAGCTGCCGCCAGAGGGCATCGTCCCAGCCGCGCTCGCTCTCCATCGCCGCGCGCACGCGCTCGGACGACGCGTGCTCCGCGAGGAAGGCGCGCGCCGTCTCGCGCAGCTCCTGCTGCTCTTCGGTGAAGGCGAAGTTCATGCTAGGTCCCGTAGCACTTCTGCGGCGCGGGAGCCTTGGACAGGATCTGGTGCACCGCGGCGCCGACTTCGTCCGGGTTCCAGCGCGAGCCCTTGTCGACCTCGGCGTCGTCGCGCCAGCCGTCCGAGACGGCGATGCGCCCGCCCTTCACCTCGAACACGCGGCCCGTCACGTCGCGCGACTCGGGGCTGCCGAGCCAGACGACGAGCGGCGAGACATTCTCGGGCGCGGCGACGTCGAAGACGCCCTCGCCGGGCTTCGCCATGTCGGCCGCGAACACCTCCTCCGTCATGCGCGTGCGCGCGGACGGCGCGATCGCGTTGGCGGTGATGCCGTAACGCGCGAGCTCCGCCGCCTGCACCAGCGTGAGCGTCGCGATCGCGCCCTTCGCGGCGCCGTACACCGCCTGGCCGACGCTCCCCTGCAGCCCCGCGCCCGAGCTCGTGTTGATGATGCGCGCATCGACCTGGTCGCCGGCCTTCGCGCGGTCGCGCCAGTGGGCGGCCGCGTGGCGCGCGACGGCGAAGTGCCCCTTCAGGTGCACGCGCGTCACGAAGTCGAACTCCTCCTCGGTCGCGTTCACGAACATGCGGTCGCGCACGACGCCCGCGTTGTTCACGACGACGTCGAGTCGGCCGAACGCCGAGACGGCCTGGTCGATCATCGCCTTCGCCTGCGCCCAGTCGGCAACGTCGGCGCCGTTCGCGATCGCCTCGCCGCCCATGCCGCGGATCTGCTCGACGAGCTCGCCGGCCGGGCCCGTGCCGCCGCCCGAGCCGTCGAGCTCGACGCCGATGTCGTTGACGACCACCTTCGCGCCCTCGGCCGCGAAGGCGAGGCAGTGCGCGCGACCGAGGCCGCGCGCGCCGCCGGTCACGATCACGACGCGTCCGTCACAGATGCCCATCTCGATATGTCCCCTGCCCTGCCCGAGCTACAGCCGCTCGAGGATCGTGACGTTCGCCTGGCCGCCGCCTTCGCACATCGTCTGCAGGCCGTAGCGCCCGCCGGTGCGCTCGAGCTCGCCGAGCAACGTGGTCATGAGCCGCGCGCCGGTCGCGCCGATCGGATGGCCGAGTGCGATCGCGCCGCCGTTCGGGTTCGTCCTCGCCGGGTCGTAGCCGGTCTCCTTCAGCCACGCGAGCACGACCGAGGCGAAGGCCTCGTTGATCTCGACCGCGTCGATCTGGTCGAGCGTCATGCCGGCCCGCTTCATGGCGTAGGCCGTGGCCGGGATCGGCGCCGTCAGCATCCACACCGGGTCGTCGGCGCGCACGCTCATGTGGTGGATGCGCGCGCGCGGCGTGAGGCCGTGCTCCTTCACCGCGCGCTCGCTCGCGATCAGGAGCGCGGCCGATGCGTCCGAGAGCTGGCTCGAGACGGCGGCCGTGATGCGCTCGCAGCCGGGAAGCGTCGCGAGCTTCGCCATCTTCTCGGGCGACGTGTCGCGGCGCGGGCCTTCGTCGACCGCGCAGTCGCCGAGCGGCGCGATCTCGTCGGCGAACTTCCCCGAATCGATGGCGGCGATCGCGCGCCGGTGGCTCTCGAGCGCGAAGGCTTCGAGATCCTCCCGCGAGCAGTTCCACTTCACGGCGATCCGCTCGGCCGACCCGAACTGCGAGACCTCGCCGTCGCCGTAGCGCGCGACCCAGCCCTTGCTCTGGCGGAAGGGGTCGGTGAAGCCGAGGTGCTCGGCGCAGGTCATCGCCGACGAGATCGGGATCTGCGACATGCTCTGCACGCCGCCCGCGACGACGAGGTCGTTCACGCCCGCCATCACCGCCTGCGCGGCGAAGTGCACGGCCTGCTGGCCCGAGCCGCACTGGCGATCGACGGTGACGCCCGGAACGTGATCGGGAAGCCCCGCCACCACCCAGCACGTGCGCGCGATGTCGCCCGCCTGCGAGCCGATCGTGTCGCAGCAGCCGAAGATCACGTCCTCGACCGCGCCCGGGTCGACGCCCGTGCGGTCCATCAGCGCCTGGATCGAGTGCGCGCCGAGGTCGGCCGAGTGCACCTGCGAGAGGCCGCCGCCGCGGCGGCCGACGGGCGTGCGCACCGCGTCGACGATGAAGGCTTCGGGCATGGGATCCTCCTCGAGGGGGTCGGAAGCGGGCGCGCGCGCCCGGCTCGGCAGGCGCGGCCGCCTACCCTTCGAACTTCGCAGCGCGCTTCCCGACGAAGGCGTCGCGCGCTTCCTGGGAATCGGGCGAGCTGTAGAGCTCGAGCGTGAAGCCCTGCTCGTAGCGGTAGCTGCGCTTGGGGTCGAGCAGCTCGATGCCGTTGAGCGACTCCTTCGCGAGCCGCAGCGCGAGCGGGCTCTTCGCCGCGAACTTCCGGGCCAGCGCGCGCGCCGCGTCGCGAAGCTCGGCGCGCGGAACCACCGCTTCGAGCGCGCCCACGCGATAGGCCTCGCGCGCGTCGATCGGCTCGCCCGTCATGAACATCCGCCGCGCCTTCTGCTCGGGGAAGAGCCGGCGCAGGTGCGTCGCCGCGCCGAGCGCGCCGCGATCGATCTCGGGCATGCCGAACGTCGCGTCGTCGCTCGCGATCACGACGTCGCACGAGCCCGCGATGCCGATCCCGCCGCCGAGCACGAAGCCGTGGCAGGCCGCGATCGTCGGGAACGGGCAGTCGTAGATCGCGCCGAACGACTCGCGGCAGCCGCGGTTCGCCGCGATGATCACGTTGCCGTCGGCCGCGAGCTCCTTCACGTCGACGCCGCACTGGAAGCCGCGCCCTTCGGCCGCGAGCACGAGACAGTTCACGTTCGGGTTCGCGCCGATCTCGCGCACGCGCGCGGCGAGCTCGAGCCACTCGGCCGCCTTGAAGGCGTTCACCGGCGGGAAGTTCCAGACGAGCTCGGCGATGCCGGCATCGATCCGCAGGTCGAACGGCATTCAGTCTCCTTGGGCGCGCAGCGCGGCGAGCGCGTCGAGGCGCGCGAGCGCTTCGCGGCGGATGCGATCCATCAGCTCGGCGACCGTCGGTCGGTCCTCGATCAGGCCCGCGACCTGCCCGCTCGGCAGGTAGCCGCGCTTCGGGTCGCCGTCGACCATCGCGCGCTTCGCGAGCATGGGCGCGTTCGCGGCCATCAGCACCTGCGACCACGTGAGCCCCTGGCTGCGCTTCATCGCGAGGCCCGAGCGGAGGATCTCGAGGATCGATGCGCCGCTCGCCTTGCGGTACTCGAGCGCCGTCTCGAGCGCGTGCAGGAGCTTGTTGAGCGGGCCGCTGCCCTGGAGCGCGCGCAGCAGCTCGTTCTCGATGCAGCGCTGCGGCAGGCCGTCGATCTCCGTCGTCACGTAGACGTCCGCGAGCTGCGCCTTCACATAACGTTCTTCCGTCGCCGGGAGGAGCGGGCTCTCCTTGGTCATCAGGAAGCGCGTGCCCATCGCGATGCCCGAGGCACCCCACGCGAGCGCGGCGACGAGCCCCGCACCGTCGCGGAAGCCGCCTGCGGCGATCACCGGAATGCGCCCGTTCACGGCGTCGATTACGTCGGGAATGAGCAGCGACGTCGGGATCGGGCCCGTGTGGCCGCCGCCCTCGCTGCCCTGCACGACGACGGCGTCGGCGCCGAGGTCGATCGCCTTGCGCGCGTGCTTGGCGAGCCCGATCGTCGGGATGCAGCGCGCGCCCGCGTCCTTGAGCCGCTGGATCATGGCCGCGTTCGGCGCGCGGTTGTAGCTCGCCACCGCGACGCGGTGCTCGATCATCGCGTCGACGATGCGGTCCGCGCCCGGCGCGTCCATCAGCACGTTCACGCCGAACGGCCGGCTCGTGAGCTCCTCGACGCGCCGCAGCGCGGCGTCGACCTCGCTCGGCACGAGGCTCGCCGTCGCGAGGAAGCCGATGCCGCCGGCGTTGCACGTCGCGGCCACGAGCTCGGGCGTCGCCACCCAGCCCATCGCCGTCTGCACGACGGGCATGTCGATGCCGAGCATGTCCGTGAGCGGTGTCGCGATCGTCGCGGGCATCGGGGCTTCCCTCGCCGCGCCTAGCCCGGCACTTCGCGCGTGCCGAGCTGCTTCGGGTCGAGCTCGCGCAGGATGGCGAGCTCGTCGGCCGTGGGCAGGCGCGACTCCGGCACGTCGGCCGGGACGACGAGCTCGAAGCCCGTCGCGGCCACGACCTCGTCGACCGCGACGCCCGGGTGCACGGAGCGCAGGCGCATGCGCCGATCCTCCGTCTCGAAGTCGAAGACGCCGAGGTTCGACACGACGCGGCGGATCTCGTGGAAGCGGCGCGAGCGCGGGTGGAGCTTCTGCGCGCGGTCGTACCCGACGCCCGAGACGACGTCGACCTTCGCGACGAAGACCTTCGGGCCGTGGTTCGGCACCCAGTAGCTCGTCGTGTGGTTGATCGTGTTGCCCGGGGCGCCGCGCATGCCGAGCAGCTGCGCCTTCGGCTTCGCCGGGTCGCCGATGCACGCGATGTTCTGGTTGCCGTACCGGTCGACCTGCGTCGCGCCCATCATCACGTGCCGCCGGCCCCACCACAGCGTGTCGAACACGAAGCGGTAGTTCATCATGCCCTCGACGACGGGCTCGGCGGCGGGCGCGCCGAGCGGCGCGGTGTCGGCGCGCAGGTAGGCGACGCCGTCCGTCATGAGCAGGTCGGGCTCGAAGGTGCGGCGCGCGAGCTTCGCGCCGATCTGCGGCAGCGTGCCGATCGGGCTCGCGAGGATCTCGCCGTCGCCGCGGAACGTCTCGGCGATCGCGACGGCGCACACGTCGGCTCTCGTGATGTCGCTCATCGCGCCCGCACCGCCTCCTGGTAGGCCTCCTCGCTCTCGCACGCGAGGTACTTCTCCCGGAACGCCTCCCAGGCCGCGTCGTCCTTCGCGGTCGCCGCGTACTCCTTCTGGAAGGCCTCGTCGCGTTCGTAGTCGGGCGGGCACTCGGTGAAGTGCGCACCGCCGGGCGTCTCGACGACGCCGTGCACCATCGAGCGGTTGATCTCGAGCGTGAGCGGCCCGCCCTCGTCGAGCAGCTGCTTCGTGTCGACGACTTTCTCGCACGTCACGAAGGCGCGCTTCGCGGCCATGCAGTAGAGCTGATCGAAGAAGCGGTCGGGCCCGAGGAACTGCGCGTTGCCATGGACGTCGGCGCGGTTCATGTGCACGTAGGCGACGTCGAGCTCGAGGGCCGGCATCGCGACCAGCTCCTCGCCGTCCTCGTAGGGCGACACGACGGTGCGCAGCTCGGGGTTGATGCGCATCACGTCGCTGCCGAGCCCGGCGCGCGTCGGCAGGAACGGCAGGCGCAGCGCGGCCGCGTACAGGCCCCACTGGAACATGCCCTCGTCGAGCTCGCGCGCCTCGATCGTCCCCTGCTGGCGCGCGTTGCGGAAGTGCGGCTCGAGCGGGATCGAGTCGAGCGACACGAACCCGTACACGACCTTCTTCGCCTGGCCGGTCTTGCACAGCAGCCCGACGTCCGGCCCGCCGTACGACACGATCGTGAGATCGCGCAGCGGCCGGCGCAGGATCTCGCGCACGATCGCCATCGGCTTGCGCCGCGAGCCCCAGCCGCCGATGCCGACGGTCATCCCGTCGCGCAGCTCGTCCACCGCGGCCGCGATCGTCGTCCGCTTGTCCATCCGAAGTGCACCCTCGCTCGCGCCGCTCGCCGCGCGGCCCGACGGGGGCCGCCCGCTCGAGGCGGGTCGCGGGACGGATCGGTTCCGGTCCGGAGCGCGCGGCCGCCCGTCGGCCGGCCGCGCGAAGGCTGGGAGAGTATCGAGACGCACCGTCTCTGTAAACGCGCCCGCGCGCGACTCCCGCCCCGCGCGCCGCCTCGCTCGCGGGCCGCGAGACCGGCCCGCCCGCATGGCATACTGCCGCCGCCGGGTGGGAGGACGCGACGTGGACGCGCGCTCGACCGCTCTCTCGCTGCTCGAGACCCTGTACGACGGCGCCGCGCTCGAGAACGGGCTCGAGCGCTTCGCCGACGCGTGGACGCGCACGCTCGCCACGCCCTGCATCTTCTCGCTCCGCTCGACGCGGACGGGCGAGGTGAACGCGCACCTCGGCGGGATGGACGCGGCGTGGAACGACGAGTACGCCGCGTACTACCACACCGTCGATCCCGTCTGGGACTGCGTGCGCGGGCTGCCCACGGGCACCGTCTGGAGCGGTGAGTCGCTCACCCGCTCCGCGACCGACACGCAGCTCGAAGGCCTCGCGATCATCTGCGACGGCGTCGAGCGGCACGGCATGACGTTCGGGCCCAACCACGCCGTCGTCCTCGAGACCGAGGGGCCCGAGCTCGTCTCGTGCTTCCTCGTGTCGCGCTTCGTCGACATGCCGGACGTGCCGCCGCTCGCGGTCGAGCTGCTCGACATCCTGGCGCCGCACCTCGTGAACGCGCGGCGGCTCTGGCAGCAGCTCGAGGCCGCGCGCGCACGGGAGGCGCGCTGGCTCGCCGCGCTCGATGCGCTCGCGACACCGATCGCGATCGTCGACGAGCGCGCGCGCGTCGCGTTCGCGAACCGCGGCGCGCACGCACTCTTCGGGCAGGGCGACGGCCTCGACGTGCGCGACGGCGAGCTCTGGTGCGCGGATGGCCGCACGCGCCGCGCGCTCGGCGCGGCGATCGCGGGCGCGGTCGCGACGAGCCGCGGCGAATCCCTCGGCGCCGGCGGCAGCTTCCGCGTCGCGCGCCCCTCCGGCGCCCCGGCGTTCGAGCTCTTCGTCTCCCCGCTCGCGTCCGCCACCGCCGGGCGCGCCCTCGCCTCGCGCGCCGGCGCCGCCGTCGTCATCCACGACCCGAGCCGCGGCCCGATCGAGCCGAGCGCCCATCTCGCTGCGCTCTACGGCCTGACTCCGGCCGAGGCGCGCCTCGCCGCCGCGCTCGCGACCGGGCATTCGCTCGACGAGTCGGCCGACGCCCTTTCCATCACCAAGGAGACGGCGCGCACACGTCTGCGACGCGTGTTCGAGAAGACAGGGGCGCGGCGGCAAGGCGAGCTGATCCGCAAGCTCGTCGCCGGTGCCCACGCGCTGCGAGGGCGCGGGGGAGGTTAGGCGCGGCCGCGTCCGGGCCTCGACGTCTGCCTACCCGCATCCACCCCGTCCCCGAGGAATCCATGACGCCCGACCGGTGCGCCTCGCGCACGGCCCTGCCCGTCGCCGCCCTGCTCGTCACCGTCCTCCTCCCGCTCGCCGCTGCGCGCGCCGACGGGAGCGCCGACGTCGGCACCGACGATCGCCCGATCGAGCGGCTCGTCGTGAGCGAGCGCCACCCGACCGAGCTCGCGAAGGCGCCGGGCTCGCTGTCCGCCTACTCCGGCGAGGCGCTGCGCGCGGCGGGCGTCGCGAGCACGCTCGACCTGCCTGCGCTCGTCCCGGGCCTCGTCCTCACGACGAACTCGATCTTCGCGCAGCCGTACGTGCGCGGCGTGGGGAGCGACCTCATCAGCGCCGGGGCCGACTCCGCGGTCGCCGTCTTCGTCGACGGCGTCTACCAGCCGCGACCCGCCGGCGCCCTCTTCCAGCTCGTCGACGTGGAGCGCGTCGAGGTCGCGAAGGGGCCGCGCGGCACCGAGTGGGGACGCAACGCGACGGGCGGTGCGATCCACGTCCTCACGCGCGCGCCCGAGCGCGGCTTCCACGTCGAGGGCGGCGCGCGCGGCGGGAGCTTCGGCGCCTTCGAGTCGAGCGGCGTCGTGAACGTGCCCGTGGCGGGCGACGCGTTCGCGCTGCGCGTCGCCGGGGCGCGCGGCGTGAGCGGCGGCTTCGCCGAGAACCGGTTCGGGCCGGAAGACGATCTCGACGCGGTCGACTACTCCGTCGTGCGCGCGCGCCTCGGCACGGTCGGCGACGGCGCCGTGCGGGTCTCGCTCTCCGGCGACTACGCGCTCGACGAGAGCACGCGCGGCCTCACGCCGAAGCTCCGCCGTCCGTTCTCGGGATCGCCAGCCGTCGCCCTCGGCGGCACGGTGCCGGGCGACGCGCGGCGCGTGCTCCTCGACGTGCACCCCGAAGCCCGGCTCGAGCTCTACGGTGGCGCGCTGCGTCTCGAGATCGACGCGGGGCCGGTGACCGTCGAGAGCCTGACGGCCGTGCGCGGCGAGCGGATGCGCGAGGCGCTCGACCTCGACGGCACCGAGCTGCCGTTCCTCGCGAACTTCCCGCGCGAGCGGTCGGTGGCGTGGAGCCAGGAGCTCGTCGCGCGCGGCGAGCTCGGCGACCGCGTCGAATGGCTGGCGGGCGTGTTCCATCTCGACGAGGACGCGTTCCAGGCGCTCGACGTGCGCATCGCGAACGCGACGCGCGACGAGCCGATGGGCCACGTCGACACGCGCGCGCTCGGCGTCTTCGCGAGCGCGCGCGCGCGCGTCGCAGGGCCGCTCCACCTCTCGGCCGGCGTGCGCTACAGCGACGAGGAGCGCCGCATCCGCTACGCGGAGCGCCTGAACGGCGCGCCGATCGCGCGCTTCGAGCGATCGAGCCGCTGGGACGAGTGGACGCCGCGCGTCGCCCTCGAGCTCGAGCTCGGCGACGACGCGCTCGTCTACGCCTCCGCGGAGCGAGGCTTCAAGGCGGGCGGGTACAACACGACCGTGCCGCAGACGTCGCCGTTCGCGCCCGAGACGCTCTGGGCCTACGAGGTCGGCGCGCGCGCCGCGCTGCTCGGCGACCGCGTCCACGCGCGCGCCGCGGCCTTCTACTACGACTACGACGACATCCAGCTGCAGGTGCTCGCCCCGCCGCCGTCGACGATTCCATTCCCCCTCGTGCGCAACGCCGGCAAGGCGACGATCTGGGGCTTCGAGCTCGACTCGCAGGCCGAGCTCGCGCCGTGGCTGCGCGTCGACTCGTCCGTCGCCTATCTCGACGCGACCTTCGACCGGCTCGTCGCGCCGAACCCGAACGATGCGACGGCCTCGCCGATCCTGGACGGCCAGCGCATGCCGAAGGCGCCGAAGCTCTCGCTGCGCGCGGCGGCCGTCGCGACCTGCGCCGCGGGCCCGGGCGAGATCGAGGCCCTCGTCGAGTACCGCTGGCAGTCGGCGATGTTCTTCGACCTGTTCGAGGACCGGCTCGCGCGGCAGCCCGCCTTCGACGTCTGGAACGCGCGGCTCGCCTTCGCGACCCCGGACGGCGGGTTCGAGGTCGCGGTCTTCGGGCGCAACCTCGGCGACACGCTCTACGCGCAGAGCAACGTGCGCCTCGACGGACAGCTCGGGAACGTCTTCTTCTGGTCGCCGCCGCGCACCTTCGGCGCCGAGCTCGCGCTGCGGTACTGACGCGGGGCGCGCCCGCCCGCGGCTCCGGACGGCGACCGGGGCTTGCGCGCGCGCGCGCGGCCTGCGACAACGCCGCGATGCGCCGCACGCTCTTCCCGCGCACCGCGACCGACCCGCACGCGCTCGCCCTCGACGACGGCGCGCGCACGCGCACGTGGGCCGGGCTCGAGGACCGCGTCGCGCGCTTCGCGAACGGCCTGCGCGACGACCTCGGGCTCGCCGCCGACGACGCGATCGCGGTGCTGATGCACAACCGCGAGGAAGGCATCGAGGCCGTGCTCGCCGGCATCGCCGCGGGCGTGTGGGTGACGCCGATCAACTGGCACCTCGCACCGGCCGAGGTCGAGTACGTCGCGCGCGACTGCGGCGCGAAGGCGGTGTTCGCCGACGTCGCGCACGCCGACGTCGCGCGGCGCGCGCTCGCGGGCACGGGCGCGCGCGTGCTCGTCGCCGGCGACGAGCTCGACGCCTGGCTCGACGCGGCCTCCGACGCGCCGCCGTCGCTCGACGGCCCGGCGGGCGGCAACATGATCTACACGAGCGGCACGACGGGCCGACCGAAGGGCGTGAAGCGCGCGCGCCCGCCGCAGCTCGGCGCCGCGCTCGACGCGCAGGCGGCCTACGCGCGGCGCATCGGGCTCGACGGCGGCGGCCCGCACCTCGTCACCGGCCCGCTCTACCACTCGTCGCCACTCATGATGGCGATCTACGAGATGCAGACGGGCGCGCCCGCGATCGTCATGCCGCGCTGGGACGAGCGCGCGTTCCTCGAGATCGTCGACGAGCGCGAGGTCCGCCACTCGCACCTCGTCCCGACGATGTTCGTGCGCCTCCTGCGCCTGCCCGACGACGTGCGCGCGCGCTCGCGCCGGCCGGCGCTCGACCGCGTGCTGCACGGCGCCGCGCCGATCTCGCCGGCGACGAAGCGCGCGATGATCGACTGGTGGGGGCCGATCCTCACCGAGTACTGGGGCGGCACCGAGGGCGGCGTGCAGACGCTCATCCACGCCGACGACTGGCTCGCGCACCCGGGCTCCGTCGGCCGCGCGCTCCCGATGTTCGAGATCTGGGCCGCCGACGACGACGGCCGGCGCCTCCCGCCCGGCGAGGTGGGCACGCTCTTCGCGCGCGACGAGCGCCACGCGCAGCCCTTCGCCTATCACGGCGATCCGGCGAAGACGGCCGAGGCGATCCCCGCCCCGCACGTCTTCACGCTCGGCGACATGGGCTCGGTCGACGCCGACGGCTACGTCTTCCTCGCCGATCGCAAGTCGAACATGATCATCTCGGGCGGCGTGAACATCTACCCGGCCGAGATCGAGCAGGTGCTCGTCGCGCACCCGGCCGTCGCCGACGTCGCGGTCTTCGGCGTGCCGGACGACGAGTGGGGCGAGAGCGTGAAGGCGGCCGTCGAGCTCGCGCCGGGCTTCGCGCCCTCGCCCGACCTCGAGCGGGAGATCGTCGCCTTCGCCGCCGAGCGCCTGGCCCGCTACAAGCTCCCGCGCTCGGTCGACTTCGAGCGCGAGCTGCCGCGCCACCCGTCCGGGAAGCTCTACGTGCGCCGGCTGAAGGAGCGCTACTGGGCCGGTCGCGACGAGCGCATCTGACGCGCGGGCCGCGCCGCCGCGGGCGGCGCCTCGCCTAGCTTCCCTGCCGTCGCCCGCGCTCGAGGACGCCTTCGCGGCGCGCGCCGATCGCCTCGCCCGAGACGCGGCGCGCCCAGTCGGTCGCGGCGCGGTTCTCGAACGGCATCGCGTCGCCGAACGGCATCGCGAACCCCTCGTCGATCAGGCGCTTCGTCTCGCGGTTCGCGGCCGCGACGCACGAGGCCATGTCGGCCGCGAGCGCCAGGCACGTCGGAATCAGCGCCTCGGGCGCGACGACGCGGTTCACGAGCCCCCAGCGCTCGGCCGTCGCGGCGTCGAGGAAGTTGCCCGTCAGCGAGAGCTCCTTCGCGCGGTGGATGCCGACGAGCCGCGGAAGGCGCTGCGAGAGCCCCCAGCCCGGCACCATGCCGACGCGCGTGTGCGTGTCCGCGAAGCGCGCCTCGGTCGACGCGACGAGCAGGTCGCACGCGAGCGCGAGCTCGAACCCGCCCGTGATCGCGAAGCCGTTGATCGCGCCGATCACGGGCTTCGGGCACTCGGCGATCGCGGCCGCGAGCTCGTTCTGCCTCCCCGCTCCGTCGCCACCGCCCCGCCCGCTCGAGAGCTCCTTCAGGTCGAAGCCGGCGCAGAAGGCCTTGCCGGCGCCGGTGAGCACGACGGCCGCGACGGCGTCGTCGCGCGCGGCGTCGCGGAACGCCGCGATCAGCGCCTCCTGCAGGGCGATCGAGAGCGCGTTGCGCGCATCGGGGCGGTGGAGCGTGACGAGCGACGTCGCATCGCGTCGCTCGACGAGCAGCACGGGCTCGGGCTCGGACATGGAGACTCCTCGTCGCAGCGATGCGCCGCGCTCGCACGCACCCGCGTGGCGCGCCGCGCGCGATGATAGACTGCGCGGCGTCATGGCTCCCAGCGCGAACGAGACACGCAAGGTCGCCTTCGTCACCGGCGCGAGCCGCGGCATCGGCGCGGCCGCGGCGATCGCGCTCGCCGAGCACGGCTTCGACGTCGTCGCGACGGCGCGCACGATGAGCCCCGGGCAGCAGCACGACTACGGCGCGACGAAGGCCGAGTCGCGCCGCATGGCGCTGCCGGGAAGCCTCGAGGAGACGGCCGCCGCCGTGCGCGCGCGCGGGCGCGAGGCGCTCGTCCTGCGGCTCGACCTGCTCGACCGCGCCTCGATCGACGATGCACTCGCGCGCACGTACGCGGAGTGGGGCCACGTCGACGTGCTGCTCAACAACGGCATCTACCAGGGGCCGGGGCTGATGGAGCGGCTCGCCGACCTGCGCGACGACGAGATGCGCACGATCTTCGAGGGCAACGTGTTCGCGCAGCTGCACGTCACGCAGCGCGTGGTCGCGCGCATGCTCGAACGCGGCGCGGGCGGCACCGTGATCAACATGACGTCGGGGTCGGCGCTGATCGACCCGCCGAGGCCCGCCGGCGAGGGGGGCTGGGGCTATGCGTACTCCGCCTCGAAGGCCGCCTTCCACAAGCTCGCCGGGATCCTCCACGTCGAGCACGGGCGCGACGGCATCCGCGCGTTCAACCTGAACCCGGGCTTCATCCTCACCGAGGCGCAGAAGGCGATGCACGGCGGCGACCAGTTCGGCGGCACCTTCGCAGGCGCCGGGCCGGACGTGCCGGCCGCGGTGATCGCGTGGCTCGCGACGGACGCGGAGGCCGACGCGCTCCGCGGCGGGCGCCACGTCGATGCGCAGCGGCTGTGCGAGGAGCGCCAGCTCGTCGCCGGCTTCCGACGCGCGGAGGGCATGTGAGGGCGGGCGCGCACATGCGGCTCGCCGAGTGGCTGCGCGCGCGCGCCGCGCGCGCTGCGGAGTTCCGCGTCGGCGACCCGGTGATCTTCCGCGCGGCGAAGGTGAGCGCGCACCCGGGGCCGCGGGCGGTCGACGTCGCGCCCGCCCCGCGTGGCGAGTCGTACAGCTACGTCGTCGACAAGCTGTGGCGCGTCGAAGAGGTGCTCGCCGACGGCCGGCTCGTGCTCGCCACGCGGCGGGGCAAGCGCCACACGCTCGAGGCGACGTCGCGTCAGCTGCGCCATCCGTCGTGGCTCGAGCGCTGGCGCTATCGCGATCGGTTCCCGGCCCCGCCCGCGCCGCCGCGCGCGCTGCGCCCGGTGCGCTGACCGCGCATCGCGCATCGCGCGGCCCACCGGCGCACCGGCCCACTGGCGCACCGGCGCCGGCAAACGGCGTTCGAGCTCGAACCCGCCGCGATTCGCTGCTTGCGACGCCGCGCGACGGGCGGGCAGACTCCCCGCCACACCGACTTCGACCGTCGCGCGCCGCGCGCGCAGGAGAGCAGCCCCGGTGGCACCCCCCCTTCCGACGGATGGTGACGCGATGGACGGCACCGCGATCGACGACGGCGCGGGCGAGCCCGGCGCGTTCGTCCTGGCCCTGCTCGCGCGGCTCGAGGCGCACGAGGCCCGCGAGCGCGACCCGCAACGGCGCGATCGCCTGCACGAGAAGGCACTGCGGCTGCGCAAGCTCGCGGCGAAGGTGCGCAACAGCGCGCGCGCGTCGTCGCTGGCCGCAGCGGTCGTGCCCGCGGAGCGCCTGCGCGCCTAGCTTCGGCGCGCGCGGAGCGCCGCGCTCTCGCGCTGCTCGTTCTTCATCGCCTCGCCGAGCGGGACGTGCGCCCCGTGGTGGAGCGCGCGCTTGGCGGCGGCCATCACGGCGCGGTCGCGCGTCGCGAGCTCGGCCGCGAGCGCGTGCGCGGTCGCGAGCAGCTCTCCGCCGTCGACGACGCGGTTGACGAGCCCGATCTCGGCCGCCTCCTCCGAGAGGATCACGCGCGCCGTGAGCACGAGCTCCGCGGCCTTCACCGGGCCCACGATGCGCGGCAGGAGGTGCGTGCTCCCGAGGCCGGGCAGCATCCCGAGCTTCGTGAAGGTGACGCCCATCTTCACGCCCGCGGCCGCGATGCGCACGTCGAACGGCAGGATGAAGGTGATGCCGACGCCGATCGCCGCGCCGTTCACCGCCGCGATCGTCGGCTTCGGGAACTCGTACAGCTCCTCGGGGAACGTCAGGATGAAGGCTTCCTCGCCGAGCTTCGTGCCGGCCTTCTCGGCGGCGGCCCGACTCTCGGCGAGCCGCTCGAGATCGACGCCCGCGCAGAACCCCTTGCCCGCTCCGGTGACGACGACCGCGCCCACGGCGTCGTCGTCGCGCGCCCTCCCGAATGCGCGCACGATCTCGTCGCCCATCTCCGGGATGTAGGCGTTGAGCTTCTCGGGGCGGTTCAGCGTGATCGTCGCGACGCCGTCCGCGACGTCGTAGAGGATGTGCTCGAAGGCCATCGTGGTCCTGCTCCCTGGCTCGGCGGGTCGCTACTCGGAGAGCGGCGCCCAGCGCGGCGCGCGCTTCTCGACGAAGGCGGTCGCGCCCTCGCGCGAATCCGGGTGCGCGGTGTGCGCCTGGATCAGGTCCCACGTGTGGGAGATCGCGTCGTCGAGCCCGCGATCGAGGCTCTCCCAGATGGCCTGCTTCGTGCGCGCGAGCGCGGCCGGCGAGTGCTGCGCGATCTTGCGCGCGAGGTCGAGCGCGCGCTCCATCAGCCGCTCGGCGGGCACGACGTCGCCGACGAGCCCGAGCGCGTGCGCCTGGGCCGCCGTCATGCGCTCGGCGCCGCCGAGGAGCGCCATGCGCAGCACCTGCTCGAGCGGGAGCCGCCGCGCGAGCCCGACCGGCTCGAGGCCCGCGACGAGCCCGACCTTCACGTGCGTGTCGAAGAAGGTCGCGTGCTCGGCCGCGACGACGAGGTCGCTGTCGGCGATGAAGTGGAGACCGCCGCCGACGACCATGCCGTTCACCGCCGTGACGACGGGCTTCCAGCAGCGGTTGTGGATCGCCGTCAGGCGGAAGAAGGGCGAGCCCTCGCGCGTCTCCTCACCCTCGGCCTGGCTCGTCCCCGACGCCACGTCGGCGACGTCCATCCCGGTGCAGAACGCCTTGTCGCCCGCGCCCGTGACCACCGCGCACACGATCGCCGGGTCGCGCTTCACGCGCTCCCACGCGTCGCGCAGCTCGAGCGCCATCGCGCGGTTGAACGCGTTGTGACGCGCGGGTCGGTTGAGCGTGACGGTGGCGACGCCGTCCTCGACGTCGAAGAGCAGCGACTCGTACGCCATCGCTAGTCCTTCTTGGGGACGACGGGCGACTCGAGGAAGTGGTACTTCGTCTGCATCAGGCCGACGGGCTCGAGGAAGCCGCCGAACTTCTGCTTGAACGTCTTGCGCAGGTCGTCGACGCCCCAGCCGCCTTCCTTGTAGATCGCGTTGCCGTACTTCGGGTGCTCGACGATCTCGACGCGCTCGCCGCCGGTGCCGAAGCACTGGCCGGTGATGTAGTTCGCCTCGTCGGAGCAGAGATAGGCGACGAACGGGCCGTTGAGATCGGGATCGAAGAACGGCCCCGAGTTCTCCTTGCCGTCGACCTTCGCGCTCGCCGACATGCGCGTCGTCGCGAGCGGGCTGATCGCGTTCACGCGGATGCCGTAGCGCGCGAGCTCGATCGCCCACGTGTACGTGAACGTCGCGATCGCGCCCTTCGAGCCCGCGTAGTTCGTCTGTCCGAAGTTGCCGAAGTGCGCGGCCGAGACCGTGTTCACGATCGAGCCACCGCTGCCCTGCTCGACCATCTTGCGCGCGGCTTCCTGCGCGCACCAGAACGTGCCGTACATGTGCACCTTCACGACCTGGTCGAACTCGTCGTCGCTCATCTTCAGGAAGGAGCGGTCGCGCACGTTGCCCGCGTTGTTGACCATCGCGTCGATGCGGCCGAACGCGCTGCAGCAGAGCTCGACGAGCGCCGCGCAGCCCGCGCGCGAGTCGACGCTCGCGCCCGACGCGACGGCGGCGCCGCCCGCGGCCTCGATCTCCGCGACGACCTTCTTGGCCTCGGTCTCGTCGATGTCGTTGACCACGACCTTCGCGCCGTTGCGCGCGAGGTGCAGCGCGTGGCCGCGGCCCACGCCGCGCCCCGAGCCCGTCACCACCGCCGCCTTGCCGTCCAGGATTCCCATTCGATTCCGCTCCGTTCCGTTCAGACCCTTCCAGTGATTCCCGACGCGGCTAGCGGGCTGCGACGACCGACGAGCCGTGCCCGAAGAGACCCTGGTTCGCCGTCACGCCCGCCTTCGCACCCTCGACCTGCCGCGTGCCCGCCTGCCCGCGCAGCTGCCAGGTGAGCTCGCACACCTGCGCGATCGCCTGTGCGGGCACGGCCTCGCCGAAGCACGAGAGGCCGCCGCTCGGGTTCACGGGAATGCGTCCGCCGATCGTCGTCTCGCCGTCGCGCAGGAGCTTCTCCGCATCGCCCGGCTTGCACAGCCCGATGTGCTCGTACCAGTCGAGCTCGAGCGCGGACGAGAGGTCGTAGACCTCCGCGCAGCTCATGTCCTCGGGCCCGAGCCCGGCCTGCTCGTACGCGAGCTTCGCGATCGAGTCCTTGAACGGCGTGTCGGGAAGGCCGGCCGCGACGGCCGAGTCGGTCGCGAAGTTCGGCATCTCGATCGTCGCCTGCGGGAACTGCGGCGTCACCGTCGACACGCCCAGGATGCGCACCGGGCTCGTCGTGCGGCGCCGCGCGAACTCCATGCTCGAGAGCACGAGCGCAGCCGCGCCGTCGCTCGTCGCGCAGATGTGCATGAGGCGCAGCGGGTCGCTCACCATCGGCGACGCCATCACGTCCTCGACCGTGAACGCCTTGCGGTAGCGCGCGTACTCGTTCTCGAGGCCGTGGCGCGCGTTCTTCACCTTGACGCGCGCGAAGTCCTGCTCGGTCGCGCCGTAGAGCTCCATGCGGCGGCGCGCGTAGAGCCCGAAGTAGATCGGGTTCGTCGCGCCGATCAGGCGGAAGCGCAGCCAGTCGGGGTCGTCGGGGCGGTCGCCGCCGGTGGGCGCGAGGAAGCCCTTCGGCGTCGTGTCGGCGCCGACGACGAGCGCGACGTCGCACAGGCCCGCGAGGATCTGCGCGCGCGCGACGTTGATCGCCTGGGTGCCCGTCGCACACGCGCCGTACGTGCTCGCGACCTGGGCGCCGTTCCAGCCGAGCGCCTGCGCGAACGTCGCGCCCGCGACGTAGCCCGGGTAGCCGTTGCGCACCGTGTCGCCGCCCGCGACGAGCTGGACGTCCTTCCACTCGAGGCCCGCGTCCGCGAGCGCGTTGCGCGCGGCCACGACGCCGTACTCGACGAAGTTGCGGCCCCACTTCCCCCACGGATGCATGCCGACGCCGAGAATCGCGACTTCACCGGCCATGGTCTCGTCCTCCGTCTTCCGATGCGCGCGCAGGGCTCAGGCCGCGACCGGCCGCCACTTCCACACGACGTACTCGCTCTGGTCGTCCTCGAACAGCGTGTCGAGCACGAGCTCGACCTCGAGCCCGGCGCGCAGCGCGTCGACGCCGACGCCGTCCGCGACCTGCCCGAGCACGACCATCTTCTCGTCGGCCAGCTCGACGGCCGCGATCGCGTAGGGCTCGAACGGGTCGGCCGAGACGTAGGGCGCCGGCGGCTGGTAGCAGTTGTTGGTGAACGACCAGACGCGCCCCGTGCGCGAGAGCGCGACCTCTTCGAGGTCGGCCGAGTCGCACAGCGGGTTGCGGCAGGCGACCGTCTCCTTCGGGAAGAAGTACGTCCTGCACTTCGCGCAGCGCGTGCCGAGCAGCGCGGGCGCCTTCTCGTCCATCGTGAACCAGCCCTCGATGGCCGGCACTCGCTTCTTGCGTCCCATCTCACACGCTCCTTCGTTCGCTCCGCTCGCTCGCTCGTTCGCCGCCGCGCCGCGCGCGCTCAGGCCGCCGTGCGCGCGGCGACGCGCTCGGCGACGACCTCGGCGTGCTCGTCCACGCCGCCGAAGGCGTTCTCGAGCACCCACGTGCGCTTCAGGTAGTAGTGGGCGGGCACCTCCCACGTGTATCCCATGCCGCCGTGGATCTGGATGCACGCGCGCGCGTTCTTCATCGCGGCCTCGCCGCAGTTGATCTTCGCGCCGCTCACCGCGGCCGCGAGGTCGCCGGCCTCGGGGTGGTCGACGGTCGCGCCCGCGGCGTAGGCCGCGGCGCGCGCGACCTCCTGGCGCACGAACATGTCGGCGAGCATGTGCTTGATCGCCTGGAAGCTCCCGATCGGCCGGTTGAACTGCTCGCGCGTCTTCGCGTAGTCGTTGGCCAGCTCGAGCGTCGCCTCGGCGATGCCGAGCAGGAAGCCGCTCGCGAGCACCGCGCCGTCGCGCCGCATCCGCTCGGCGAGCGCCGCGTCGCCGATGCGCTCGCCGGCCGGGAGCGCGGACACCGCGTGCACGGGCGTGAGCGGGTCGAGCGGCGTCGCGATCGGCGTCCCCACCACCGCCTTCGGGTCGATGCGATGGACGCCGTCGTCGCGCAGCACGAGCAGAGCGTCGAGGAAGGGCAGGTACTCCACGACGACCGGGCTCTCGGCGCCCCCGGTGAGGTCGATGCCGCCCACGACCGCCGCGCCCGTGTCGGCGCCGTCGACGAGGCCCGCGGCGAGGTGCGTCCACACGAGCGGCCCGGGCACCACGCGCCGGCCGAGCTCGGCGAAGACGATCACCGCGTCGGCCATGCCGAGGCCGACGCCGCCCTCGTCCTCGGACAGGCGCAGCGAGAAGACGCCCATCTCGGCGACCTCGTCCCACAGCGCGCGGTCGAAGCCGCCCTTCTCCTCGATCCCGACGAACGCCTCGTTCGGCACGCGATCGGTGCAGAACGCGCGCACGCCCTCGCGCAGTGCGAGCTGGTCGTCGCTGAGCCGGAACTCCACGGCCGTTCCTCCGCCTAGCGATCCTTCGGCTGCCCGAGGATGCGCTCGGAAACGATGTTGCGCTGGATCTGCGAGCTTCCCGCCGCGATGGTGAGCGACAGCGAGTTCATGTGCTTGTCGACCCAGCGGGCGTTCCCGAGGCCGCCGACGTCGTCGCGCGCCAGCGCGGCGCGGCCGCACAGGCGCATGCCGAGCTCGCTCACGCGCTGGTAGAGCTCCGTGTAGAAGAGCTTCACGGCCGACGCGCCGACGCCCGGGACGCCCGAGTCCGCCGCCTCCGCGATCGACAGCTTGAGCATCGCCCACAGCGCGTCGAGCTCGGCCTGCAGGTGGCCGACCTCGCGCCGCAGCGCGCGATCCTCCCAGGCGGGGGCGCCGTGGCTCGTCACGCGCTTCGCGAGCTGCACCATGTCGCGCACGAACTGCTGGAGGTTGTACATCTCGCTCGCGAACGCCGTGCCGCGCTCGAAGCGCAGCGTCACGTTCGTCACGCGCCAGCCGTCGTTCTCCTTGCCGACGAGGTTCTCGACCGGGATCGGCGTGTCGTTGAAGAAGACCTCGCTGAACTCGCTCTCGCCCGTGATGGTCTTCAGCGGGCGGATCTCGATGCCGGGCGCGTCCATGGGCAGGATCAGCCAGCTGATCCCCGCGTGCTTCTTCGCGTCCGGGTCGGTGCGCACGAGCAGCTCGCCGTAGTCCGCGACCTGCGCGAACGACGTCCAGATCTTGTGCCCGTTCACGATGTAGTGGTCGCCCTTGCGGACGGCGCGCGTCTGCAGGTTGGCGAGGTCGCTGCCCGCGATCGGCTCCGAGAACCCCTGGCACCAGACGTGATCGCCCTCGATGATCGGCTCGATGTGCTTGCGCTTCTGCGCGTCGCTGCCCTCGGCGATCAGCGTCGGCCCGCCGTGCAGGAGCCCGACGAAGTTGACGCCGACGTAGGGCGCCTTCGCGCGCGCGATCTCCTCGTAGTAGACGAGCTGCTCGGAGAGCGAGAGCTCCGCGCCACCGAACTCCTTCGGCCAGTTGATGCCGGCGTAGCCGCCTTCCTTGAGCTTCTTCTGCCAGCCCGTGTCGTAGCGGCGGCGCACGGCCCAGTCGTGGAAGTAGTCGGCCGGCGGCGGCCCGTAGGCGGCGACCTCGCGCTCGAGCCAGGCGCGCAGCTCGGCGCGGAACTTCTCGTCGCTCTCGGAATAACGAAGGTCCACGGATGGGGCTCCCGCGTCCCCGCGCGGCGCGGGAACGCGGCGACGGGGCGAGTCGGTTCGGTGTCGGGGTCGAACGCTCGCGAGCGCGCGCCGCGCGCCGGGAGGGCGTCGAACATCGAGCGGCGCCTAGGATAGAGACGGCGTCCCGCGCTGCCAACCACTCGATCGCGCTCGGGATCGGGCGACGCGCGGGCCGCGCGCGATGGCCCGCGGTTCCGACCCGCGCGCGTCTCGAATCCGCGCGTCGCGCAGCGGGCACGTACGCGCCGCCTGCGCCGCACGATCGCGCCGCCGACG
This sequence comes from Myxococcota bacterium, assembly GCA_041389495.1. NCBI lineage: Bacteria > Pseudomonadati > Myxococcota > Myxococcota bacterium. The sequence goes on along the minus strand of JAWKRT010000004.1, from coordinate 16,695 downwards.
CGGCTGACGGCGCGCGCGTGCGCGCGTAGGCTGCGCGTCCATGAAGTACGCCATCCAGCTCCCGACCGACCGCGTCGACGCCCCCGACGAGTTCCTGAGCGCGCGCGCGCTCGCCGAGATCGGCGCGTGCGTCGAGCAGGCGGGCTTCGACTCCTGCTACGTCACCGACCATCCCGCGCCCACCGACGACTGGCTCGCGGGCGGCGGCCACCAGACGCTCGACCCGTTCGTCGCGCTGTCGTTCGTCGCGGCCGCGACGCACCGCATCCTCCTGCAGCTCCACGTGCTGATCGCGGCCTATCGCAACCCGTTCCTGTCGGCGAAGGCGATCGCGACGCTCGACGTGCTGTCGGGCGGCCGCGTGATCGCGGGCGTCGCGGCCGGCTATCTCGAGGGCGAGTTCGACGCGCTCGGCGTCGCGTTCGCGACGCGCAACGAGCGCACCGACGAGCGCATCCGCGAGATGCAGCGCATCTGGGCCGGCGGCTCGATCGAGCTCGACGGCCACGACTTCCGCGCGCGCGCGATCACGACGCTGCCGCTCCCCGCGCAGCGGCCGCACCCGCCGATCTGGATCGGCGGCAACAGCCGCCGCGCGATCCGGCGGGCCGCCGAGCTCGGCGACGCGTGGCTCCCGTTCCCGACGCCGAAGCCGATGGCCGAGCGCGTGCGCACGGCGGTCGTCGCGAGCCTCGACGACCTGCGCGAGCGCATCGCGTACCTGCGCGCGTGCGAGAAGGAGTTCGGCCGCGCGCAGCCGCTCGACGTCATGTTCGTGCCGTTCGGGATGCGCATGAACTCGCCCCACCCGGTCGACCCCGTGCGCTTCGCCGAGACGAGCGCCGAGCTCGCGGAGCTCGGCGTCACGTGGCTCACGATCACGCCCCCGCTCGGGACGCGCGCCGACTACTGCGCGTGGGTCCGGCGCTTCGGCGAGGACGTGATCGCGCGCGAACGCTAGGCGTGCGCGGTGCGCGGGGGCGCCGCCCCCGCGCACCCGGTCTCAGTCGGTAGCGACGCGTTCGGCGCGCCGGTCGTGCCGGTGCTCGATGCGCGCACCGCGCCGGTCGAGGCGGCGGTCGATGCGCTCGCCGCGGCGGTCGAGACGGCGGTCGATGCGGTCGCCGCGGCGGTCGAGCCGGTGTGCGCGCGCGGTGTGCCCGTGCGACGCCGCGCGCTCGGACGCGCGGTCGAGGCGGCGGTCGATGCGGTCGCCGCGGCGGTCGAGACGTTCCTCGATGCGATCTCCCTTGCGGTCGAGCCGCTGCTCGATGCGGTCGCCGCGGCGCTCGATGCGCTCGGCGCGCGCGTCGTCGCCGGCGCTCGCCGCGCTCGCGAGGAGCACCGTGCCGGCGATCGCGAGGACCATCGCCGCGAGGCGGCCGCGTCCGGTCCCGGGAACGGAGAGGAGAAGGGTGCGCTGCATGGCGTCGGGCCTCCCTGGGTGCGCGAGCGCCGGTGCGCGGGGCGGTCCCGCGCGCCGACCTCGTGCGTCGTCGGCGTGGAACCCGACGGCCCGCGAGAGGTCTCGCGCGCGGGCGCGCCCGGCGGCGGCGTTTGCCGCGGCGCGCGCGCGTTGCGTAGTCTCGGGGCCCGCGCCGCGCGCGACCTGCGCGCGCACGAGATGGAGACCGCCCCGCGATGGACTTCCGGCTGCTGCCCGACGAGCTCGCCTTCGAGGCCGAGCTCGAGCGCTTCCTCGCCGCGCACCACGACCCCGAGGTCATGGACGCGAACCCCGAGCAGCTCTCGCAGACGGTCGACACGCCGCCGAAGCGCGCGTTCATGGCGAAGCTCGCCGAGCAGGGCTGGCTCGGCATGAGCTGGCCGGCCGAGTACGGCGGCGCGGAGAAGAGCGGCATCTACGACTTCCTGCTGACGGAGGCGCTCTCGCGCCGCGGCGCGCCGCAGCCGGGCAAGGGCGTCGGCATCGTCGGCAAGACGATCATCCGCCACGGCTCCGACGCGATGAAGCGCGAGTTCCTGCCGCGCATCATCCGCGGCGAGATCGAGTTCGCGATCGGCTACAGCGAGCCGCAGGCCGGCTCGGACGCGGCGGCGATGGCGCTCAAGGCCGAGAAGGTCGACGGCGGCTTCCTGCTCAACGGCCGCAAGATCTGGACCACGTCGGCGCACTTCGCCGACTACTACTGGCTCGGCGCGCGCACGGCGCCCGACAAGCACGACGGCATCACGCTCTTCCTGATCCCGATGAACCACCCGAAGCTCACGATCCATCCCACGATGACGATCGGCGACGAGCGCACGAACGAGGTCTTCTTCGACGACGTCTTCGTGCCCGACGCAGCGGTCGTCGGGAAGGTGAACGCCGGCTGGACGTACATCTGCGAGGCGCTCGACCTCGAGCGCTTCGCGATGATGCCGGTCGGGCCGCTCGAGATGAAGGTCGCGGCGATCGTCGAGTACGTGAAGACGGCGGTGCGCGACGGCGAGCCCCTGCGCGACGACCCGCTCGTGCGCGCGACGATCGCCGACATGCGCGCCCAGCTCGAGGTCGCGCGCATGCTGCAGCGGCGCGTGATCAGCGAGGCGCTGCGCGACCGCGTGCCGACGGTCGAGTCGTCCGAGTACAAGCTCTACATGAACGAGCTCGGGCAGCGCGTCGCGAGCTGGGCGCTCGACCTCCTCGGGCCGGCCGGCCAGCTGCGCGTCGGGGAGCCCGAGGCGCCGGTCGGCGGCCGCTTCGAGCGCTCCTACCGCTACACGGTCGTGGACACGATCGGGGGCGGCGCCTCCGAGATCCAGAAGAACATCATCGCGCGCCGCGGGCTCGGGCTTCCGAAGAACTTCTAGATTCTATACGCTGCGTCTCGTTATCGGCCGGCGCCCGCCGGCTCCCTCGAACGAGCGCGCGACGCGCGCGACGGACACGCGACGACCGGCATGCCCCCCGCCCCCGCCCTTCCGCCCGTGCTCGACGGCACGCTCGTGCTCGACCTCTCCACCGCGGGGCCGGCCGCGCGCGCCGCGCGCATCCTCGCCGACTTCGGCGCGCGCGTCGTGAAGGTGGGCGCGCCGCCGCGCAAGGCCGGTGTCCAGAACACGCCGCCCTTCTACGCCTACAGCGGCAACCGCGGCATGCAGCTCGTGCAGATCGACCTGAAGGCGCCCGCGAGCAAGGAGGCGTTCCTGCGCCTCGCCGACGGCGCGGACGTCGTGATCGAGAGCTACCGCCCCGGCGTCGCCGACCGCCTCGGGATCGGGTACGCCGCGCTCTCGAAGCGCAACCCGCGCATCGTGGTGTGCTCGACGAGCGGCTACGGCCAGAGCGGCCCCGCCTCGCAGCGCGCCGGCCACGACCTCAACTACGCGGCCGTGTCCGGCTACCTCGACTGCACGGAGCGCCGTCCCGACGGCGGCCCGCCGCTGCCCGGCGCGTCGATCGCCGACGGCGCGGGCGGCGGCATGCACGCCGCGATGTCGATCCTCGCCGCGCTGCTCCGGCGCGAGCGCACGGGCCGCGGCGAGTACCTCGACGTCTCGGTCGCCGACGGGATGCTCTACCTGATGTCGATCTACGTCGACGAGTTCCTCGCGACCGGCGCCGAGCCCGGCCCCCGGCACTACGTGCTGACGGGACGCTATGCGTGCTACGGGATCTACGAGGCCGGCGACGGCGGGTGGCTCTCGCTCGGCATCATCGAGGCCGCGTTCTGGAAGAACCTGTGCGAGGCGCTCGGGCTCGAGAAGTGGATCGCCCACCAGTACGACGACGCCGCGCAGCCCGCGATCCGCGCCGACCTCGCCGCCGCGTTCCGCGCGAAGTCGCGCGACGCCTGGGTGGCCGAGCTCGCCGATCGCGACACCTGCATCGCGCCCGTGTACAGCGTGGCCGAAGCCACCGACGATCCGCAGTTCCGCCACCGCGGCGTGTTCGTCGAGGCCGAGCACGAGGAGCACGGCCGCTTCCGCCAGCTCGGCCCGACCTTCGCCGCCCAGACGCCCGTCGCCGCCCCGGCGCGCGTCCCGAACGCGAAGCGCACGCACACGCGCGAGGTGCTCGCCGGCGCAGGCATCCCGCCGGCGGAGCTCGACGCGATGATCGACGAAGGCCTGATCGCCTGACCCGCCGCGCGCACGGCGCGCCGGCGGTCGCCGCACCGACGAGAACCACGCATCCACGAGAGGACGAGACGATGTCGGACCTGCCCCCGAAGATCGCAGCCATGCTCAACAAGGACGTCTACCCCGAGGAGGGCGAGTTCCCGGTCGAGCACGGCTACGTCTGGACGACCTGCTCGTCCGTCGAGAACGGCAACCCGCTCTACTGGGACGCCAAGGTCGCGGAGGAGCTCACCGGCGGGCCGATCGCGCCGCCGACGATGATCTCGGTCTGGTTCCGCCCGCACCTCTGGGCGCCCGGACGCACGAAGCAGGCGCTCCCGCTGCAGGTGCACTTCGACTGCAAGGAGGAGTTCGGGCTGCCCGAGGCCGTGATGACCGACAACACGATCGTCTTCTACGAGCCGGTGCGCATCGGCGACCGCCTGCGCACGCACCAGGTGCTGCGCTCGGTCTCGGATCCGAAGACGACGAAGCTCGGCACCGGCCGCTTCTGGGTGATCGAGGTCGAGTACTTCAACCAGGACGGCGCGAAGGTCGCCTCCGAGAGCTACACGGGCTTCGGCTACAAGCGCGGCTAGCGCCCGGCCGTCCCGACGACGACGAACTCCGCGAACACGAGGACGAAGACGATGACGAACCTCACGATCGACCGGGTGAAGGAAGGCCAGGCGCTCCCCGCCCTCCCCTACGACGTCAGCGCGACCACGGTCGTGCTCGGCGCACTCGCGTCGCGCGACTTCCGCCCGATGCACCACGACTACAAGTTCGCGACCGAGCGCAACGGCACGCGCGACATCTTCATGAACACGCCGAACCTGGCCGCCTGGTTCGAGCGCTACGTCACCGACTGGACGGGTCCGAAGGGCCGCCTCGGCCGCATGAAGTTCCGCATGCGCGACTCGATCTTCCCCGGCGACACGATGACCTTCAACGGCAAGGTCACGAAGGTCGAGACGGACGACGCCGGCTGCCACTGGGCGGCGCTCGACGTGGCCGTCACCGTCGGCGACCGCGTCTGCACCTCGTGCGAGGTGCGCGTCGCGATCCCGTCCGACGCGAACGACAACCCGTGGACCCGCAAGGGCGACGCCTGGCGGCCGTAGGCCCGTGGACCTCGACTTCTCCGACGAGCAGCTCGCGCTGCGCGACCTCGTCCGCGACGTGTGCGCGAACGCGTCGCCGATCGACGTCGTGCGCGCGATGGAGGACGACCCGCGCGGCTACCCCGACGCGCTGTGGAAGCAGCTCGCCGAGGTGGGCGTGCTCGGCATCCGCGTGCCGGAGGCGTACGGCGGCGCGGGCCAGGGCCTGCTCGAGACGGCCATCGCCTACGAGGAGCTCGGTCGCGCGCTCGCGCCGACGCCCCACCTGCCGAGCTGCGTGTGGGCGGCCGGGGTGCTCGCGCGCGCCGGGAGCGAGGCGCAGAAGCGCGCCTGGCTCCCGCGCATCGCGAACGGAGACGCGGTGCTCGCGCCCGCCTGGCTCGAGCCCGACGGCGGCTTCGGCCCGCGCGGCATCGCGCTGCGCGCGGAGCCCGACGGCGACGGCGCGCGCCTCTCGGGTGTGAAGCGTCACGTCCCGTTCGCGTCCGCGGCGGAGCGCCTCGTCGTGCTCGCGCGAAGCGGCGCGGCGGACGAGGCCATCGACCTGTGGCTCGTCGAGCCGGGCGCGAAGGGCGTCTCCCTCACCCAGCAGCACGCGCTCGCGTCGGACACGCAGTACCGCGTCGAGCTCGACGGCGTGCGCGTCGGCGCCGCCGATCGCATCGGCCCGCCCGCGAGCGGCTACGCGACGCACCACGACGCGATGCTCGAGGTCGCGGTGTGCGCGGCCGCGTGGGCGATCGGCGGCGCGGAGCAGGCGCTCGCGATCACGACGCAGTACGCGAAGGACCGGCGCCAGTTCGGCAAGCCGCTCGGCGCCTTCCAGGCGATCTCGCACTATCTCGCCGACGCGAAGACGCGCATCGACGGCGGCCGCACCCTCGTGCACCAGGCGGCCTGGGCCGCCGACCACGGCGGCGACGCCGCGCGCCTCGCCCCGATGGCGAAGCTGTTCGCGTGCCAGACGTACCGCGACGTGACCGCCACCTGCCAGCAGGTGTGGGGCGGCGTCGGCTTCACGGTCGAGTACGACATCCAGCTCTACTTCCGGCGCGCGAAGCAGATGCAGCTCTCGTGGTGGGACGCGCGCCACCTGCGCGAGCTGATCGCGCGCGACGAGCTCGACTAGCGAGCGTCGGGAGGCGCCGTGCCGCAGCCGCGACGGCCCTCCGAGCGCGCGACCGGGATCGCGCTCGTCGCTCTCGTCGCCGCGGGCCTCGCGCTGCGGCTCCGCGGCATCGGCGCGTTCTGGCCCAACCCCGACGAGGGCGACTACTACGCGATCGCCCTGCTGCCGGGCCTCGGCGCCGTGCTCGCCGAGATCGCGCACCACACGCACCCGCCCCTCGTCTACGTGATCGAGCACGCGCTCGCGCGCATCACGACCGACATCGGCTGGATGCGCGCGCCCTCGGCGCTCGCGGGCACCGCGACGATCGCCCTCCTCTACGCCGCCGGGCGCGAGGCCGGCGGGCGCGTGGCGGGGCTCGCGTGCGCGGCGCTCGTCGCGTTCTCGCCCGCATCGATCGCGCTCTCGCAGAGCCTCCGGCCCTACGCGATCGCGGGCGCGCTCGTCGCGGCCGGCGCCGCGGCCGTGCTCGCGCACGAGCGCCGCGGCGACCGCGCGACCCGCCTCGCGGCGGGCGGCGCCTTCGCACTCGCACTCGCCGCGCACTACGCGACGCTCGTCGTGCTGCCCGCGGCGGCGTTCCTGCTCGCGCGCCGCGCGCGCGCATGCCGCGAGCGCGCCGCGCGGCGCGAGGCGGCGCTCGCGATCGGCGCGTGGGCCGCGCTCGCCGCCGCGCTCGGCGCGTTCCACGTCGTGCCGCACCTGCTCGGGGAGCCCGTGCAGCGCGCCGCCCAGGACGGCTGGCTCGCCGACCAGTTCCCGCGCGACCTCGTCGGGCTCGCGCGCGCGCTCGTCGGCGTCGAGCGGCTCGCCGTCGGAGACGCGCTCGCGCTCGCGGCGTGCGGCGCGCTCGTCGCCGGCGCCGTGCGCGCGGCCCGCGCGCGCGGCGAAGCGACAGCGCGCGGCGGAAAGGCGGCGCGCAGCGGAGCGACAGCGCGCGGCGAAGCGGATGCGCGCGGCGGACACGCAGCGCGCGGCGCGGCCGTGCTCGCGCTCGGCGCGCTCGCGGCCGCGGCCGCGGCGGCTGCGCTCGCGCAGCTCCCGCTCGGCGCAACGCGCCACAGCTATCTCCTCGCGCTCGTGCTCGCGCCGCTCCAGGGCGCGGGCGTCGCCGCACTGCACCCGCTCCGCGCGCGCACCGCGGCCGCGGCGCTCGCGCTCGTCGCCGTGTCCGCGCTCTCGGCCGTCGCGCGCCCGGCGCCGCCCCCACTCGCCGAGCGGCTCGCCACGCGCGACGCGATCGCGCGCGCGATCGCGCCCCTCGCGCGCGCCGCCGCCGCGGCTCCCGAAGCGCCCGGCGCGCTGCTCGCGCTCGACCGCCAGACCTTCCGGATGCTCGCGCCGTACTTCCGCGACGCGGGCGCGGACCATCTCCGCGACCCCGCCCACCCCGCCGTCTTCACGCACTTCGACTGGGGCGCGCTCCACGTCGTCGTCGCGCAGGCGTGGGCGCTGCGGACGAACGAACGCGGCGTCGAGCGGGCCGACCACCTGTTCGGCTTCCTGCTCCGCGCGCACGCCGCGCCCGACCTCGCCCTCGACCGCCCGGATCGGCGCACGGGCTGGCTCGCGCGCGGCGGCTGGAACGTCGTCGACGAGCGGACGGGCGAGGCCTCGCCGCTCGTCGTCGAACCGCTCGACGTCCGGGCGATCGTCGCCCGCTTCCAGCCGCTCGCGCGCGCCGAGCGCGCACGCCGAGCGGCAGAGGCGCACGGGCTGCCTTCGACCTCCGACCCCGAAGACGCGCCCGACGCGCCCGACGCGCGCGGCGACGCACCGGCGACGCGTGGAGCCTCTCGTTAGTCGAGCGGGCGCGCACTCCGCGCGGCGTGTGCGGCGCGCTTGCGCCGCGCGCGCCGGGCTCAGTAGGTTCGCCGCGTGAGCCACGAGAGCGACCCGAGCGCCCGGCCCTCCGCGCGACGCGACGAGCGGTCCCGGAGACGTGCCGCGCGGTCCCGGAGACGCGCCGCGACCGCCGCGGCGCTCGTCGGGCTCGCCGTCGCGCCGTACCTCGGAGCGCTGCGCGGCGGCTTCGTCTACGACGACCGCGGCCTGGTCGAGCACCACCCCGCCGTCCAGGCGCCCTTCGACCTCGGCGCGATCCTCGGCGCGCGCTACTGGGGCGAGCGCCGCGACACGCGCCTCTGGCGCCCGGTCGCGACGCTCTCCTTCGCGCTCGACGACGCCATCGCCGACGACGACCCGCACTGGATGCACGCCGCGAACGTCGCCGCGCACGCGCTGGCCACGATCCTCGCGTGGCTGCTCGCGCGCGCGCTCCTCGGCGCGCGCACGGCCGCGGCACGCACTGCGGAGCACGCGGGTGCGGCCGATCCCGACGGTCGGCGGCGCGAACGCGCGGAGGCCGCGGCCTTCGCGACCGCCGCGCTCTTCGCCGTGCACCCCGCGCACAGCGAGGCGGTCGCGTGGATCGCGGGGCGCGCCGAGGTGCTCGCCGCGATCGGCGTGTTCGCCGCGCTGCGCGCGTCGCTCGCCCCCGGCGTCGGCCCCGCGCTCGCGTGCGGCGCGGCGACGGCCTTCGCCGTCGGCGCCAAGGAGAGCGCCGCCTTCGTGGCGCCGCTGCTCGTCGCGCTGCTCGCACTGCGATCGCGCGCTGCGCGGCCGACCGCCGCCGCAGTCGGCGCGAGCGTCGCCGCGCTGGCCGCGATGCTCGCGGCGCGCGCGTTCGTGCTCGGCGGCCTCGCACCGCCGGTCGTCGGTGTGGACGAGAACCCCATGGTCGGAGCGGGCTTCGTCGAGCGGCTGCCCACCGTGCTCGACGCGTTCGGCCGACACCTGGCGCTCCTCGCGTGGCCGCGCGTGCTCGCGATCGACTACGGGCCGCCGACGCTCGGCCTCCTGCCCTCGATGAGCGCGCGCGCCTGGCTCGGCGCGGCGGCGGCCTGCGCGCTGGCGGTGCTCGCGCTGCGTCGGCGCGCGGGGCCCGCCTCCGCGCTCGCGCTGTTCGTCGGCGCGAGCTATGCGGTCGCGTCGAACGCGTTCGTCGTGATCGGAACGAACTTCGCGGAGCGCCTCTTCTACGCGCCGTCGTTCGGCGTGCTCGGGCTCGTCGCGTGGGCCGCGTCGCGCGCGCTCCCGCGCGCCACTCCCGCCCGCAAGCGCGCGCTCGCCGCGGCGCTCGCGGTCGCCCTCGCCGCGCTCGCGGCGCGCACCGCGCTGCGCACGCGCGACTACCGCGACGACCTCGCGCTCGCCGACGCGACGCTCGCCGTCCATCCCGCGAGCCCGAAGATGCTCTACAACCGCGCGCGCGAGCTCGAGCGCCGCGGGCGCCATGTGGAAGCCGTCGATGCCGCGCAGCGCGCGGTCGCGGCGGACGGCGACCCGACGTGGGCGCCCGTCGTGCTCGCGAACGCGCTCGTCGGCGCCGGCCGCGCCGACGAGGCCGAGGGCGCGCTCCGCACGGCCCTCGCGCGCGACGCGCGCAACGACCCCGCGCGCCGCCGCTTGATCGAGCTGCTCGAAGCGCGCGGCGACCTCGACGGCGCCGACGCGCTCGCCGACGAGGCGGCGCGCGACGCGGCAGCGGGCGCGGACTGGCTCGCGCGCAGCGCGCTCGGCGCGCAGCGTCGCGGCGCCCTCGCGCGGGCCGCCGAGCGCTGGGAGGCCGCGCTCGCCGCCGCGACCGAGCCGCGACCGAGCTGGCACCGCTGGCTCGGCCTCGCCCGCCTCGGGCTCGGCGACGCGGCGCGCGCGCGCGCTGCGCTCGAGGACGCGCTCGCCCTCGCGCCCGACGACGCGCCCGCGCTGAACGCGCTCGCCTGGCTCGCGACGACGTCGGACGACGCGGCGCTGCGCGCGCGCGCGGTGGCGCTCGCGCGCCGCGCCGTCGCGCTCGCGCCGACGCCCGACCACCGCGACACACTCGCGCGCGCGCTCGAGGCGGCGGGCGACTGCCGCGCCGCGCTCGCGGAGGCCGCGCTCGCCGCGACGAGCGGCGAGCGAGAGCAGAGCGCGCCGCGATGCGATCGCGGCGCGCTGTGGAAGGCGCGGACTGAGCCCGGGCGTCCGCCCTCAGTTCGAGGCGGCGAGCAGCGCCGCGCCCGCACCCGAGCGCAGGGTCGCCACCATCACCTCGGACGGCACGCGCCCCGCGCGGACGGCCCGCGGCACGGCGGCGCGCGCGTCGCGGCCGTAGTAGCCGACGATGCGCAGCGACGGCGTGAGCACGTAGGACGGGCGCCCGAGGCGGTCGAGCTCGTCCACGATCGCGCGGTCCTCGGCCGAGTGGGCCTCGTTCGTGCGATCGATCGCCGGGTTCTGGCGGGGATAGGTATGGAAGTGGGCGACGACGTCCTGCGCGAGCACGAGCGTGAGCTCGTCGGGGTGCTCCTCGCTCGCGGCGACGAGCGCGTCGTACGTGAAGCCGCCCGGGACGGCGCGGATCACGCCGCCGCGCGAGAGGCGGGAGTTCTGGCTGCGGCGCTCGACCCGGTGGGCGTGCGCCAGACCGTCGACGGCGGCGGCCTCGACGGTCGGGAACACGGCGCCCGGGCCGCGGGGCTGATAGAGGGGGTCGGTGTCCGCGGCGGACGGGCCGGCGAGCGCCGCGAGGAGGCAGACGAGGAGCAGGGGTCGCATGGGGGTCTCCGTTCTGGGCGCGCAACCATTCGGTGGCGGCCGTCACGGGCTTGAGTGCAAAGTCCCACATCACGGACCTTTCCCAGGTGACCGGAAGTCCGCGCGACGCGGCGCCCCGCGGTGCCCCGCGCGCCGGACGCCGGGCGCGCGACGGGCTGGGTAGAATGCGCGCCCCATGACCCACGATGAAGCGCACGCGACGGTGTTCGGGCCCGGTGCCCCGTTCGAGATCTCCGAGGAGACGGTGCTCGGCGAGCGCCTTCCCGTCTTCGCGCGCCGCCCGCGCAGCCTGCGCGACCTGCTCGCAGGCTCGGCCGCCCACGGCGACGCCGAGTACGTCGTGCACGGCGACCGGCGCATCTCGTACGCGGAGAACGTCGAGCTCGTGGCCCGCCTCGCGCGCGCGCTGCGCGAGCAGCACGGCGTCGGCCCCGGCGACCGCGTCGCGATCCTCGCGGCGAACTGCCCCGAGTGGATCCTGTCGTTCTGGGCCGTCGTGTCGCTCGGCGGCATCGCCGTCGCCCTGAACGGCTGGTGGACGCGCGACGAGATCGAGTACGGGATCGGCCTCGCCGAGCCGCGCCTGCTGATCGGCGACGCGAAGCGGCTCGCGCGCCTCGAGGGCGACGACCCGGGCGTTCCCGTCGTGCGCATCGAGGACGACTTCGGCGCGCTGCTCGCCGGGCCGCCGGCCGAGCTCCCGTCGCACGCGATCGCCGAGGACGACCCGGCGCTCATCCTGTTCACGAGCGGCACGACGGGCCGGCCGAAGGGCGCGCTGATCTCGCACCGCGGCCTCGTCGGCTTCGTGCAGGTCACGCAAGCGGTCGGCTTCTACAACCTCCTGCGCAGCGGCGCGCGCCCCGACCCCGCCGCGCCGCGCAACTGCGCGCTGCTCACGGTGCCGCTCTTCCACGTCTCGGGGCTCTTCTCGGGCTGCATCCTGATGCTCGCGTCGGGCGCGCGCACGGTGTGGCGCTCGGGCAAGTTCGACGCCGAGGACGTGCTCGCGCTGATCGAGCGCGAGCGCGTCACCTCGTGGTCGGGACTCGGCTCGATGGGCCCGCGCGTGCTCAACCATCCGCGCGTCGGCGAGTACGACCTCTCGTCGCTGCGCAACCTCGCGTGCGGCGGCGCGCCGGTGAGCCCGGCCTATGTGCGCCGCATCGTCGAGGTCGCGGCCAACGGGAAGGATGCGCTCGGCATCGGCTACGGCTCGTCGGAGACGGTCGCGACGGTCGCGAGCCAGATGGGCAACGAGCTCTGGGACCACCCGGACTCGACCGGCCGCATCCACCCGACCGTCGACGTGGAGATCCGCGACGACGCGGGCCGCCCGCTGCCCGAGGGCGAGGAGGGCGAGATCCACGTGCGCAGCGCGTACCTGATGCTCGGCTACTTCCGCAACGAGGAGGCGACCAAGTCGACGCTGAAGGCGGGCCGCTGGCTCGCGACGGGCGACATCGGCAGGCTCGTCGACGGGCGCCTCTACATCAACTCGCGCGCGCGCGACATGATCCTGCGCGCGGCCGAGAACGTGTACCCCGTCGAGATAGAGGGCCGCATCGAGCTGCACCCGACGGTGCGCGAGGCGGCGGTCGTCGGCGTCGACCATCCCGAGCTCGGCCAGGAGGTGAAGGCGATCGTCGTGCCCGAGCCCGGCCAGCGCGTCGACGTCGACGCGCTCGCCGCGTGGTGCGCGGAGAGCCTCGCTCCGTTCAAGGTCCCCTCGCTGTGGGAGGTGCGCGCCGCGCCGCTCCCGCGCAACGCGGCCGGCAAGGTCGTGAAGACGATCCTCACCGGCGAGGGCGGACACGCCGGCATCGAGGAGTAGCCGCGCCGCCTAACGAGCTGCGCGCGCGAGCAACGGCCCGACCAGCGCGGGCGCGAGCAGGCACGTCGCCGCGCACGCGAGGACCGCGGCGGTGTAGAGCTCGTGCGTCACGTCGCGCGGCGCGAGCACGTGCGCCTGGTCGAACACGACCATCGCGATCTCCGCGCGCGGGATCATGCTCGCGGCCAGCAGCGCGGCCGCGCGCGGCGACGTCGCGAACGACGCGGCCGCGAAGTTACCGGCGAACTTGCCCACCGCGGCCACCGCGAGCAGCGCGAGCGCGAGCGGCGCCGCGCCGCCGAGGCTCCCGGCGTGCACGCCGAAGCCGATCCACACGAAGAAGAACGGCGTCGCGAACGCCGTGATGTCCTGGAACGACGCCTCCGTGCGCACCGCCGCGGGGTCGCGGCAGAACACGAGGCCCGCGAAGAACGCGCCGACCGCGAGCCCGAACCCGAGCGCGCCGGCGAGCGACGCGATCACGAAGCCCACGCCGGCGACGACGAGCATGCGCTCGGGCGGCCGCCGCAGCCGCGCCGCGAACGCGCCGACGCGCGGCTCGCCGAAGCGCGCGAACGCGACGCACAGCGCGAGGAAGCCCGCGAAGCGCAGCGCGAACCCGCCGAGCTCGCGCGCGAGCACGCCGAGCGGCACGCCGCCGCCGCTCGCGAGCTCCGGAATCAGCGCGAAGACGAGCGCCATCAGCGCCATCGCCGACACGTCGTCGAGCTCCGCGACGTCGACGAGCAGCTCGCCCTCGGAGGTGTCGAGCCTCCCGGCGTCCCGCCACATGCCGACCGAGACGCCCACGCTCGTCGCCGAGAAGGCGGCCGCGCAGACGAGCGCGCCGACCGTTCCGAGCCCGAGCGCGAGCGCCGCGGCGAATGCGAGCCCGCCGGACACCGCGACGTCGCACAGCCAGATGGGCGCGGCGTCGGGGAGCTTCGCGGCGAGCGCCGCGGGACGGCTCGAGATCCCGACCGAGAACAGCAGCGCGACGATGCCGAGGTTCGCGAGCAGCCGCAGCGCGTCGACGACGGGCGCGCTCGCGAAGCCGAGCGCGTCGTCGGCGGCGCGCAGCGCCGCGCCGAGCAGCAGGTAGCCGACGAGCGGCGGAACGCGCACGCGCTGGCATGCCGACGCCGCGATCGGCGCCAGCACGATCAGTGCGCCCACGACGCCGATCATCTGCGCGTCGACCGCGAACGCCTCCGGCACGGCACCGCCCCCCGGCCCGCGCGGCGCGCCGGGCCTCGTTCGTCGTCCCGTCCCCTGCGGCAGGCGCGCGGCCCCGGGCGCGCGGCGCGCTCTGACAGCGGCGGGGATCGATCGTAGAGTACGCGTCCCGCGCCGCGCGGCCGGCGCGACGCGCGACACCGGAGGCATCCGAGCGTGATCCTCTCCCTCTCGGAGGAGCAGCGCGAGCTCGCGCTCGGCGTGCGGCGCTTCCTCGCCGAGACGTCGCCGCCGGGCGAAGTGCGCCGCGCGATGGAGACCGAGGCCGGCTACGACGCGTCGCTGTGGAAGCGCATGGCCGAGGAGCTCGGGCTGCAGAGCGTCGCGATCCCCGAGGAGCGCGGCGGCCAGGGCCTCGGCCTCGCGGAGGTCGCGCTCGTCGCGCGCGAGATGGGGCGCGCGCTCGTCTGCGCGCCGTACCTCTCGACGGTCGCACTCGCCGGGAGCGTCGTGGCGGGCGCGGCCGACGCGCCGCTTCGCGCGGAGCTCGAGGGCGCGATCGCGAGCGGCGAGGTGCTCGCGCTCGCGACGCCCGCCGACCGCGCGGAGACGCCGCTGCGCGCGCGCCGCGCGAGCGACGGCTGGCGCATCGACGGGCTCGCGCCGCACGTGGTCGACGGCCACGTGGCGGCGCGCGTCGTCGCGATCGCGCGCGTCGAGGCGGCCGGGGCGGAAGACGCGCTCGGCGCCTTCGTCGTCGACGCCGCGGCGCGCGGCCTCGAGCGCCGCCTGCGCCGCACGTTCGACCGCACGCGGCGCATCGCGTCGCTCGCGTTCGACGGCGTCGCGGCGACGCCGCTCGCGACGCCCGGCGCGGACGGCCCCGCCCTCGAGCGCGCGCTCGACGTCGCGACGTCGATCCTCGCCGCCGAGATGCTCGGCGGCTCCGAGCACGTGCTCGAGGCGTCCGTCGCGTGGGCGCGCGAACGCCGCCAGTTCGGGCGCGCGATCGGGTCGTTCCAGGCCGTCAAGCACAAGGCCGCCGACGTGTGGATCGCGCTCGAGGCGTCGCGTTCGCTCGTCGATCGCGCCGTCGAGTGCGCGGCGCTCGACGAGCCCGGCCTCGCGCTCGACGCGAGTGCGGCGAAGGCCTTCCTGTCCGAGGCCTATCCGCACGCCGCGCGCGAGAACGTGCAGATCCACGGCGGCATCGGCTTCACGTGGGAGCACGACGCCCACCTCTACCTTCGCCGCGCGACGTCGACGGCGACGCTGCTCGGCGACGCGCGCTGGCACCGCGCGCGCGTCGCCGCGCTCGCGCTCGCGCGCTGACGGCGCGCCGCGCACCCGGGAGGCACGCCGACATGCGCATCGAGGACACGCCCGAGGAGGCCGCGTTCCGGCGCGAGGCGCGCGCCTGGCTCGCCGCGAACGCGCGGCCGCGCACGGGAACCGACGCGGACGAGTCCGTGCTGCGCCACCACACGCCGGAGGCCGAAGCCGCGCACTTCGAGCGCTGCCGCGCCTGGCAGCGCCGCCTGTACGAAGGCGGCTTCGCCGCGCTCACGTGGCCCGAGTCGGTCGGGGGGCGGGGGCTCACGGCCGCCCACCAGATCGTGTTCCACGAGGAGATGCGCGCCTTCGACTGCACGACCGGCTTCCTCGCCTCGATCATCGCCCTCGTCGGACCGGCGCTGCTCGCGTACGGGACCGAGGAGCAGCGGCGGCACTACGTGCCGCGCCTGCTCTCGGGCGACGACGTCTGGTGCCAGCTCTTCAGCGAGCCCGACGCGGGCTCCGACCTCGCGAACCTGCGCGCGCGCGCCGAGGACGCGGGCGACGCGTGGATCGTCAACGGACAGAAGCTGTGGACGACGGGCGCGCAGTACTCCGACCTCGGCCTGCTCCTCGTGCGCACGAACCCCGACGCGCCGAAGCACGCCGGCATCACGTGCCTCGTCGCCGACGTGCGCGCGCCGGGGGTCGACGTGCGCCCGCTCGTCACGAGCACGGGCGGCGTGCACTTCAACGAGGTGTTCTTCCGCGACGTGCGCGTCCCGAAGGCCGACGTGCTCGGCGAGGTCGACGGCGGCTGGGCCGTCGCGCGCACGACGCTCGCCAACGAGTCGGTGATGATCGGGACGTCGGCGATCGGCACGCGCGACGTCGACGCGCTCGCCGCGCTCGCGCGCACGGCCGGGCGGCTCGACGACGCCGACACGCGCGAGCGCCTCGCGCGCGTGTACCTGAACGAGCGCATCCTCGAGCTCTTCCGCACGCGCATGCAGGCGGCCGTGCGCGCGGGACGCACACCCGACGTCGATGGATCCGTCCTCAAGGTGTTCTGGGCGGAGTCGCGCGCGTTCAAGGACGCCGTCGCTCTCGACCTGCTCGGCGCCGACGGGCTGCTCGACGGCGCCGACGCGCCGGCCGAGGGCTACTGGCAGGGCCAGTACCTCGACTTCCCGATGGGCACGATCGGCGGCGGCACGTGCGAGGTGCACCGCAACGGGATCGGCGAGCGCGTGCTCGGCCTGCCGCGCGAGCCGCGCGAGGATCGGACGACTCCGTTCCGCGCGCTGCGGCGCGCCTGATCGCGTGCGCCGCGCCGTCTTCGCGTGCGCCGCGCTCGCGCTCGCACTCGCGCTCGCGGCGCTCGCGGGCGAGCTCGTCGCGCGCGCGGCCGGGCTCGCGCCGCAGGCCCCGCCGACGACCGACGACCCCTGGTCCGAGCCGCATCCCGTGCTCGGCTGGCGCAACCGCGA